>NZ_JAXEWM010000104.1:0-16043 GCF_034113885.1 Intestinibacter sp.
AATCATAGCAGAATAGATTTCTTCCTTAGTCTTCGGATCACCTTGCCCCGCTCTAAATTCTTCATTTATAGTTATATCTATCTCCTCTCCTGAAACCATTCTTATCACATCTTCTCTAATTTCAAGAGTATTATATTTAAGATATTTCGAAACCTCATCCATGGCTCCGGTATTTGTCCAATAGCTTTCACAGTAGTTATTTTCAAGTGCCTTAATTACAGAGCGAGGGTTGTATATTTTTACTCCGTTTGCAGTGGAATATCCATTATACCATATTTCGAGCTCCTCAAAGTTCATATATCCGTTTTCTTCACATAATTTTGCCACTTCATCCTTTGTAAATCCGAAAAATTCTCCAAATCTTCTATCCTTTAAAAATGTAAACTCATCAAACATATTAAGCGCCGAACCACTTGAGTATCTCTTAATTGGTAGAACTCCTGTCATGTAACAAAGCAAAACAAATGGCTGGTCTTTTAATAAAAATGCCAAGAATTCCAAAAAGTCATCTTGATTTTCTTCAAATAAGTTTTTGCTAAATATATAGTCCCATTCGTCCAGTACAAATATAAATTTATCACCAGTACTCTCTAGCATATCTCCTATAGTAAAAAATTTATCTGGATCGATATAGGGATAATACTTAACAATATCTGAAATCAAAGATTTCTTTATCATATTCATATAATCATCGTATGTTTTTCCTTTATCTGGAATTTTATTGAAGGATATATTTATTACGTTGTATTTATTTAAATTTTCGCTGTATCCATGTGACTTACTTATTTTTAAATTATCAAAAATATCCTTAGCGTCTACAGCCTTTGAGTAATATGCAGCTATCATATCTGCCACACTGGTTTTGCCAAATCTCCTTGGTCTAGTTATACATAGATATTTACTGCGCTTACCGATAAGTCTGTTCAAATGTTCTATTATTAAGGACTTATCTACAAAGTAATCACTTCTGTACAATTCTTCATAATTTTTAAAAGACCTATCGCTATTTAAATACAAGCCCAAATTGACTCCTCCTCTCGTAAATGTACATTATTTCTATTATTAACTCATTTTCTATAATTATACCATAATGTGTTGATTTACACACACCAGTGTGTATTTGCACGCCTTAATATATATAAAAGGCTGATTACCTTATTTGGAATCAGCCCTCTAACTTTGCTATTTTTTATGTATCTATCTCTTAGCCTTTCTATATCCAGCATCTTGAGCTTCCTTTTCGCTTCCGAAAATAACTAGGTTATCGGAATTTTTCATATCGTCGTAAGCTGCTTGACCTGGACAGTGGTAAACCTTTGAATTTTTATTTCCTCTTATTTCTACCTTAGAAGAGCTACCTGTTGCATCGTCGTCTGTGCTCAAGTGACTTTCGCCTGTAGCGTAATCTATTGTAACACCTGGTTGAACGTTATACACAAACACGTTAAACAGAATTCCTTCTCCGTCGTCTTCAACAGACTCGGCTTCTATTTGAACTCCCTTAGCGACTAAGTCATCGCCATCGTAAACAGGAGTAACTCTATATAAAACATGGTTATTTGTTTCTTTTACGTAGTCGGCAACCATATTCTCAAAAGGAAGCATACCGTCTACGTTGAAATATCTAGTTCCTGTGATTAAGTTTTGCTTGTTGGCGTTTTCTGCAGTAAGCTGATATCCGATTAAGTGACATCTGTTATATAGATATTTTCCGTCTACACAATCGTATTTGACAGTTTGCCATCCAGTTGGTTTTACGCTACTTATGCTGCCTCTATCTCCTGTAGGCATTAGGTCTTGTCCTACATTTGCATATGCCACGCCGCATCTTCCTAAGCTATCAAGATCGCTGTATGTCTCGAACGACTCTGATGTCTTGTCCTTTTCGTCGAAATTAGGCATATTGTCATTTAGCTCTACAAATGCCTCATCTGAATACTCCGGTAAATTGCTTAAAGTTATCCCTTGCTGTGCGTCAGGATTTTCTCCACCTGGATTATCAAGTGGTTGACAACCTACCAAAGTCAAGCTCAGGATAAATATCATTAAAAATCTCAATAATTTCATTCCTCATTTCCTCCAATGTCTTATTTTCTTATAATAACTTTTTTCGTGATTTTTTCATGTGATTTTCCGACAAACTCCTCCTCTGATGCTATCTCCCAATTGCCGTTTGAAATATCGATATCGAACTTTAAGCTGCTTGGATATCTTCTATTCCAATAATATATTATTAGTTTGTCTATGCTATCTTCAAATTGGCTTAATTTCTTGTCCTCAATGAATTGGAAATTTTCCTTATCGTCTATTGGAAGATTTTCCTCTGTCACTATAGCTTTTCCGCTGTTGTCAGCATCAAACATCTTAAAAGAATAGGCGTTCATAATCAGCTTTTTATCGCCTAAATTTTTGTAAATATCCTCTCTGATCGCCACATCCTGACTAACCCTTCTTTTATTGAACATCATTCCATTATTATCCTCTACACAGACAATTATATTCATTTTCCTTCCTCCTTCCCTATATTTCTTATTATAATTGCTATTTCTATTTTTTACTACTTAAACTTATTGCCATTTATTGGGCACAAAAAAACTTTCTTGAATTAAAGTAAATAAAATTACTAAAAATCAAGAAAGTTTCAATTTTTATCTAAAATCTATTTGTGATTTTTTAGCCACATTATAGCACTATAAGCGTGGATAGCCGCTCCTGTTGGAAGTATGTCTTCGTTGAAGACTACCTTTTCATTGTGCATAGGCTCGCCGTATAGTTCGTTTTCTTGTTTGCTACCTGCACCTAACATGATGTATAAGCTCGGTACTTCATATGAATAAGATGCGAAATCCTCAGAGCCCATTCCGCCACCTTCAAATACTACGACAGACTTGTCTCCTACGATGTCCTTCATATATCCTACGACTTCATTTGCTAGCTCCTTATCATTGGCAAGTGGTGGAACTGATGATAGCTCGATTAATTCTGCCTCTCCACGGAACATCTTAGCTGTAGACGTAACTATATCGTTCATTCTGTCAAATATAAATTCGCCTATTTCCTTATTTAAGCTTCTGATAGTCCCCTCCATCACAACTTCTCCTGGAATTATATTCGGAGCATCTCCTCCAGCGAATTTACCTATTGTAAGGACAGCAGATTCTGTAGCTGATACTTCTCTGCTTATTAGCTCTTGTAGAGAAAGATAAATATGTGAAGCTATATTTATCGGGTCGACTCCTGTCTCTGGCATAGCACCGTGGCATCCTGTTCCTTTTACATTTATTCTAAATCTGATGCACCCTGCGATACTAGTTCCTAGACCACATAAGACTAGATTTGAAGGTGAACCTGAGTGGACATGCATCGCCATAGCTGCATCTACCTTAGGATTTTCTAAAACTCCTGCCTTTATCATTTTCTTCGCTCCAGTGAAGCCCTCTTCATCTGGTTGGAATACTAATTTCACAGTTCCTTCTATTTGATCTTGGTTGTCTTTAAGTAATTTTGCTGCTCCAAGTAGCATCGCTGTATGCATGTCGTGTCCACAAGCATGCATGCTTCCGTTGTTTGATTTGAAGTCACATGATGTGTTCTCCTGCATTGGAAGCGCATCCATGTCTGCTCTAAGTAAAAATGTCTTGCCTGGCTTTGAGCCCTCGATAGTCGCTACTATTCCACTTTCACAAATTTCTTGTGGTTCGTATCCAAATTCTCTAAGCTTATCCATAACGTAAGCCTTAGTCTTTGGAAGCTCTGCACCTACTTCAGGGTTTGCATGTATAGTTCTTCTGTACTCTATTATAGTATCCTTAATTGATTTAGCTTGTTCTAGTATATTATTCATCTTTTCACTCCATTTAAGTTTTATTTAATATATTATCTGTCAAATTACTATAAATTATACTTCTATCTACTAAACCCCTATTTGTAAACAGTATATAAGAAGCTACACAAATAAATCACGTAAAGTCAAATATATCTCGTTGTATATGTAATCTCTGTTGTCTTCATCTATATTAAATAAGATTACATCCTGTCTATCTCTTACACCATTGACTACAGGACAATCCCATTTTTTCAAAACACCAAATACTACCTTATCGCTGTCTAGGACTTGATTTAAAACCTCTAGATATTTAGACGAATTGCTTTCGGCAAATCCTATTTCATCTAGTATTATTAGATTGCAGTTTTCTAAATCAGCTTTTAGCTTGGGAGCGTATTCATCAAAGCTCTCTGAATAAATTGTAACGTTGTTTTTACCATCGATAATTTCATTTTGAAGAACCTTATAAGAGGAATTATCACTAAGTGAATTCATGCCAAATCTCAGTATAGTTTTGTTTTCTTCTTCTATTAAGACTCTCGTACCTCTATATCCACCGATTTTCAAGTCGTAATCCTTTTTTAACAAATCTAAGACTTTTTGAATTATTGTGCTTTTACCAACTTGTACTTCACCTGTAAGTAAAATATTATTCATTACGTTTCCCCCTGTTATTTTGTATTGCTATACTATTGATTCTACCACAATTTATCGATTATAAAGTACTGTAAAAATTATCCAAACTGCTTATCTTTCTTCTGGGTAAACTAATCCCCATTCTTTTCTGATATCTGTCATTATTTCCATTACATCCTTAGTGACAAAAAAACTCTGAATCTCTTCTAAAAAGTTCCAGAGCTTTTATTTATAAATATTATTTTAATAATGCACTTTCTAAATCAGATAACATAACATCTAAAGCTGTTATACCACCTTCTGCTGTATACCATACAACTGGGTTTTCTAAATAAACTATATTTCCGTTAGCATGTGCATCAGTTTCCTCAACTAATTCGTTTTCCATTATTTCCTTAGCTAATTGAGCTCCTTCTGCACCTATAGCACTGTCACGGTCCATTACAAATATATAATCAGGATTTTTTTCTAATACTGTCTCAAAAGATGCCTCGTTACCGTGAGATGATGTTTTACCTGATTCGCCTTTTCCACCTTTTTCAGAGCCACCGCCCTCAGCTGTTGATTCTGTTGTAAGATTTTCAAATCCGATTTCGTTTCCTATTATAGAGCATCTTCCATCATTTCCAAGAAGGTTGAAGCTTCCACTTGTAGTCATACCTACTAATGCAGTTTTACCGTCAGCTACCTTTGATAATTCTTCTATTCTAGCGGCAAATCCAGCTAGCTTTTCTTCTACCTTTGATTCTAAGCCGAACATAGATGCTATAGTAGTTGCGTTATCAGTCACACTTTGTACTACGCCAACCTCTGTATCAGTAGATAAATAAACTACAGGAGCTATTTCACTAAGCTTGTCATAAGATCCTGCTAGACGACCACCTATAAATATCACGTCTGGCTCACATTCCATAACTGCTTCTAAATCAGCCTCTTTTATAGTTCCAAGATTTGTAATTTTATCATTGTTTGAGTAAGATGATAAGTAATCTATTGAAGTATCTGCTGATCCTACTACTCTATCGCCCACTCCTAAGTTATCTAAAATATCTAATGCAGCTAAATCTAAAACTGCTATACGCTGAGGATCATATGGTACCTTTAGGTCTATTTCTTCCTTATTTCCATTTAAGCTTTTAATTGTAATTGTTGATTTTTCTTCTGATTTTGATGATTCACTCGATTGGCTTTGGCTGCAACCAACAACGCTGAACATCATAACTATACCTAATAATAATGTCAATAATCTCTTTTTCATGTCAAAAATTCTCCTTTTTCTAATAATAGATAGAAAGTGGTTTTCCTTCTATCTGCATAATTTCAAAATCTACATTGTATATCCTTGATAACTCTTCCTTAGTTATCACATCTTCTACCTTTCCGAATTTCACGATTTCGCCCTTTTTAAACGCACATATATAATCGGAATAGAAGGCTGCGTAATTGATTTCGTGAAGTACTAGGATAACTGTCTTTCCTAGATCGTCGCAAAGTCTTCTGGCTATTTTCATCATATTTGTCGCGTGGTAGATGTCTAGGTTATTAGTAGGCTCATCTAAAAGTACATATTCTGTATCCTGAGCAATTACCATCGCTATATATGCACGCTGTCTCTGTCCTCCAGATAATTCATCGATAAATCTATCCTCAAATTCCTCTAATTCCATATAAGATATAGCCTTGTCGACAATCTCGTGGTCCTCCTGAGTCAGGCGATTACCTGAATGTGGAAAACGACCAAACGATATAAGCTCTCTAACTGTCAGCTTCATCTGGATATTGTTGCTCTGTGTCAAAATAGCCAGACGCTTTGACAAGTCCTTGCTCTTCCACTCTGAGATATCCTTTCCTTCAAAAATTACATCTCCTGCACTTTTTTCAGTTAGCCTAGATATCATACCCATTACAGTAGATTTACCTGCTCCATTAGGTCCGATAAACGATGTAACCTTGCCCTTTGGTATCTCAAAGCTGACAGAATTTACAACTGGATTTCCGTCGTATTTTTTACTTAAATCTCTAACTATCATTTTTACCTCCTCTTATTCAGCAGAAGATATAAGAAGTAAATTCCGCCTCCTACTGTAATAAATACACTCACAGGCACTGAATAAACAAATACCTGCTCTACTAACAGCTGTCCTCCGATAAGCACGATCATCCCAAATAGACTAGTACCTAATATCAAATAGCTATGCCTGTAAGTCTTAAATAGCTGTCTCGATAAATTTGCTACGATAAGTCCTAGAAACGATATCGGCCCCACCATTGCAGTTGCCACCGCGATGCAAAGAGTTACTCCTAATAGTAGCTTACGTATGCATTTATCGTAGTCTACACCTAAGTTTATGGCTTGATCCTTGCCAAGTGTGATCACATCTAAAAGTGCGATTTCCTTTCTCAAGGCGTATACAATCACAGCTAATAAAATTACAGATAGCACTATAATTTCTGAATTTACATTAGAAAAGCTAGCTACTAGCGACGTCAAAAGCGTGTCGTATTCATTCGGATCCATAACTCTAATCAAAGTGCTCTGAATACTAGAGAAAAACGACGTCAAAACAGTCCCTATCAGCAATACATATAAAATGTTGTGCTTTGTCAATTTGAAAAGATAGCTATATATAAATGTCGCAACCACGCCCATTATCGCTAAATCCACTACAAACGAAACATTCGAGTTACTAGCTAGTACACTTCCTGAGCCTATAAAAAATACTACAGCTGTATGTATCAGCGTATATAGTGAATTCATCCCTAAAAGGCACGGAGTTACGATATTATTATTTATAATAGATTGAAATACTATAGATGCCGAACCTATTGCAAATGCTGTTATAAACATAGCGATTAATTTTGGAGTTCTTATTTTCAAGGCGTAATTAAACAATTTTTCATTTTGAAAATTCACATCTACCAGCATATATCCTACTGCCACTATTAAAACTAATAGAGACATTATGATTAACTTCTTTGTATTTACATTTAAAGCTCTTTTTTCTCTGAGCTTTATTCCTCCATCGACTTTGTAAATTGTACTATCTATTTAAAACGCCCCCTTTTATACTAGGCAAAAATGCCGACTTTATATTTTCGAAAGTAATCGCCTTTCTTCCGTGCTTTAAACGATATACAAGTAAAGCCACGAAAATGACACTTCCTAAAACTCCTACGATAAGCTCGATAGGCAATTCATACGGCGCAATCACAGTACGCCCAACCATATCGCAGACAAGTACAAATATAGCCCCAAACAGAGCCGTATCTATCAAGGTTCCCCTGATCTTGTCACCCTTAAACATTGCTACGATATTTGGAACGATAAGCCCTATATAAGATATAGAACCTACAACCACCACAACTGAAGCAGTGATTATCGCCGCAATCGTAAGCCCCATAAATAAAACTAAGTTGTAAGGAACCCCAAGATTTTTAGAAAAATCCTTGCCAATCCCCACAATATTAAAATGATTAGCATATATAAAAGCCAAAATAATCATCGGAACTACTAAATAAACTATCTCATATCTTCCACGAAGCACCATCGAAAAATGGCCGACTAGCCAAGTCGATAAAGCCTGTGTCAGCTCGAACTTATATGCTAAAAAGCTAGTAACTCCTCCTATCACATTGCTAAACATGATCCCTACTAACGGCACCATGACCATTTCCTTAAACTGTATCCTCTGAATAAAATAAACAAATACCCAAGTTCCTAAAATAGCGAATACAAATGCGAATATCGCCCTTCCCCACAATGTCGTGTTTGGCATAAGTAAAAGCGCCATCAATATCCCAAATTGTGAAGACGAAATCGTAGCCCCTGTTGTCGGCGATACGAATTTATTCATGCATAGCTGCTGCATAATCAATCCCGCCACACTCATGCCAAACCCTGTGCATAAAATCGCCATCAGCCTAGGCATCCTCGAGGCAAGAAATATTTTCAATGTATCTGCATCTCCTGTCAACACTTGTGCTGGGCTTATATCTATAACCCCTACAAATAGAGAGATAATAGATAATACTGCGAGCAATGACAGTAATATAATTGTCGATTTATTATTCTTAATAGCTATCCCGTTGTCTAAAGTCCGTTTACAGCTTTATACAACGGACACCTCCCTTCATTTTTTAATTATCTGTCTTTTTTATTTATTTTAATCAATAATTATTATCAACTCAACAGCTTACTTTTTTGTAAGTAATAATCATTATCATACAATTAGTATAAATTTTCCTTATCTATCTCTATATTGTTGAGCCTTGCATATTTTTTTGTAAAATTACGCAATAAATAAATTATTTTTTCTAAATCAGCGTACTCCTCTTTTAAGTAATAAAATACCGATATCTTCTTATTCTCCTGTATAGTCTGCTTGTATATTATTCCATTTTGCTCCAATTCTCTTAGATTAGTGTATAGCACCTTCTCTGTAATGTTTGGTATAACTCTTTTCAATGTAGAAAAGCGATTATCTCCGTTGATTATATGGCATAATATTTTTAATTTCCATTTTCCACCTATTATGCCGTGAGTAAGCTCTAGTGCACATCTGCAATTTTTTTCTGTCATTTTACCCTCCTTGAAGCTTATAACCCTTTTTAAATATTAATTTTATAATGTTAAATTATTTTTGTCAAAAGGTTTGTTTAATGATTTTTTAATTTCAATTTTAACTATTGACATTACTATTTATATGAGTATATTATAGTTTAGTACAAAACATTTTTTTAGAGGAGGTTATTTGTGAAAAATAAATCCAAGCTCGGACTTCATATCGATAAAATAAATCGTATAATTTCAAGAAAAATAGATGCGGCCGTAATTCGCTCGATAGACGGCAAGATAACTTTATCTCAGGCATATGTGATAGATTTTATTTCTGACAATAGCTCGAGAGATATATTCCAAAAGGACATAGAAAAGGAATTTGACTTAAAGCGCTCTTCTGTGAGCCTTATGCTAAACAACATGGAAAAAAACGACTTAATTAAGAGAGTACCAGTTGCAGAGGATGCACGCCTGAAGAAAATAATTTTGACAGAAAAATCAATTGAACTGTCTAGGAAAATTTCAGATGCAATCGATTCAGGTGAAAATCAAGTGGCAAAAGGTATAACACCTGAGGAAATAGATGTATTTTATAAGGTTTTAGGTAAAATTAGAAATAATTTAGAAGAGTAAATTTAAGGGAGGAAATAAATGTCAGAAGTATCAGATTTTACAAAAGGAAAAATATTATCTCCATTATTGAAATTCATGTTTCCGATACTAGTAGCGCTGTTTTTGCAGACTATGTACGGAGCTGTGGATTTGCTTGTAGTAGGAAGATTTGGACATGCGGCTGATGTGTCTGCTGTTTCGACTGGAAGCCAGGTCATGATGGTCATAACTGCGATGATTGCAGGTCTTACTATGGGGATTACTATATTAATCGGTCAAAAGCTCGGCGAAGGAAAGAGGGCTGAAGCAGGAAATGTAGTCGGCAGCGGAATTTGTATTTTTGCTGTTGTTGCTGTCGTTATAACTGCTGTATTTGTAACATTTGCACCTGCTGTTTCATCGTTTGCAAATGCGCCTGCTGAGGCGTTTGATGGTACGGTTTCTTATTTGAGAATTTGCGCGGCTGGGTCAGCATTTATAATCGCATATAATGTGATCGGTGGTGTATTTAGAGGGCTTGGAGATTCGAAAACTCCTCTTATTACAGTTTCAATAGCTTGCGTCGCGAATATCGTCGGCGATTTAGTATTTGTAGGGCTGTTTAAAATGGCTGCAACTGGTGCAGCGCTTGCGACTGTGTTTGCTCAGGCGATCAGTGTAATTTTATCAATTGTGATAATAAAGAGAAGGGGACTTCCTTTCGATTTTTCGCTAAAAAGTATAAAATTCCACAAAAAACTGACTTCGCAGATAATAAAATACGGCGCACCGATAGCTTTACAGGACGTACTTGTCCATATATCATTTTTGGTGATTATGATGATAGGAAATTCAATGGGTGTAGTCGCATCGGCTGGTATAGGAATATCTGAAAAGCTTGCAGGATTTATAATGCTTATACCGTCTTCATTTTCTCAGGCTGTGTCTGCATTTGTAGCACAAAACTACGGTGCTAAAAAATACGACAGATCTAAGAAGGTTCTGCTTTACGCTGTTGGGCTTTCTCTATGCTGTGGTGTTTTCATGTTCTACTTCTCAGTGTTCCATGGAAATCTGCTTTCAGGATTGTTCTCTACAGAGGAGGATGTTGTCATGGCGTCTTGGGATTACTTGAAGGCTTATGGAATAGACTGCTTGTTCACTGCTATTATGTTCTCTATGGTCGGATATTTCAATGGATGTGGTCAAACTACATTTGTTATGATTCAAGGGATAGTCGGGGCTTTCTGTGTTAGAATTCCTGTTTCTTATTTTATGAGTAAGTTGGAGCCTGTGTCTTTGTTTAAGGTGGGGCTTGCTACTCCAGCTTCTACACTTGTGCAGATTGTTTTGTGTGTTGTTTATTTTGTGATTTTATCTAAGAAGCTATCTGCTGGGAAAAATTCGTTGGAAGATGCTATGTAAAAAAAAGTTACCAGTTAGTTTTTGCAGCTGGTAACTTTTTTATTTTAAATTATAATTCCCTCAAAATGATCCATCTCATGCTGGATAATCTGTGCAACAAAGCCCTTAAACACCTGTTGCTTCTCGTTGAATTTCGCATCTAGGTATTTGACTTCTATAGTTTCGTATCTAGTCGTTTTTCTTGAGCCTGTTAGAGATAGGCAGCTTTCTTCTGCTTCGTAAGGATTTTCTTTCTTTATTATAACTGGATTTACCATAGGTACTATGATTGAGCCCCCTATAGCAAATACTAATATGCGTTTTTTGACTCCTATCATGTTTGCGGCTAGTCCCACGCATCCATTTATGTTCGCCTTTAATGTGTCTATTAAATCCTGTATAACTCCTGCATCGTCCTTTGTCGCTGGCTCTGATTTTTGCTCTAAAAATAATATGTCTTTTACAATTGGTTTTATCATAATATCACCTTCCTAGTCTATATCTAGCACCTGATTATTTTCGCATATTTTTCTAATTTCGCCGTCTTTAACTAGATAAGCTTCTCCATACAACTTCTTAGCTCCATCTCGTTGCAAAATAAAGCTTCCATCTGTCAAGGCGTAAAATTCTCTTCCGATGCTATCAGGATACGAAATTTCCTCCATAACTCGTTTTCCATCTAGTATATCGTCCTTTATCGCTTGGTAATGAGGAATCACCATAAATTTAGTAAGTCCAAGCCCTTCTATAAATCTCTCGTAATTCGGATCAATGCTCTCTCCCTCTGATTCAGGCTGAGCGTACACGATTTTCGCGCAATTCATAGTCCCGGCGCTGATTCCCATTACAATTCCTTCGAATTTTTGTATTTTGGGCGTTAATTTTAGTTCATCGAAAAACGCGTTTTGAGTAGGAACATGTCCACCGCCCAGCATGATAAAATCATACGAAAAAATATCTTCTATTATGTCCTGTTCATTTCTATGGTCGCAAACATCAAATCTATCCACAGAAAGCTCGCTTTTCGCAAATTTTTCCTCAAAATCCCTCGCCATAGCATCGTTCATCTCAAATGTATCTGGATCAGCACTTATCAACAAGCACTTGGCGTCGTCCTTCCAGTCCTTTTTTAATTCCTCCACAAGATTATTTGCCGGATTCACTCCTGGATAATCCTGTTGCCCCCATTGTCTGTACGCACCGATTGGGCTGCTAGTCAAATAAAGCTTCATTTTATCTCCTCCCATTCATATTATAAGAAAATCCTCCTCTTAAAGACCTAATACCTTGCAACTCTAACCATTGTAATTATATTTAACAACTTTGTGATAGTGTTTTTTGTAGCTATTGTGTATTTACCTATGATCTTGAATATTCATTGATTTTCGATTTTTATTTTTAATTTGTAACATTAAAACAAAAGAGTTATACCTATAGAATAATATAACCCTTGAAATTACTATTTATCTATATAATAGCATGTTTCCTAATTATTATAAAACCTGTATCACAAAGTTGTTAAATATATACACAATGCACTAAGTATGCTTATAATGGCAATAAATAAAGCCCTTTACGATAAATTTTATTATCAAAAGAGCTTTTTTAACGCGTATTAAATTATAAATTTAGTAGTCCTTTCTACTGTACTCTCTATACTTAGATGGTAGCATGCCTGTAGATGCCTTAAATTGAGACGTAAATGAGCTCGCCTTTTTAAATCCAATTTTGCTAGCTATTTCATTTAAAGAGTAATCTGTAGCCTCTAAAAGGACTTTTGCCTTTGATATTCTTATTTTTATTAAATAGGAGTGTGGAGTTTCACCTAATGCCTTTTTAAACGCAAAGCCGAAGTAATTTTTTGATAAACCTGCTAATTTAGCCATTTCTTCTATTTTTATTTCTTTATCATAATTATGATTTATAAAATCGGCAACTAAATAAATTCCCTTTTGATAGCTTTGTTTTTCTTTAAAAATGTCGACATCCTTATTTACGCTTCCACTAATCAATTCTCTACAAAAAAGATTTGCAACCATATCTAGTTTGACTAAATCCTTTTGATCGTTTTTTAGAAACTCTTGCTCAAAAATATGTAAATAAAACTTCAATTCTCTTGATAAATATATAGGATGATTAAATATCTCATCTGAACAATTTAATTCCATCATTATTTGTTCTAAATACTCTTTTTTTACGAGAATGTCTGTATATTCTACATTAGAAAGACCGTATTTTATGCCGTGATTTGAATTACTTTTAGCTGGATAAATATATCCTCTCTCTCCGAAAAATATACTATCTTCATTTACTAGAAAAGGCACTGGAGTATAAGGAACAAAAAATTCATATTCATCATGGCTGTGAATTCTACATTTAACCTCATCTTTATTTGGAAAATTATATTCAGCTATAAATATATTATCGTTATAATACAAATTACAATTATCATAAAGCTCTTTTGCATTTTCACTATAAGAATTTACTACTTTTATCATATATAATATCCTTTCTCTATTATCGTATTTTGTTTAAAATTTTTTAAAAAATACAACAGTACCCCAATATACTATATATGATAACAAAGTTTATTTTTTTTCATAACGTACTTTAGTGCAAATTTTCGTACAGATGAGACTTGAAAATTTTTATTCTTCTTTATTTTTATGCTCGTTAATTACAAGACCGCTTTCTCTGACACGAACGGCAAGCTCGGTTCTATTTCTAAATCCTGTTTTGAGACGCATATCCTGTATGTATCCTTTAACTGTGCGCAGAGATAGATGGAGCTTATTTGCAATGGCTGCATCTGTTTCTCCGTTGATCAATTCTCGAAGGATTTCCAGTTCGCGCTCTGAAAATTCTTCACTGAATGCCTCCCCAATTTTCAGGGATAATGTGCTATCTGGATATACAGATTCGCCTGCCATAGTGCGGTCGAGTACCTCGAGTATTTTTTCAGCCTCTGCCTCTTTATACCAAAAGCTGTCGACACCAATAGAGTGTGCCCTGTCAATAAAGCTACATTCAGGCTGACTCGTAATAATAATCACCTTAATCGCTGGAAATTTACTCTTAATTTTCTCGGCAGCCTCCAGTCCATTCGATTCCATAGCGGTGCACACATCCATCAGAATTACGTCGACGGGATTTGTCAGGCAGTAAAATTCTGCCATAGCTGCACTTTCTATTGAATTTACAATCTCATAGTTTTCACTATTATTGATAAAAATTTCTAAAAGCTTGCGTGCCATGGGATCATCTTCTACAATTAGTACTTTTACCATTTAGCATCACCCTTTTCCTTTCTCAGTCTCAGCGTTAGAGTAAACTGAGGAATAGTTGTTATTTCCATTTCTCCATAGTGCTGCTCCACCTTTTTACGCAAGGAGCTAAGTCCACCGCCTTCTATTATTTTTTCTGCAGGTAGTTTCCCATCATTTGAAAAACTTATAATAAATGTATCCTCAGTCTGTGATAATTTTATGTTTATATGTTTTGCATCGGCATGACGAACTGCATTAGTCAATGCTTCTATACTAGCTGTAGTAAACAGCTGTTTAAGTTCTTTTTCTTTTGGAGCTTCACCCTCAATTTTAACTGTGATACCTGCTGAGCGTGCAACTTCTAGAAGTGTTTGAAACTGGTCTGTAGCAGAAGCTGATTCTACTTCCATGTTGAGCATTTCTATATTGTGTTTCCACATATCTAGAATCTCTTTTGTGTTGCTGTTGTGATTCTTCAGGTAATAACGTGATACAAGAAGCGCCTGACCTAGCTGATTATGAATATTGACCTTGGTTTCTAGGCGTTCTTTTTCTCTTATATAATCATCGACCTTTTTGCGATACTGACGGATTCTTAGATTCATAGCTCGAAGTTCTTTGTTTTTCTCTTTTAATTGATCAATCAGTTTGTATTCCTGTGTTGTATCTGCTGCACTCAGCTGAAATACTCCATCTAATATTTCTTTTTTAAACGTCCATACAGTTCCATCTGATAAGCAAAAAGATGGCTGGTCTCCTTCAGATAATCGCTCGACATTTTGCAAATTATCGCCATGAGATAGTATTTCCCAATACAGATTTGCATTTTGCAGGTCAGTCCCAATAATCTGGTGACATAGCTCATCCATACGATGATTCATAAGTACAACCACACCATCAGGGCGAGCAAAGCACAGTCCCGTCGTCAAATGGTCGATACTCTCCTTAATTGACGAGCTTGTAATAGAATGCCTGCGATAATCATATTCTCTTATAATTATAAATACAAGATAATCGGCAATAGCAAGCATCAACAAAAGTAGAAAAACTACAGGTATTTCAATTATCCATTTACTGTAAAGTGACATGATTAAGCCTTCATCTATTGTACGAAAAATTGCAGCGAGAAGAGCTGTTACTGCTAAACACAACATACTACAGCAAGGCACTAGTATTTTAGGAAGTAATTTATTTCTTCGATAAACTATCGGAATACAGTACATACTAGTACAAATCAAAATAAAAAATGTAGTAATTAGCAATGCTCTTGGTTCTGGATTCAGCTCATAAAAACTCATTGTACTTTTCCTCCTATAGAAATAAACACATCTATCATAACATCCTCGTCCTGTATTTCATAATCGATAATAGCTTCAGAAACTGCAAGCTCAGAAATTATTTCTTCTACAATTTTCTGATTGCATCCAATCTGAATACGAAGACTGATGTCGCCTGCATTACATGACAACCTTATAAGCATTGCATTCATATTAGATAGCAGTGCCTCCACAATTTTTTCATAAAGGTCATAAACAGCAACTGCATTTTTCAATGGGACAATTCCATCACAATTGCTATCAAGAGAGGTTATAATATCACACAAGTTCAGGTTGTCCAACGACTCTCTGAGACAATACTCCAGCTCCTTTGCCGAAATCTCAGAGCCTTCCTCACCTAACAAAAGCAGATTGCCACGGCGTTTGATATACGCACCCATTACACAGATTTTTGATATTAAGCTCTGTGCTGTCTCAGGCTCCTG
>NZ_JAXEWM010000105.1:0-19165 GCF_034113885.1 Intestinibacter sp.
GAAAAAATACAAGCTTTCATAAAAAGACAGCCTAAAACATCAGGTAAATCTGTAATTGCTATTATACTTATACTATCTCTAATAGTATTCGGAGCAGGCATAATGGGAGATGCAATTGGCAAAGACAACGCCACAAAAACTAAAAGCGCTTACGATGGTGATAGCTTAGTCAAGGGTACTGTTGTTGGAGACATGATGCTTGGAAGATCAATTATGAACAAGGGTTCAAAGAACGATTACAGCGGTATGTTTTCAGGAGTGTCTAGTTTATGGCAGGACTCTGACTATGTATCAGGAAACCTAGAATGTGTACTTCTAGATAATCCATCAGATTACGAAAAAAACGACAAGGAAATACACATAAATGCCGAGACAAAAACAGCCGATGTCCTAAAGGAAAGTGGATTTACGCTTATAAATTTAGCAAACAACCACTTAGCCGACTTCTGTGCTGATGGGGTAGTAAATACTATAGACAAATTAGAAAAAACAGGTTTAGATTACGTAGGTGCTGGCAAAAATATAACAGAGGCTGGCAAGTACAATATCCAAGAAGTAAATGGAATAAAAATCGCTACAGTATCAGTCAGCGACATAATTCCTAAAAACTTCTCAGCTACAGCAGGTAAGGCAGGTATTTTATCTACCAACACAATGAGATATTACCAAGCAGTCAGAGAGGCAGCAGAGGAAGCAGACTTAGTCATAGCAAATATCCACTGGGGTGTCGAATATGGATTTGATCAAACTGAAAGACAAGAGCAATTGGGAAGAAACTTAATAAACTTTGGTGCTGATATAGTAATCGGTTCTCATCCACACGTGTTACAGCCTATAGAAAAGTACAATGATGGTATTATTTTCTATAGTATGGGGAACTTCGTGTTCGACCAAGGATGGAGTAGAACAAAAGACAGCATAGTATTAAATTATTATTTAGATGAAGAAGGAAATTGCAGCTTTGAAATTGTTCCAGTTAGAATTAAAGATGGATATCCAACTGTTACAACTAATTCTTACTTCAAAAAGAGAACATATAACACTCTAACTAAAAACTTGAGTGAAGGCGATTATGAAGTCGGGTCAGATACTTTACTTCTAAAAAATGCCGTAAAAGTCGATTTAAAAAGTAAGGACGATGCATCACAAAATACTTCAAACGATGCGACAAATACTATAGATAACACAGTAGATGGACAAGCTCAAGGCTACACAGAAAATGGCATCAATTATTAGGAATAATTTTATTGGAGAATGATGTTATGCAAAAAAATAGGAAAAAAAATAATAAGAAAAATGGAAATTTTGGACTAGTATTGGGCATAATAATAGTAGCATTGATTGTAGGTGCTATTTGTTATTTTAAATTTTTCAAGGGAAATAACAACGCAGATACTAATGCCACTGTAGATAGTAGCCATTCATATGTAGTCAGCACATCTAATCAAGCTGCTACAGAAATAGGCGAAAAGGTTCTAGCAGAAGGCGGTAATGCAGTAGACGCAGCCATTGCAGTTTCATATGCCTTAGGAGTTGCTCAGCCTTACGCATCAGGTATAGGCGGTGGAGGAGGTATGCTTATATACGATCCTTCAGGTGACGAGTATAAATTTTACGATTACAAGGACTGTGCACCTTTCTCAAATGAAGAGAGACAAAGTGATGAAGGTGTACCAGGCTTTGTAGCAGGTATGGAAAAGATTTCTGAGGACTATGGGACAACAGATTTATCTACTTTAATAGGATATTCTGTAGATTTAGCTAGAAATGGAGTAGAAGTCAACGAAGATACTGTCAAAGCCATGGATTCATTTTCAAGCCTGCTATCACAGGATGAGGACTACTTAAAGGATGGAAGCCTTCTAAAAGAAGGAGACACACTAGTTCAAAGCGAGCTAGCAGACACACTTGAAAATATCCAAAAAAATGGCGCAAAGGCATTTTACAGCGGTGAAATCGCAGAAAACATAGCAAAAGCAGGTTCTATGGATGCATCTGACTTGTCAAAATACGAGGTAAAAATAAACGAACCAGTTTCTGGAGAATTTAATGGCTATAAAGTGGTTTCAGCTCCACCACCATTTTCAGGGACTCCACTTATACAAATGCTTGAAATCATCGAAAAACAAAACAAATCTAAGGATATAAACGACGTAAATAATTACTTAGAGGTTTTAGATACAGCGACTACTTTATCAAATTACGATAGAGGCAAAAAAATGTCTGACTTGGATTTCAATCCAGTAGACTACAACGAATTGACTACAGACGAATATATAACTAATTTACTAAAAGAAAAAGGTGTCACATATAGTGAAGACGACGAGAGCGAAAGTACTACACACTTTGTAATAGTAGACAAGGATGGAATGGTGGTTTCATGCACAAACACACTTGGTCATTTCTACGGCTCTCAAAAGAAAGTAAATGGTTTTTATCTAAACAGTAGTTTAAAGAGCTTTGGAACAAAGGGAATCAACAAGTACGAGCCAGGCAAAAGACCTAGAACTTACACTTGCCCTACTATAATCCAAAAAGGCGATGACTATATAATGGGTATAGGGACTCCAGGAGGAGTTAGAATCCTAAAAATGCTAGCACCTATTTTAGTAGACAACTTATACTTTGGAAAAGATCTACAAGAATCAATAAACAAATCAAGGGTAATATTCTATGAACCTGGTGTATTGATGCTTGAAGACGGCAGAGATGAGGACTACATTATAGATGTCAGTGAAAGTGGATATCCTTATGTAGATGTCAAAGATCAGCTTTACTTCGGAGCTGTCCAAGCAGGTGGAATTTCCGATGGACATTATTTCGGAGCATCTGACAATAGAAGACTTGGAAAATTATCTATAAGCGATAAATAAAATTAAAACCGATACATGTAAATTTAAGTATGTATCGGTTTTTTTATCAAAAAATTGCAATTTAGACGATATAAAAAATATTAGCAATCACAAAAATACAGCAATTGCAACACTTTAAAAGCATTAAAAAAATAAATAAAAATCACTTGAGATTCCACTAACTGGAAGTTGTATAATATAAATAATTAAAAAAGCCCTTAATGAGGAATGCGTTTAGTGGCATAAACGATATTTCCTTAAAATAAATTTACAATATTAAATCTCCAAATCTCCTACGACAGAAATTTGGAGATATTTTTTTACTCTAAAATCAATTTAGATGACAATTCGCTGAGATTAAAGTTAGGAGACTTGTATTTCTTTAATATGTCCTTCAATAAAACAATAGAATCAGTTATATTCTTGTCCTTGTGGTAAACCAGGCTAAAATAGCGATTCCACTCATTTGTAGTGTTGAAAATCACATTCATCTTGTGATCAACTATATCCTTTTCCATTACACGCATCGGCATCAAAGCGAGACAGCCATTGTTGATTACAGCATGTCTAATCGTGTCGGGAGAGCTCGATTCCCAGACGATTTTTACCTTTAAGTTGTGTAATTTTAAAAATTCATCTAGCAATTCTCTAGTACCGCTGCCTTTTTCTCTAACTACGAACTTTTGATTTTCTAAATCGCTTAAGTGGATCTCCTTTTTAGTTGATAGAGGGTGGTCTATACTACAGACTAAAACCAAGTAATCGTCTATCATTGGTATACTTATTAGGTCGTGTGATTTAATTTTTCCTTCTACTATAGCGACATCTAGATTCGATTCGAGTAATTTTTTCTCTATTACGCTGGTATTATTTACATATGCAAATGTGTCTAAATTCGGGTTGTAATTCTCTAGATCGTTTAAAACATTAGATAACAAAATAGCGCCGACTGTAAGGGAAGCCCCGATTCTAAGAGTCTCTCTCTTGTAGTTTTCCTTCATAGATTTCTCTAGATTGTCGTACTGAGATACTAAGTTTTTTGCTTGAAAAAGTAAATATTTACCAGCTTCAGTGATATAGAGCTTCTTAGAAAGTCGCTCAAATAATTTTACACCGTAGTGTTCTTCTAATTCTCTGATAGCCTGACTGACTGTAGGCTGAGAAATATAAAGTTTCTTAGCTGCGAGACTCATCTTTTTATTTTCTGCCACAGCTATAAAAATTCTCAAATGTCTTATAGTCACAAAAACCCCTCCTGTTAGAAATTTCCAAAGAATATTTTAGTATAAATTGAATAATTAGCTTAGTTTTGGATAAAATACTATTAAATCCTCTAATTTACGATAAACGTTATCAATAGGTTTTACCTATAATAATGATAAGATAATATCACTTTTCAAATACATATTCAAGTGGTAAAATAGTTCTTGTAAGTGGTTAACCATAATTTAGTAATTAATCCAATAAAGTCTATAATAAATACGATTAATATAGATACAAATTTTGCAAGGGGGAATATAAAATGTCAGCATTAACAGTAAGTCCAGAAGATGTAAAAAGAGTCAAAGCACTAGGTTTTTTAAATAACAAAGGAACTGATAATTTTTCAGGAAGAGTATTAACAGTAAATGGTAAAATAACAGCAGAACAACATAAATGCATAGCAGAAGCAGCAGAATTATTTGGAAATGGAAACATAACTTTTACAACTCGTCTATCAGTAGAAGTTCAAGGTATACCATATGAAAAAATAGACGACTTCAGAAATTATGTTGCTAAAGCAGGTTTACAAACAGGTGGAACAGGAGCTAAGGTTCGTCCAGTAGTATCATGTAAAGGGACTACTTGTCAATACGGTCTATTAGATTCTTTTGCAATATCTGAAGAAATCCACAAGAGATTTTTCGAAGGATACAAAGATGTAGCTCTACCTCATAAATATAAAATAGCAGTTGGTGGATGTCCAAATAACTGTCTAAAACCAGACTTAAATGATGTAGGTATAATAGGACAATTAGTGCCAGCTCATGACCTTGAAAAATGTAAAGGATGTAAAAAATGTAAAATAGAACAAGCATGTCCAATGCACGCATGCAAAGTTGTAGACAAGAAAATAACTAGAGATGAAAGCATCTGCAACCACTGCGGCCGTTGTGTAGGAAAATGCCCATTCGATGTAGTTGATGGAAAAGTTAGAGGATTCAAAATCTACGTTGGTGGTAGATGGGGTAAAAAAATATCTATAGGTAAACCTCTAAATAAAGTATTTACAGACTTAGAAGAAGCTTTAAATGTTATAGAAAAGACTATCCTATTATTCAAAGATCAAGGAATAAAAGGTGAACGTTTTGAAGAAACTATAAATCGTATAGGATTTGAAAATGTTGAAAAACAATTATTATCTGATGATTTATTAAATAGAAAAGAAGAAATAATAAATAAAGAATTATTGACTAAATAGTATTTGAAATATAAAACCTCTAAATGTAAATATAATAATTGGTTACATCTAGAGGTTTTATAATATATTTAAGCTTCGATACAGTAATTGCTACGTATTACTTTGTTTTAAAAATATTTATCAGGTATCCATGAAATTACATATTCGTAATCAGTTTTTATACCAGGATTTACTATTTTAAATCTACCTTTAACTCTTTGTTCTTCCAAAACGCTATCGAAGTGACAAAGGGCGATACCCATGTCCATTTTGTTCATATCCTTTGTTTGAGTTGTGAAGAAGTGAATTCCTTCATCGTTGTACACAACTCTCCAAGGTTGGCAATTTCTAGAAGATGGTGCAAGTCTTACTGCTTCTAGAGCATCGCCGTAGATTCCTGCTTGTTTTTTAGCCATAGGAGTATAAAAATCATTTCGGCTAAATAATTTACTAAAAGGTTCTCTCTTGTTATGATTGCTTCCAATTAAAAATCCTATAGGGCTTCTTCTCAAACCAGGATAACCAATAGGAGAAACAGCAGGCAAAATATATCCTTTTTTAAGATTAACAGCTTTTGCAAATTTACTCTTATTAAAAGTTCCTCCAAGCCAGACTGTACCAAGGTTTAGAGATGTACAGTATAGGATTACTTTCTCAAATGTATAGCCTAAAGCCTCAAGTGCAAAAGGTTTATCCTCGCAAGAAGCTACTAAAAAGTAGTTAGGATTTTTGATCACACCGTAAGTGCCAAGTTTTTCCTTATGATAATTATTTGGTTTTAAAATTTGGATACAAACTTTTTTGTTAAATGGGTTTGTAACATCATCAATGTAATTTTGAATTTTGTCTAAAACAGATGTTTCTATAGGTTCGTTGCTATAGGTTCTGATTGATTGCCTAGATTTTATAAGTTGAAAAATTGATTGATTCATCGTGTGTCCTCCCCTTTAAGTTCTATAATTAAATTATAGCATGAAAAAACAATTATTGAATAGAATGTCGTATGATAAAATATCTAAATAGATTCGTTGCGTAACACAAATTAAAAATATAAAATATAGTATAAGGTAAATTTTATTGGGGAGGGAAAAATCATGTACAATATTTATCAAAAAGTATTAGAAGCTATCACAGCTATATTAGTTTTGTGCCAAATCGTATATGTATCTGTTAGGTATTCAAAAATAGGGGATAAAATACCTACACATTTTGATTTTGCAGGAAACCCAGACGGCTGGGGAAGTAAATCGACAATTTTCGTACTTTTAGGAGCCACTATATTTTTATATGTACTGCTGACTGTTTGCATGTTTTTTCCAAAAATGTGGAACATCCCTGTAAAAGTCACAGATGAAAACAGAACGAGAATTTTCAGCTATGTCATAAACATGATTTTACTAACTAAACTACTGATAGTAGGGTGTTTTTTCTATATGACAGTCTGCTCAATGGAGGGAATTCCTCTAGGAATTTGGTTCACAGTTTTCATGCTCGTGAGCGTTTTAGGAGTGACTTTTTATTATATAGCAAAAATGGTAATAAATAGATAAAAATAAGGAGATTAAATATGAAAAATTACGACGCTTATATTTTTGATTTTGACTATACGCTAGCAGATGCGACAAATCCAATTGTCGAGAGCTTCAACCATGCATTCGACAAATTAAATCTAAAAAGAGCTTCATACGACGATATCGTAAACACTATAGGAATTCCTCTAGGAGAAGCCTACACACTTTTGACAGGGGACAAAAGCGAGGAAAGCATAAGTTTATTTAAAAAATACCAAAAAGAAAGATCTGATCAAATCACAGTCAAGGAGACCGTATTTATCGGAGAAGCAAAAAAAGTTCTACAAACTCTAAAATCAAACGACAAAAAAATCGGAATAGTTTCATCAAGATGGGGTCAAAGAATCAACGACATATTAGTAAACCTAGATGCAAGAAATCTTGTAGACATAATAATAGGCACAGAACATGTCGAAAAATACAAACCAAATCCAGAAGGCCTATTTAAAATTATGGATATGATGGACGCAAAAAACGCATTATACATAGGAGACAGCTACATCGACGCCGAAACTGCGCAAAATGCCAAAGTAGACTTCGTAGGCGTTACAACAGGAACTACATCTAGAGAAAAATTGGAGAACTATCCAAATGTGGCTGTACTAGATGATATAGCTGGCCTTTTAGAGATATAACCATATAGTGGGGTGAATGTATGTAAAAATTTTCTTATATAAAAATATCAATTCTGCTATAATTATAGTATAGATAGTTATAGAAAGGGGTAATAGCTATGAATAAAAATTTAATCATAACAATAAGTAGAGAGTACGGTAGCGGTGGAGGAGAAATAGGCAGAAAATTAGCCAAAGCTCTAAACATACCTTGCTACGATAAAGAGTTACTTACAATAGCAGCAAAAGAAAGTGGTTATTGCCAAGAATTTTTTGAAAAATACGATGAAAAGCCTATAAAATCATTGAGTTATTTTTCATACGACCAAACAAGCTCTTCACTACCTTTAGGGCATCAATTATTCTTGAAACAATTTAACATAATTCAAGATTTGGCCTCAAAGGAATCTTGCATATTTGTAGGTAGAGCAGCTAATTATGCATTGAGGGACAAATTTGATTCTATCGACATATTTATACATGCCGATTTCGAGACTAGAAGACAAAGAGCTATAGAAGAACACGGCATAGAAGAAAAGAAAAGTGCCAAGACAGTCAAGAAAATAGACAAAGAAAGAACATCCTTCTACAATTTCTACACAAGTATGAAATGGGGAGATGCTAGAGATTTCGACCTTTGTATAAATACTAGCAAGATAAGTATAGACGAAGCTGTGGAAATAATTTTAGAAGCAGTGAAAAGACACTATAAACAAGAAGCTGACAAATAAATAATACAAAAGCCTTCTCTGATAAATTACCAGAGGAGGCTGTTTTTAATTAAAAGTACATTTCAGGTCTATGTAAAGTTATATAAGGTCTATTCTTTCTGCTTTCTTTGCATTTATTTAAATCTATATCGACAGTTATCAGCTGTTCCTTGTCGTCTGACTTAAATACAAGGTTTCCATCGCAGTCGATCACAAGGGATTCTCCAGCAAAGTCCATATTTCCCTCTTTGCCGACACGATTACACATAGCTATAAACACGTTATTGTGGTAAGCCTGAACTCTAAGCTCCCATTCGAACATCTCAAGTGGCTCGTCCTTTGTATTAGCAGTAGGTATTATAACCAGCTCTGCACCCTTTAAGGCACAAGTTCTAACACTTTCAGGTAAGTGTCTGTCAAAGCATATAACTATTCCGACCTTACCAAAAGGCGTATCAAAAACCATAAATCCATCTTCAGAAGGAGTATAATAGTATTTTTCATAAAAATTCTTGGCATTTAGAATATGAACCATCTTAGAAAGTCCATCTAGCTCGCCCTTAGAATTTATCATAAGCGACATATCGTATCTCTTTCCATCCTGTTCAATATATAGATTAGGAGATAGATACATACCACAATCTTTGCAAAGCTCCTTCATCTTACAAATCCTCTTATCATCCAAAGTTAGACAAAAATCGTCTATTTCCTTACCTAGGCAGTTTTTCAAATCCTTTTCTTCATACTGTGGGAAGAAAGGAGTCCATTGAATCTCAGGGAAAAACAATAAATCACTGCCCTTAGCCTTCTTCATAAAATCCAATGTCTTTTGATAATTACTATTCATATCCAGATTCATTGAAACCTGAGCCATCGCCAATTTCATATCATATAGCCTCCTTTTTATTATAAACTAGCTTTAACAACATTATACATCATTTCACAACAAAAATTACAAAACACAAATGCAAGAATTAAACCAAAACTTGCATATTAATGAAAAATTGGCTATAATCTTCTTTATAGGATAAAAAATATATGAAAAATAAATTATATAAATTAGGGGGGTGAATTCTTGAAATATTTGATTGCAGGGGATTCAGCACTAATAATTGAATTTGGAAACGATATAAGTACTGAAACAAACAACAAAATAAGGGTTTTCAACGATTTAATAAAATCGGCTAAAATACAAGGGATCACAGAGACAGTTCCTACTTTTAGATCTCTTTTAATTTACTACGACCCTTCAAAGATATATTTTGACGAATTAAAGTCGAAAATTGAAAAGCTAAGTAAAAATTTAGATTCTAAATCAGAGACCAAAAAAAGAATAATAGAAATACCAGTCTGCTACGGTGGCTCTTTTGGAGAGGATTTAGAATTTGTAGCAGAGCACGCAAAATTGACTACAAGAGAAGTAATACAAATACATACATCTAGGGAATATTTAATTTACATGCTAGGATTTTTACCGGGGTTTGCCTATCTAGGGGGGCTTGACAGCAGACTATTCACTCCTAGACTTAAAAATCCGAGAACTAGAATCGACGCTGGCTCTGTAGGCATAGGTGGTGAACAAACTGGAATATACCCACTAGCATCTCCAGGTGGATGGAGACTTATTGGAACTACTCCAGTGAAGCCATATGATGCAAATAGAGAGGAGCCAATTTTATATAAAGCAGGCGACTACATAAAATTTGTAGAAATAAGTCAATCTGATTTTTACGAGATAAAAAATCTAGTAGATAAAAATTTATACCATTGTAACGTAATAGAGAGGGGGCTTTAAAATTGGGAATAATAATTCGAAAAAGTGGATTATATACGACTATTCAGGATTATGGTAGAGTAGGATACCAAGAATTCGGCTTCTCTGTATGTGGTGCAATGGACAAAAGATCTCTCAAAATCGCAAATATACTAGTCGGCAACCCAGTCGACGAGGCAGTAATAGAGATGACCTTAGTAGGTCCTACTATAGAATTTACAGAGACTAATATTATAGCTATAACTGGCGGCAACCTAAGACCAAAGCTAAACGGTCAAAAGGTTCACACATACCAAGCTCTACTTATAAAGGCTGGAGATGTGCTGTCATTTGAATATGCAAAAAGCGGCTGCAGAGCGTACATAGCATTTGCAGGAGGGCTTAAAGTCCCAAAAGTCATGGGAAGTAAGTCGACATATGTAAGATGTGGAATAGGAGGATACAAGGGTAGAAATCTACAAGCAGGCGACTACATTAAGTTTGAATCGCCAAAGGACTATCTTCCGTATTTTTTATCTAGAAAAATAAACTACATGCACAAAAACGAGTCAGAGGTAACATTGAGAGTCATAAGAGGACCTCAGGATACAGCATTTACGGAAAATGGCTTAAAAACGTTTTTCTCTAGCCCATATAAGGTTACTAATGAAAATGACAGAATGGGCTGTAGACTAGACGGTCCAGTCATAGAGCACAAATCCTCTGCAGATATAATCTCAGACGGTATAGCTCTAGGCTCAATACAGGTGCCTTCACACGGTAAGCCTATAATCATGATGACAGATAGACAGACGACAGGTGGCTACACAAAAATTGCAACCGTAATAAGCGTAGATATACCAAAGCTTGCACAGAGAAAGGCTGGAGATACTATCTATTTTAAGGAAATTTCTTTAAAAGAAGCACAAGATCTCTACAAAGAAGAAAAATTACTTTATAAAGCAATTACAAAAAACATACACAAGCCATGTATGGAGGTCTTAGAGCCTAGAAGTGCATCTAGAAGAATTGAAATTCTTTTAGAAAAAGACAACAATCCATTTCAACAAAAATAATAGGGTAAATTAGGAGGATAACATGGAATACGAAAAAATTTTAGAATTAATAAAAATAATGGAGGATTCATCTTTAACTACTTTTTCTTACAAAGAAGGAGATAGTGAGATTTTACTAAAAAAAGAAGTAACAGCTGTAAAACAAGTAGAAGCAGCACCTGCAAAGGTTAAGGAAGCTACAGAGCCTGCAGGAGATGGAGTTGAATACATAAAGGCTGAGCTTATAGGAACATTCTATGAAGCTCCATCACCACAAGCAAAAGCATTCGTATCAGTAGGCGACAAAATAACAAAAGGTCAAGTCGTAGGAATAATAGAAGCTATGAAAATGATGAATGAAGTAGTCAGCGAATACGAGGGAACAGTAGAAGCTATCCTAGTTGAAAATGAACAAATGATAGAATACGGTCAACCTTTATTCAAAATAAAAACAGTATAGGAGAGTTTAAAATGTTTAACAAAATATTAATAGCAAATAGGGGTGAAATTGCTATAAGAATCATCAGAACATGTAAATCTCTAGGCATCAAGACAGTAGCAGTTTACTCTGAAATAGATAAAAATGCTCTCCATACTAAGCTAGCCGACGAGAGCATATGCATAGGACCTGCTAAATCAAAGGACAGCTATTTGAACATGAACCGCATCATAACAGCAGCTCAGCTTACAAATGCAGACGCTATACATCCAGGATTTGGATTTTTATCAGAAAACAGCAAGTTCGTGGATTTATGCAAGGAAAACAACATAACATTTATAGGACCAAGCAGTGAAGTAATAGATTTGATGGGAAATAAATCAAACGCCAAAAACACAATGATAAAGGCAGGAGTCCCAGTAGTACCTGGAACAGAAGATCCAGTGTACGACGCAGAGGTAGGTAAGAAATTAGCCGATGAAATGGGATATCCAGTAATAGTAAAGGCATCCTCAGGTGGCGGCGGTAAAGGAATGAGAATAATAGAAAATTCGACTGAATTTATCGAGGGCTTCAACGTAGCACAAGGAGAATCTGTAAACGCCTTTGCAGACAATACAATGTACATAGAAAAATACATCAGAAACCCAAGACACATAGAGGTACAAATTTTAGCAGACAAATACGGAAACGTAGTCCACCTAGGAGAAAGAGACTGCTCAATCCAAAGACTACACCAAAAGATGATAGAGGAATCTCCTTCACCAGCTATAGGTGACGAGCTAAGAAAAGTGCTAGGTGAAACAGCAGTAAAAGCAGCAAAGGCCGCTCACTACGAAAACGCAGGCACAGTAGAATTTCTACTAGATGAAAACGGCGACTACTACTTCATAGAAATGAACACTAGAATACAAGTAGAACACCCTGTCACAGAAATGGTAACAGGAATAGATTTAATAAAACAACAAATTTTAATCGCAGCAGGGCAAAAATTAGTCTACACACAAGACGACATCCAAATAAAAGGACATGCCATCGAATGTAGAATAAACGCCGAAAATACACTTAAAAACTTCATGCCAGCACCTGGTAAAATAAACGCAGTACATTTTCCAGGAGGCTTCGATGTAAGAGTCGACACAGCACTTTACGCTGGATACGTGCTTCCAGCTACTTACGATTCTATGATAGCCAAGGTAATCGTACATGGAAGCAACAGAAAAGAAGCGATTGAAAAAATGAAGGTAGCTCTAGATGAGCTTGTAATAAGTGGAGTTGAGACAAACGCCAACTTCCAATATTCAATAATGAATAACCCAACATATGTAAACGGTGAAGCCACAACAGGATTTATAAAGGATTTGTTATCTTAAAAGGGGGAATTATAAATGGATTTAGTAAACGCATCACCAAGTGAAGTTAGAAAACTTATAAGAGAAGGAAAAATAGTAAAACCAACATCTGGAATGTGTGCAGGATACGCACAAGCCAACTTAGTAGTACTTCCAAAGGATTTAGCCTACGATTTCTTATTATTCGCTCAAAGAAATCCAAAGCCATGTCCAATACTAGAAGTCAGCGATGTAGGAAGCAGAACACTAAAGAAAATAGCAAAGGACTGCGATATAGCTAAGGACATCCCAAAATACAGAATCTACAAAAAAGGCGAGCTTGTAGGAGAATATACAGACGTATCAGAATTCTGGCAAGACGACTTTGTAAGCTTCTTAATAGGATGTAGCTTCTCATTCGAATCAGAAATGATAGAAGCAGGCATAGAAATCAGACATATAACAGAAGACTGCAACGTTCCAATGTATATGACAAATATAGAATGTGAAAGCGCAGGAATCTTCAACGGTAAAATGGTCGTAAGTATGAGACCAATCAAGCCAGACCAAGTAGTCAAGGCAGTTACAGTAACAGAAACTATGCCTAAGGTCCACGGAACACCAATCCACATAGGCGACCCTTCAGTAATAGGCATCAAGGACATAAACAAACCAGAATTCGGTGACGCCGTAACAATCAACGAAGGCGAAGTTCCAGTATTCTGGCCATGTGGAGTAACACCACAATCTGTAATAATGAACGTTAAGCCTGACATAGTTATAACTCACTCACCAGGTCACATGCTTATTACAGACGTTAAAAACGTAGAATTAAAATACTAAGAGGTGAAAATATGCTTAAGGTAGATTTAAACTGTGATTTAGGGGAAAGCTTCGGCAGATATAAGCTGGGCTTGGACGAAGAAATAATTCAACTTATTTCCTCAGCAAACGTAGCATGTGGATTTCACGCATCAGATCCAGTAGTCATGCAAAAAACTATAAAAATGGCTAAAAAAAGCGACATTCAAGTAGGAGCTCACCCAGGATTTTTAGACCTTATGGGATTTGGTAGAAGAAATATGGACATATCTACTGAAGAAGCAAAGGCCTACGTAAAATACCAGCTAGGAGCCCTATACGCCTTCTGCAAAAGCGAAGGGATGGAAATCCAACACGTAAAACCACATGGAGCCCTTTACAACATGGCAGGCAAAAATTACGACCTAGCAAAGGCTATATGTGAAGCTATATACGAATTTGACAAAAACATAATACTTCTAGGACTTTCAGGCAGCCAATTGATAAAAGCAGGTGAAGACACTGGCCTTAGAGTTGCTAGAGAAGTATTTGCAGATAGAGCATACGAGGACGACGGTTCACTAAGAGCTAGAAGCAAGGAAGGTGCCGTCATAACAGACGAAAATATCGCCATAGACAGAGTCATTAAAATGGTCAAAGAAAACAAAGTGACATCTTACTCTGGCAAGGAAATAGAAATATACGCAGATTCAATATGTGTCCACGGGGATGGAGTTAAAGCATTAGAATTTGTCAAAAAAATTAGAGAGAGACTGATATCAGAGGGTATCGAAATACTACCTCTTAAAGAGATAGTTTAAGATAAAATTATAAAATATAAAACTTAAAAGGGGTTTTAAAAAGGAGGAATCATATTATGTTAGAAAAGCTTAAAAACATAGGTCCAGGGGCCCTTATAGCAGCTGGATTTATAGGACCTGGTACTGTAACTACATGTACACTTTCAGGTGCAAACAGCGGATATACACTATTATGGGCTATGCTATTCTCAACAATAGCTACAATTATATTCCAAGAAATGGCCGCTAGATTAGGTATCGTTACTCAAAAAGGTTTAGGGGAAAATATCAGAGAAAAAATTGTAAATCCTGCATTAAAAGCTATAGCTGTATTAATAGTATTAGTTGCAATATTTGTAGGTAACATAGCTTATGAAACAGGTAACTTAGTAGGTGGATCAATGGGATTATCTACAATAGTTCCATCTGTACCAACACAAATTTGGGCTCCAGCATTAGGTGTAATCGCATTTATTTTATTATGGTCTGGAAGCTACAAAAGAATAGAAAAATTCTTAATTGGATTAGTTATTGTAATGAGTGTTACTTTCTTTACAACTGCTATAGTTTCTAAACCAGATATGGGTGCTGTAGTTAAAGGTTTATTCACACCAAGTATAGGTCAAAATGACTTTTTAACAGTAGTTGGACTTATAGGAACAACAGTAGTTCCATACAACCTATTCCTACATGCATCATCAGTATCTGAACGTTGGAAAAACGTTGAAGATATAAAAAATGCAAGAATAGATACTATATTATCTATCGGTCTTGGTGGTCTTATATCAATGGCTATCATAATATCTGCATCTGCAAGCTTCTATGGCACAGGTGCAACTATAGCAAGTGGTGCTGATATGGCAGCACAATTAGAGCCACTTCTAGGTGAATGGGCAAAATGGTTCTTCGGTATAGGATTATTCGCAGCTGGATTTACTTCAGCAATAACAGCTCCACTATCAGCAGCATTTGCTACAACAGGAGCTCTAGGATTTGAAAAAGACATGAAATCAGCTAAATTCAGAGTTGTTTGGATGATAGTTTTAGCTGTTGGTATAATATTAAGTGCACTTGGAATGTCTTCTCCAACACAATTAATATTAGTTGCACAAGCAGCAAATGCAGTTATATTACCAATAATAGCGACATTCCTAATATTTGTATTAAACCACGACGATTTAGGAAAATACAAAAACAAATTATGGAACAACATACTTGGAATAATTATACTATGCGTAACATTAGTTTTAGCTTATAGATCTTTATTATCATTTGTTACTACATTAAAAGGAATTTTAGGAATGTAATTTATTTATATATTAAAAAAAGGGCTGTAGCTGAGATATTTATTCTCGCTACAGTCTTTTTTTGTTGTTTGAAAATAAAATTATCGCAAAACAATATCAATTAAAAATCACAGATATACAAATAGATGACTTTGATGATATGGAAATGGAAGATTTCGATTTTGATCATTTTGGTATGGATGAGGATATTGATATAGAAGAATTTGATTTTTGTATGGAAGAGGGAGCGATTATAGGTATCGACTTTAAAATAAATGGAAAACTTACGTCTATAGAAGTAGAATTTGCATATGATTGGTTTAACGATGAATTTATATATAAAATAAATGAAAAATTAAAGGAATTAAACCAAGATAAATACTTATGGTTTAGTAACTGTGCAGAAGAGTGTAATATAATTTACGCAAGCCAAGAAAACATCAATAAGATAAATGGTGAAATGAAGACAAATAAAAAATTTGCTTGTTATACTCCTTTTGTTACAAAAGGAGAAAGAATTTAAATTAAATTTAAATGGAGGGGTGTTAAAATGATAAACATAGAAGCTGTACTTTACGAAAAAATAAAAAAAATCATTACAAGCTGGTACGAAGATGAAATATACGCGATTTCCTTCTTCGTAAACTCAAATGAAGCATATTCATTTAGAGGTTTTTCAAACGTTTCAAATTTTTCAGTGAGCTACAACACAGAAGAAGACTGCGACTATGCAGATGACTTAGACGAAGACAGATGGAACTATGCCTGCTGGAGACAGGATGAAATTCCAATTGTAGACACATACGACGGCAACGAAGAAACAGAATTACTTTTCGATTGGTACAAAGAAAACGGCATAGACAACCTAGGATACGAAGAAGACGACTGCTACAATGACGACGGCGAATACACAGGCAAAGGTCCAGTAGGTCACTACGAACTCCTAACAATCGCCGCAAACGTCGCAAACAGACTTCAAAAAGAGGGCGTTATCTCAAACCATTTTAACAAACAAATTCCAATAATCGTCCACGGACTAGAATACGCATGGTACGACATAGAAGCCACAAAACGAGCAAACCCAAACGGTGAAGCTGATTTATTTTTAGAAGCAGCAGAAGGGCTTGAATTTATATAGAAAGTACTTTATATTCACTTGAAAAAAGTCAGATAGAAAAACGTCTATCTGACTTTAAATAAATATAGTAAAAAAATTTACTGACATAAAAATACTTGACATTCCCAGATAACAACCTTATTTAGCGAGTGCTATTTTTTATTATTTCTTGCACTCCTTCAACATCTACATCTGTAATATCAGATATTTCAGCTTCACTATAACCTTTTAAATGCATTTTTAAAATTATTTCTTTTTTTTCTTGCAATATTCCTTCTGATATTCCTTTTTCATAGCCCCTTTTTTCAACTTCTGGATCATATAATGTTTTTGTCATAATAGTCACCTCTTATTATCCGAATCACTTATTTCAAAAAATTTATCTGATGATGAAAATAAAGATTTTAAAATTTCATCTAAATTTACCTTTTCTTTAGCAAGTTTCAAAATGTCACTTCCTTTCTTATATTATAGATTATAATCAGAAGTAAGTACATTTAAAACTTGTAACTTTTTCCTATTTTAAATAAAAGTATATTTAATGAAAACAAGATGGTGGATAATTATGTGATACCCATATTTTTTATTTGCAATAGTTGTATACTATCTATATATAAACACTCTGCCTATTGTAAATATATTTAACAACTTTGTGATAAAGGTATGAAAATTTGAACAAATAATTCTATTATAATATTAATTTCATACTAAAAAGAGTATACTGTAAGAGTTCAATATATTTTATTTGATGAAAATTTTCAAATAAAGTGAAATTTGATAGTTTTATCAGTAGAGGATCACGTATATTCTTGAAAAAATACCAAAAATATAGCTAAATCAGTATCACAAAGAAGTTAAATACAATCACAATGGTCGAGAGAAGCATATATCACAAAGTTATTAAATATAATCACAATGCCTGACAAGCATATATGTAATAATTAGCAAGGAGTTAAAAATATGATAAAAACCCTAAAACAAAAAGACATAGATAAAATCATGGAAATCTGGCTTGAAAGCACAATAAAAGCCCACGATTTTATTCCAAAGAAATATTGGCAGGACAATTACAATGTAGTAAAAAACGAATACATCCCGATATCAAAAACATACATATACGAACAAGACGGCGAGATAAAGGGATTTATAAGCGTATTAAACGACGAATTCATAGGAGCATTATTTGTGGCAACAGACTGCCAAGAACAAGGTATTGGCTCAGCACTAATCGATTACGCGGCTAGACAATTTCCAAAATTAAACCTAGCAGTGTATAAGCAAAACAAAAAAGCTGTGGAGTTCTATCTAAAAAAAGGCTTTAAAATCGTACAAGAAAGCCCAAATGAAGACTCGGGCTTTCCAGAATATATAATGAGCAATCAATAAAAATAAAGGAAATTATATTCAAATCGCATAATATAATTTCCTAATTTTCCTATAAATTTTTACCACTCATAATTTCATCAAGCTCCAAGAAAAAATACACTTTAACGCATAAAATATGGTAATATATAACTAAAATTAAACGAAAAAATAATTTTAGGAGAATAAAAATGAACGAAAACATAGAAAAAATACGTGAATCATTCACATTACAAGCAAAAAACTTCGAGAGCTCTAGCATGAATTTTTCAAAAAAAGAATACCTAGACTATACAGTTAAATGCATGAACCTAAACCCAAATGACGAAGTACTAGAAGCAGCAGCAGGTACCTGCGCATGCGGTCGCTCAATTGCACCGTTTGTCAAATCCGTTACCTGCTACGATGCCACAAAGGCGATGCTAGACGTCGGCAGAAGAGAAGCTGCAAACTGCAACTTAAATAATATCAACTTCATCGAAGGTCTTGTAGAGGACATGCCTTTTAAAAAAGGTGAATTTGACATAGTTATTTCTAGACTTGCATTTCATCATTTTAGCAATATAGAAAGTGCATTTAAGGAAATGGCTAGAGTAGTCAAGGAAAATGGCAAATTAGTGATAATAGACATGGAGGCAGCATCAGAGGAGCTAAGAGAAATCGAGGACAATATAGAGACAATGAGAGATATGTCTCATGTCAAAAACATCAGCAAGGACGAGTTCTTAGCGCTATACAAAGGCTATGGATTTAACGTAACTATAGCAGAATCTACACCTATATTAGTATCTTTAAATGCGTGGTTTGAGCTTACAAAAACACCAGAGGATACGAGAAAAGAAATTACCGATATGATGATAGATGAAATAAATGGAAAATCTAAAACAGGATTTAAGCCTTCATTAAAGGATGGAGAAATTTATTTCTGGCAACGCTGGCTACTTGTAATCGGTGAAAAAACGAAATAATATTAAATTTTCCTCCAAATTATTGTGAAAATTTGTAAAAAAAACTATAATAAAAAGTAGAAAAGG
>NZ_JAXEWM010000106.1:0-8376 GCF_034113885.1 Intestinibacter sp.
AGAAGACACATTGAGTATCGATGTCATCTTAAGAGAAGGTAATATTGTATTAATGGGCGAAGAAAAAAACGTAGAATTAGCCTATAAATTGATGACAGAATTACAAGAAACAGTTATCAATGGAAAATCACTAGATAGACAATCTGTGACATACAGCTTATCTTTACTGCTAGAAGGCAGTGAGATGCAAATAAAGGAATTAGAGGATGTAATCGTAGTGACTAAAAAGGGAAAGGCAGTTCAGCCTAAAACTTTAGGTCAAAAGAAATATATAGAGCTTATAAATCAAAATGATATAACTTTTGGTATAGGTCCAGCTGGTACAGGTAAAACTTATTTGGCAGTCGCTATGGCAGTAAGCGCATTTAAAAAGGATGAAGTAAGCAGAATTATCTTGACTAGACCAGCGGTTGAAGCTGGAGAAAGCTTGGGATTTTTACCTGGAGATTTAAAGGATAAAGTAGATCCATACTTAAGACCACTATATGATGCGCTATTTGATATGCTAGGTGGAGATAGAGTAAATAAATATCTAGAAAGAGGTACTATAGAGGTCGCTCCACTTGCATTTATGAGAGGTAGAACTCTAGACAATGCATTTATAATACTAGACGAAGCTCAAAATACGACTCCAGAGCAAATGAAGATGTTCTTGACAAGACTTGGATTTGGATCTAAGGCTGTAGTTACAGGAGATATAACTCAAACAGACCTACCAGATAACAAAAAAAGCGGTCTAATTCAAGCAACTAATATATTGAGCGATGTAAGAGGTATAGGTAAAATAGAGCTTACAGAAAAAGACGTAGTTAGACATGAATTAGTTCAAAGAATAATTAAGGCTTATGAAAAGTTTGAAAAAAGAGAAGAATATAAAAGAAGTAAAAGAGAAAAAGAAAAGAATGCAAAAAACTCTAGAAGATAATAAAATAATATAGAGCTTGAAAAAATATTAAATAGTAGGTGAATTTATGGAATTAATAATAGACGATAGACAAGATAAACTAGAAGTTAGTGAAGATTTAATAGAAAAAATAAAAGATATTATATTAGAATGTTTAGATTATGAAGATTATGACGACAATTATGAAGTAAGCTTATCTTTTGTAGACAACAAAGAAATACATCAATTAAACAGAGAGTATAGAGGAATAGACAGAGCTACAGACGTATTATCATTTCCCCTTTTAGTAGAAGATGAATTCGATGTAGAATTTGGAGAAGAATCTCTAGGCGATATAGTAATATCTCTAGAGAGAGCCTTTGAACAAAGCAGAGAGTATAACCACAGCTTTGAAAGAGAGGTATGCTTCTTAGTTTGCCACAGTATGTTCCATTTACTAGGATATGACCACGATACAGAAGAACATACTAAAGAAATGAGACAAAAGGAAGAATATATTTTAAACAAGTTAGGAATAACAAGGGAGTAGGTTTTTATGAAAAGAAACAAACCACGCCAAAATATTATAAAAGCATTTAATGCAGCTATTGAAGGTGTTATATACACCTTCAAGCACGAGAGAAATATGAAAATTCACTATGTTACAGCTGTATTGGTACTTTTAATAAGCTTATTTTTAGATTTGAACAGGGTAGAAATGATGATACTACTTCTTTCTATAAGTTTAGTAATAGTATCAGAGATGTTTAATACTGCTGTAGAAAATGCTGTAGATTTGACTACAAATGAAATTCATCCACTAGCAAAGATTGCGAAGGATGTTGCGGCTGGTGGAGTTTTGATTTCCTCACTAAATGCAGTGGCTGTGGGATATTTGATTTTTTATGATAAATTTGTGCTTTTTTCTCAATCGGTTATAGTATCGATTAGAAAATCGGATCCTCATGTAACCCTGATATGTATTGTATTGGTTCTAATTGCAGTAGTTGTGGTCAAGGCACTTACTGCTACAGGAACTCCACTTCAGGGAGGCATGCCAAGCGGTCATGCAGCACTTGCATTTGCACTCGCTACATCTATAACTATGATGGTCGAAAATCCAATTGCTGCAGTTTTAGGATATATAATGGCTGTTTTGGTGGCGCAGAGTAGAATTGAGGGCAAAATACATACATTTTGGGAGACAGTTGCAGGAGCTTTGTTGGGAATATTGATAGCTATGCTCGTATTCCAAATAAAAATATTTAACTTTTATTAAAAAATTTTAATTAATGTAAATAAATAATCGTTAATCAAATCTTTGTGTTATAATAATAATGTTATGGTAAAATTATGAAATCGAAGTATTCTATAATTTTATCGTGAATTTTTAGGAGGACTTTATGGACAGTAGAGAATTATTAAAATTAGCTGAAGAAGCGAGATTAAATGCATATGTGCCTTATTCAAAATTTAGAGTAGGTGCAGCATTACTGACATCAGATGGAAAAGTTTATACAGGATGTAATATAGAGAGTGCCAGCTTTGGAGCGACTAATTGTGCTGAGAGAACAGCAATATTTAAAGCTATTTCAGAGGGCGAAAGTAAATTTGTAAAAATCGCAATAGCATCGGATAATTCTGATAAGAATCAACCGACATGGCCATGCGGAATATGCAGACAAGTAATAGTTGAATTTGCAGATGATATACAAGTAATAACTGGAAGTTCAAAAGGAGATATAATAGAAACAAATATAAAGGATTTATTACCACATTATTTTGCTAAAGGTGACTTTTAAGCAATGACAAAAAATAAAAAATTAGTAAAATACAATAAGTTAGGAGAAAATGTAAATGTTCAAATCAGGATTTGTTAGTATAGTAGGTAGACCAAATGTAGGAAAATCAACATTAATGAATAATGTAGTGGGAGAAAAAATTGCCATAATGAGTGATAAGCCTCAAACTACTAGAAACACAATTCAAGCAGTGTACACTGATGAAAAATGTCAAATTGTATTTTTGGATACACCAGGTATACACAAACCCAAAAATAAATTAGGCGAATTTATGGTAAAATCAGCAACAGATGCATTTAAAAATGTTGATTTAGTATTATTCGTAGTAGATGATTCAAAGAAAATAGGACCTGGAGATAGAAAAATCATAGAAGATTTAAAGGGGATAAAAACTCCAGTAGTTTTAGTTTTAAATAAAATAGATAAATTAGAAGAGGCTGAACTATTTGATTTGATGAATTTATACTCAAAGGAAGAATTATTTAAGGAAATAGTTCCAATATCAGCTCTTAAAGGAAGAAATATAAATGAGCTTCTGAAGGTAATAGAAAAATACCTTGAAGAAGGGCCAAAGTACTTCCCTGATTATATGATAACAGACCAACCAGAAAGGGTACTAGTTTCAGAGCTGATAAGAGAAAAAGTTCTACATTATTTAGACGATGAGGTGCCACATGGAGTTGCTGTAGAAATAGAGAGAATGAAATCTAGAAAAGACAAGGATATAGTAGATATATCTGCTGTTATTTACTGTGAAAGAGAATCTCACAAGGGGATAATAATAGGCAAAAATGGTAGAAAGTTAAAAGGTATCGGAAAATCAGCGAGAGAAGATATGGAATTTTTATTAGGATCAAAGATAAATCTTCAATTATGGGTAAAGGTAAAAGAAAACTGGAGAAATTTACAAAATTACATCAGTGATTTTGGATATAATGATAAATAAAGGTGGATTATATGGATAGGAAAAACAATGATTCTAATCTGTTGTTAGAACAGGTACTCGATTTATTAGAAAATAATAAAGTATTGGAACTAAGGGAATTATTAGAAGAATATCATATTATGGATATCTTTGATGTAATGGAAGACTTAGACGGAGAAATGAAGGTGAAGCTTTTTGAAGTTTTACCAATTGATATGTCTGCGTCTATTTTAGAGGAAAGTGGACCTGAATTTTTTAGATCAATATTTTCTCTAATAGATGTAGAACACGGTAGAAATATCTTAGAACAGATGTCTTTAGATGATTTGACAGACATATTAAGTGAACTAGAAGACGATGAAAGACAGAGAATAATAAACTTACTTAATAAAGAGGATGCAGAGGATGTAAAACATCTTCTAGGATATGAAGAAGAATCAACTGGTGGTATAATGACAACTGGATATATAGAAGTCAATGAAAATATGACTGCTAAGGAAGCTATTGAGCATATGAGAAAAAATGCTGAAGATGCTGAAACTATTTACTACATATATGTTATAGATAACGACGAAAAGCTAGTAGGGGTATTATCTCTTAGAGAGTTGATTACAGCTAGAGATTCTGTTGTAGTTGGAGATTTGATGAGTGAAAATATAATATCAGTTTTCGACGATGACGATAGAGAATTGGCTGTAAAATTAGTATCTAAGTACGATTTATTGGCTATTCCAGTTGTAGATAAAAATAATGTATTAAGAGGTATAATAACTGTCGACGATATAATAGACGTCATGGAGGAGGAAGCTACAGAGGATTTATATAAATTAGCTGGATCTTCTGAACACGAAAGAGACGTAGCAGAAAAACCTGATTCTACTATGATGGAACAAATAATCTCATCAGTCAGAGCTAGAATGCCTTGGCTATTACTTATCGTAATAGGTGGATTGTTTACTGCGATGATACTTACTAATGCCACATTCATAGAAGGCTTAACTTATGTTAAATTCTTATGCTTCGTTCCAGTAATATTAGTTATGGGTGGAAGCGTCGGAATGCAATCTTCTTCTTTGACGATAATGACGTTGTCTAATAACGATGAAGAAGACATCGACTTTAAAACAGTATTAAAGGAAGGTGCTGTAGGCTTAATTACAGGTATAGTATGCTCTATTATTATAGGATTGATGGCTAGAGTGATCTTAAATAGCTGGAATATGGCTATAGTAATAGGTATTTGCGTATGGATTAATATGATTGTAGGAGCTATGATAGGTAGCTTCACACCTTTGATGTTAAAACATTTATCAGGAGATATATCGATAATATCTTCACCACTTATATCTGTTTTATTAGATATGATAGGTGTAGTATTATTCTTTGTAATTACGACAATATTTTTGTCAAATATTGTTTCTTAAATATATGAATTTTTTGACCTCTTCTTACAAAAACTATAGATAAAATGTAAGAAGGGGGTTTTTAAATGTATAAATTATTTTGGGAGGTTTTTAAAAGAACCGGAAACATAGAGGCTTATTTATATTTATACGATTATCGATTTTTATCTAAAGGAAAGCTTGAGAAAAGGGAGACGTTGAATAATAATGGTGATTGTAAATACCCAAGGAATAGTCCTTAGGGCAGTTAAATATAAAGAAAACGATTTAATATTGACTATATTTACACGAAAGCTAGGCAAGCTATCTGCTATAGCAAAGGGTGCTAGAAGGACTAAAAGTGCTTTACTATCATCTTGTCAAGTTTTTGCATATTCTAATTTTACGTTAAAGAAGCAGGGCAACATGTATAGGGTGCTTCAAAGTGAAATTATAAAGAGTTTTTATGAGATATCTTATGATTTGGATAGCTTTTCATACGCTACATATATCGTACAGCTTATTAACTACAATGTAGAGGATGAAGTTACTAATAATAGGATGTTTATTTTATTGGCACAGACTTTATATCTATATGCTAAAGAGGATGTAGATAAAGTGTTTATAAAGGATGCATTTGAATTGAAGTTTTTAGATTACATAGGGTTTAGACCAATAGTCAATAGATGTAGTAATTGTGGCAATAAAAATTTAACTAACAGCGTATTTAATATATATGAAGGTGGAGCTATCTGTCAAAAATGTAGAGATTTTTTCGAATATAATATGAAAATAGATTTAACAACAATTAGACTAATGGAATATATATTAAATAATGATATTTTGACGTGTAATAAGGCGAAGGTATCAAAGTATATAGTCAAAGAGCTAGATAAAATATTAAAAAGATATTTAAATCAATATGTTGACAACATAGGCTTTAAATCATTAAACTTAATAGAAAGTATAGAAAACAAAAAGGGAGCTGAATAATATGAGTCAAGTAACAATAGAAGCTATCGATAAGGTCTTAGAAAGATTTCCAAACGCAACATATAAACAAGCTAAGGAAGCATTAGAAAAGACTGATGGAAGTGTAGTAGATGCAATTATCTATTTAGAAACAAACTGCAAAGAATTAAATCCAAGTAGCAAAAAAACAACTGAAATATTTGGGAAAAACACAGATGAATTAAAGGAACAAGTTTTGGATTTAATTAAAAAGAGCAGTGTAGTTAGAATAATAATTGAAAAAGACGAAAAGACAATGCTAAACATACCTTTTACTATAGGTGTAGTAGGAGCAATAATAGGACCAATGCTTACTTTAGTTGGATTATCAGCTGCAGTACTTTCAAAATGTAAAATAAAAGTAGCAAATGAAGATGGAGATACGGTTATAGATTTAGGTGAATTTAGTGAAGATAAATTTAACACTATAAAAGATATGGTTTCAGTAAAAGCAAAGGATGTAAAAGATATTATAGACAAAAATAAATCAAAAGAACCTAAAACTTCTCCTAAAGACGAAATAAAACAAGAAGAAGTCGATGAAATAGTAATAAATCTAGACAAAAAAAGTGATGAATAATAAATATTAAAACGTCTATAATACGAACAATATTGACAAAACTGACCACTTTTGTTATCCTAATCGTATTAACGAAGAACTTTAAAAGCCTTTCGTGTAAACGAGAGGCTTTAATGTTATTATTATAAAATAAATAAATTTTTATAAAATAAATAAATATTTATAATATAGTAGTATATTATACAGGAGGTATTATTATGAATTTTCAAGAAATGATACTTGCTCTACAAAGCTATTGGGCTAAGCAAGGATGTATCATGATGCAACCTTATGATGTTGAAAAGGGTGCAGGAACTATGAATCCAAATACACTTCTAAGATCTCTAGGACCAGAACCATGGAGTGTATGTTATGTTGAACCATCTAGAAGACCTGCAGATGGTAGATATGGTGAAAATCCAAATAGATTATATCAACATCATCAATTCCAAGTTATATTAAAACCATCACCAGATGATATACAAGACTTATACTTAAAGAGCTTAGAAGCTATAGGTATAAACCCATTAGAACACGATATAAGATTCGTTGAAGATAACTGGGAATCAACTACAGTTGGTGCTTGGGGACTTGGATGGGAAGTTTGGCTAGATGGTATGGAAGTTACTCAATTTACATATTTCCAACAAGTCGGTGGTATAGAATGTGAATTAGAAACTGGTGAAATTACATATGGTTTAGAAAGACTTGCTATGTATATACAAGATGTAGATAGCGTATACGATCTAAAATGGAATGATTCTATAACTTATGGAGAAGTATTCAAAAAACAAGAATATGAAAACACTATGTATGCATTTGAAGAATGTGATGCAGAAATGCTATTTAACTTATTCGATATATACGAAAAAGAAGCTATGAGAATAATAGAAAAAGGACTAGTTATACCAGCTTATGACTATGTTTTAAAATGCTCACATACATTTAACACTCTAGATGCAAATGGAGCAATAGGTGTAAGCCAAAGAGCTTCATTCATAGGAAGAGTTAGAGATATGGCTAAAGCCGTTTCACAACTTTACGTTGAACAAAGAAAAGAAATGGGATACCCTCTTATGAAGGAAGGTGACAAATAATGAAAAATTACTTTTTACTAGAAGTAGGTGTAGAAGAATTACCATCAAGATTTGTTGAATCTACACTAGCACAAATAAAAGAAAACTTAGAAAAATCATTAACTGAAAATAGAGTTGATTTTGAAGGTATAGAAACTTATGCAACGCCAAGAAGACTTACTTTTGTAATAAATAAAATAAGCGACAATCAAGCAGATCTTGAAGAAGAAGTAAAAGGTCCATCTAAAAAAATAGCTGTAGATGCTGATGGAAACTTTACAAAGCCTGCATTAGGGTTTATGAAGAGCAAAGGTTTATCTGAAAGTGATGTATACTTTAAGCAAGCTGGAAAAGAAGAATACTTATTTGGTACTTTAAAAGAAGAAGGAAAAGCAACTGCTGAAGTTTTAAAAGAAGTAGTACCAGAAGCTATAAAAGGAGTTACATTCCCTAAAGCTATGCGTTGGGGTGGCAAAAATATGAAATTTGCTAGACCTATAAGATGGATGGTAGCTCTATTAAACGACGAAACTTTACCTGTAGATTTAGAAGGTATAATAGCTTCTAACGTAACAAAAGGACATAGATTCTTAGGTGCAAAAGAAATAGAAGTAAATTCAATAGAAGAATACTTAGAAGCACTTAGCAAAAACTATGTAGTATTAGACCAAAATGTAAGAAAAGAAAATATAAAAACTCAATCTGAAGAAGTAGCAAAATCTTTAGGTGGAGTAGTTG
>NZ_JAXEWM010000107.1:0-31358 GCF_034113885.1 Intestinibacter sp.
ACCTGCTTTTCTATATAACTATTTAATCCACTTATCTCTAATCTAATCGGTCTCAACTACTCATCACCCTCTTCTTCAACAATATGTAAAAATAAATCCAATAGCTCACCCTTAGGCTCTACTTTATTTCTAAATTTATAGTATTCAATGAATAATTCCTTCATTGTCTTTTCCCTCATATCTATATGTTCGTATTCATAATTGCTATTTATTATAGGTTTGATTTCTATAATGTCATTTAGCAAGCTCTTCATAGCTTTTATGTCATTTTGGCTTATTACCTCTTCTGTCGTTATTTCAAAGTAAGACCAAATGTCTTTTTCTTTGTTTTCTTCGCATATATTTAGAGCTTCTTCTATACCCTTGCATTTAAATACTTCTATCGGCTTGTAATTTTTGAAGTAAATGTCCTCTATTATAGGCTCTGCTTCTGGATGAACCTCTACTATTTTAGCTCCCTTGGCGTAAAGTCTCTCACTTTTACTGTATTGAAGTGGAGAACCGCTGTAGTATGCATTTAATCTTTCAGATGCCTTTTGAGGTTTATGCAAATGTCCTAAAGCTGTATATTGTGAATTTTGTGGAAGGTCGTTTTTTTGAACAAGGAGACTTCCACCTAATTCTATAGGTCTCTCTGAATCTGTAGATTCTCCTCCGACTACAAATAAATGTGATACGGCTATATTTACACTGTCCTCTTCGAAATTTTCTTCGAGCTTTCTAAATATATCTCCCACCTTTTGGCTGTAGGAAACTTGTTTTTCTCTTTCAGTATCTCCCTTTATAACCTCGTTTAATCTTTTTTCACTTGGATAAGGCAATGTCAATAAAGTTACTTTTTCTCCGTTGAAGTTCAACTTAGTACATCCCTCTAAAGCTTCAGTTATTTCAAAGCCGCTGTATTTCGCCACATTTGTCTTGCTAAGTGGATATCCAAATACCAATATCCCCATTTCCTCTGCTAATGGTGTGATTGCAGATAATCTCTCAGGATTGTCGTGGTTTCCTGAGATTACGACTACACATCTTCTTCCATTATCAGAAAGCTTGCATACAGTTTTGTAAAATAGCTTTTCAGCTGCAGCTGGAGGATTTGATGTGTCGTAAATATCTCCAGCTATTATCACCATATCTATATTATTTTCTTCGACTACGGTCACAAAATCATTTAAAAACATCTCTTGTTCTCTAAGTCTACTGTTTCCCTCTAGTGTTTTTCCCAAGTGCCAATCTGATGTATGAATAAATTTCATTTTTCTCTCCTTTAAACTTTTATCTCTTGATTTATGCTAAATAAATACAAATACTTTTCCTTTACTGTTTTCCCCGTCAATATAGAAAGCGCCTCTGCATAAATATCTAATTGCTTTTTGTACCTGTGTACTATTTCTTCTTTATTATTATATACCTTATCTGTCTTGTAATCCAAAATAACTATTTGATTGTCTTCTTCAAAATACACGTCGATTACACCTCTAAGCATAACTGATTCGTCGTCGTAAACTTCTCGATTATTTTTAAATTCTTCATCGTTTACGTATATGTCGTTCATTTTTATTTGAGTGTATATTTTTTGTTCTCTTTTTACGAAATTTGAAGCTAACAATCTACTTCCAATAGGAGATTGGAAGAATTTTAATATTTTTCTAGGAGTTAGAACCTTTGATTCCTTTTCAGTTATTACATTTCTCTTTACTAAGCTCTGGATTTGAGCTTTTATTTCCTCCTCAGTAGACACCTTGTTTAAATCTAAAACCTCCATGATCAAGTGGGCTACTGTACCTCTTTTGGCTCCTGTTAGTTTTTCTTCTTTTTCGTCTTCATTTATAAATTTTGGCTTCTTAAGTGTAGTTTTTTGTCTGTATAAACTAGTTGATAAATCCTCTTCTTCATAGGCTTCCTGTCTTTTCTTTATTTCTGTTACAGATATACTTGCAGCTTTTTTTACAACTGCCTCGTAAGAATATTCAAAGTTAAGCTTTCTCTCGATTTCTCCGTAGTATTCTGTGTTGTTTTCGGATAAGTCCATATTATCTAGAATTTCCCTTATGCCTTCTTTTTCCTGTCTCTCAAAATCTATATCTTCCTTTTTCCACGTTTTTATAGACCACTTAGATTCATCCTCTAGAGATATATCTGTTGATATATTGTACATCTCTCTTATAGATTTTAAATCCTCGTGTTTTATCAGAGCCGGCATCATCCAATCTAGATAATTTTTACCGTTTAAAATATCGTATTTTGAAACTGCTTTTTCTCTAGATATATTTGACGACCACTTGTGGACGTTTTTTTCTATATCTCTCACTGAACCTGTTATTATGAGCTTTTCTTTGGCTCTTGTAAGTGCGACGTATAGAATTCTCATTTCCTCTGATATATTTTCTATATTTATTTTGCATTTTAGAGCTTCCTTTGCGATACTTGGATATGAAATTCTTCTCTCAAAATCCACGATTTGTGGTCCGTATCCAAGCGCGTGGTGGTACAATACGTCGTTTCTAAAGTCCATAGTGTTGAAATTTCTACCCATTCCAGAACAAATTACTATAGGAAATTCCAATCCCTTACTTTTGTGGATACTCATTATTCTAACTACATTTGCATTTTCTCCTAAAGTCTTCGCGCTTCCCATATCTGAATTTGATTTTTTTAATTTGCTTATAAAATTTATAAAGTTAAATATTCCCTTGAAGCTAGTCTCTTCAAATTGTTTAGCTCTCTCAAATAATATTCTGAGGTTAGCCTGTCTTTGGCTTCCTCCAGGCAATGCACCACAGTATGCGTAGTAGCCACTATTTGTATATATATACCATAAAAATTCATCTGTACTCATATACATAGATTTTTCTTGAAGCTCTTTTAGATCGTCCAAAAATCTTCTGACCTTATTTTTAAGTGGACTTTCTTCTTCTAAATCATCATCTTCATCACAAACAAAGTCTTCGCAATCGATATTTTGATAGTAATCGTCTATATCATCTTGTATCTCTACTTCGCCATCTAAATCCTGTTGCTCATCCTCCACAACAACTTCCTGTACATCGATTTTTTCACCTACAAAAATCTTCATAGCCTCGTAAAAGCTTACCTTCTTATCGACAACTCTTATATCTATGAAGTCCTCTGGTGTAAATCCATATATAGGAGATCTAAGAATAGCTATCAGCGGGATATCCTGCATCGGATTATCTATTACCTTTAAATAAGACATTATAACCTGTATTTCCATAGTATCAAAGTAACCTTGTCCGATATCTGCGTAAGTTGGAATATCCATATTTATAAGCTCTTCAGCAAATACAGGTGCCCACGCAGATGTCGCTCTAAGCAATATAACTATATCCTTGTAATCCACATCTCTGTACATTCCCAATCTCTTGTCAAATACCTGCATTCTCTCGCCATTTTCATTTGGCTTTAGGATATCCTTTATTACCTTTCCAACCATTCTAGCTTCTATTTGACTTGCATCTAAATCCTCTTCGTCCGCTTCTTCCTCCTCAGGATTTTCGACTTCTTCTACTTTTTTTTCCATCAAGTGGATTTCTGTAGGTCCTCCTAATATTACTTTTTCATCATCTATATCTTCAAAGCTCGCACCTAGGTTTAATCTTTCTTCTTCGTTGTACTCTATTTCACCTAGGCTTTCGCTCATTATATGCTCAAAAATATAATTTACGCTGTCGACTACTTCTTTTCTACTTCTAAAGTTTTTATAAAGCATTATCTTTTTGTAATTGCTAGATAAATCCGTATCGTATGTTGCGTATTTTTGTAAAAATATCTCAGGTTTTGCCTGTCTAAATCTGTAAATACTCTGTTTTACATCGCCCACCATAAATCTGTTTGGCTCTTTTTGCTTAGCTATAGTTGAAAGTATTACCTCCTGAACCTGATTGCTATCTTGGTACTCATCTATGAATATTTCATAGAATTTATCTCTGTATTCAAGCGCTATGTCTGAAGGAATATTTCTTCCATTTTTGTCAAATAAAAATTCTCCGTTTTCATCTGTCTCAGTTAAAATTCTAAGTGCAAAATGCTCTATATCGTTGAAATCTATTATTCCCTTTTCTCTCTTCTTTTGGCTGTAGATTTCTTCAAATATTAAGACTACATCTGAAAGAGATTTGACTACAGGATATAAAAATCTTATCTCATCATTTAAATCCTCGTAAGACTTATTAAATACAGAGCCTCTGATTTTCTCAATTGATTTTTTTGCGTTGTCTCTGATTTTCTTCGCCTTGTCCTTTTCTTCCTTTATATAGAAAGGCGCGTCCTTTGGAATTCTCTTTACTCCTTTGGCGTAATTTTCAAATTTTATGTTTGAAATCTTGTCGTGAGCCTCAGTCCACGATGTTTCACAGGCAGTTGATATATCTTTTATTTTCTCATGCTCTATTCTCAATTTATCTGTGAAGGTCATAAGTTCATCTATGTCCTCGACATCCTCAATAGCCTTTTGAATAGATTTTTCGATGCCCTCTATTTGAATCTTAACTGTTTCAAGTATTGCTTTTGCCCATTTAGATGTCGCAAAGTCAAAGCTTTCATCGACATTGAAGTCCTCCGCACTTTCTCTTAGCCATACCTTTGGATATGGAGATGCCATTACAAAGCTGTATATTGATAAAATAAGCTTTTGTAAATTTGTATCACCTCTTTTTTCTGCGTAACAATCGACTAAGTAGCAGAATTCCTCGTCATTTTTCTCATAAAGCATATCAAATGTCTCATCTATCGCCTCTAGCTTCATAAGCGAGCACTCTGTCTCATCTCCTATCCTAAAATTAGGATCTAGGTTTATCTTATGGAAATTCGACTTTATAACCTCTAGACAAAATGAGTGTATTGTAGTTATGCTTGCCTTATTTAAAAGAACTAGCTGATCTTGAAGGTGTTCATTTTCTGGGTTTTCGTCTAATTTTTTAGAAATTGCATCTCCAATTCTCTCCCTCATCTCAGATGCAGCTGCATTTGTGAAGGTAACTACTAATAATTTATCTATATCTATCTTTAAATCCTCATTTAAAATCATCTGGATTATACGCTCTACAAGTACGGCAGTTTTACCAGAACCAGCAGCTGCTGCAACTAGCAGATTTCCACCTCTACTGTCGATTACGTTTTGTTGCTCTATTGTCCATTTTGGAGCACTCATTCTTCCACCTCCTCAGCCATCATTTTAATAATTTCCTCGTTCTTTTTATCCTTTATAATCTTGTAATTATTGTCCTTAAGTGTCGCGTCAAATTGGCAAATTGCATTATATAGACAGAAATCACATGAAGTTTTGTCCTTGTGCTTATTAGGATTTATACTTATATCTCCACCTAGCATGCCTTGACATAATTCCTTTATCTCGTATTTTACGTATTTTCTAAGTACTTCAAATTCTTCATAAGTCACACCGTTTGTACTCTTTGATAAGCTTCCATCTTTATTTAAAGTCACTGGAACTATTAGCGATGATTTGACGTCATCTTCATATAGTGATTTATCCATCTTTTTGATTATGTGCACATCTTTTGCGAGCAATCCCTTCATCTTAGATTGCTTTAAAATTTCCTCGTCAATTTGCTCTTCCTCTTTGTTTTCGTTGAACTTCGCAATTGGATTGTCTATCTTACAGTATAAAATCGCCGCCGGATGAATACTCGTTCCCTTCTTTATAAAACTCTCCAATATCGCATCTAGATAGACTAGTAATTGAAGCTGCAATCCGTAGTAAACCTCTGTAAGACTTATATTTTTCTCAGATGATTTGTAGTCTACTATTCGAATGTATTTGTCGTCATTTTCGTCGAACTCATCGATTCTGTCTATTTGACCTACTAGATTAATTTCTTTTCCATCCTCTAGTATTATCTTTATAGGCGGATATTTTCCAGTTTGCCCAAAATTCACTTCGTAGTCGATTGGTTCAAATTCTCCAGATCTAATTTGTGTGGCGATTATGTTAATTGCAGCAATCAGCATCCTTTTAAGTCTATATGACAAGTACTTATATCTAGGAGAGCTATTTAATATAAACCCTGGTATTTGTGAAATCATAAAATCTACAATTGAATTTACCTTTTTCTCTATATAAGCCTCGTTGATTTCATTCCAAGTTAAATTTTCCTTTTCAAGTGATTTTGAAAACTCATACATTATATTGTGTATAAATGTACCTAAATCTGGTGCAGCAAATGAATATTCTCTTCTCTCCTGCGCCTTTAGCCCATATTGGATGAAATAGGCAAATGGACAAGATGAGTATTTTTCCAATCTAGATATACTTAAATTATTAGTTTCGTATAGCTTCTTTATCTTTTCTTCAGATACCTTTTGAACCATATTAGTGTAAGTAAGTCCTGAAATTATCTTAGTCGTAATTTCTCCGTACTTATCGTCATTTGCAAAATATCTATACACATCTAGCCATAGATTTTCTATCTCTTCTCCGTTGTCAAACGATTTTATTTTATTGACCATTCTGTTAAATGTAGGAGATTTTACAGTTACCTCGTCTAGCATCTCCTCTTCTGTTTCCTTTTTTAAATCCAATAGATAGCTCTCTACCTCTAGCTTTTTAAAAATCTTTTTTAGTCTAGAAATTATTATAGAAGGTCTCAAGCTTTTTCCCTCTGAATCTGCAACTGGATAAGTCAAAATCAAGTTTTCAGAAGTAGATGTCAACGCCTTGTACACTAAAAACTGCTCCTCAAAAGTCTTTGTCTTGCTGTCTATATCTAACTCCACACCTCTATCTAGTAGAGTATTTCTGTCCTTATCGCTGAGTATTCCCTTTTCCTTTGAAATCAAAGGGAATACTCCATCTGTAACGCCGATTAAATAAAGATACTTGGTATCTGGATTTTTCATTCTGTCGACGCTACTTACTAACACCTGATCTACACTTGGAGGAACTAATCCCAGCTCGTACTCCTCGAACCCAAGGCCTATGATTTTTACAAATTTATCTATTGAGACTACATCATCTCCCATTATTTCGACGATTTGATCTAGTATATCGATTACAATATCCCAAACCTGAGAATACTGGCTTGCGATATCTAGCTCACCCTTTTCCTTGAAGCTTTCGACTAAATCGTATATATTTTGCTCCATATTTAATTCGACTAAAAAATCGTATATACATCTGCATATTTCTCTGCAGCTTTTTTTGCCCTTTAAATTTTCTTGTAGCTTTAAAACTGGATTCAGTGCTCTATTTTTTATTTGGTTTATTCTATCTATAGTAACTGCTTCTTCCTCTGTCATATCAGAGTTGTAGTTATTTATGGCTCTGTACTCCCATTTTTCCTCTAGCCATTTTTTACCTTTTATACCGTTTAATATTACGTAATTTTCTATTAAACTCACTTCATCAATTGTCAATCCTATAAATCCACTTTTTAAGTATCTAAACATGACTTCATACGAATATCTCTTATTTTTCATTTCAAGAGCCGAAGTTATCAATACTACTATCGGATTTGATTTTATATCTCTTTTCTTGTCTATGAAATTAGGTATTTCGTATTCGTCAAATATAGAATGTACTAAAAAGTCGTATTTATTTAAATCTCTAGTAGCAACAGTTATATCTCTGTATCTCACATTTTTATCTCTGACTAAGTTTACTATCTCCTTAGCGATATGCTCTACCTCATCGTATAGGTTGTTGAATTCCTTCACCTTGATGTAATTTACATCTTTGTCGTACTCTCTATATGGATAGGCGTTGTAGTATCTCTCTAGATGAAGTAGCTCGTCGTTGTTTTCAAATCGCTTTATCTTGCCCTTATTTAAATCAACGTGTGAATTTATCTTGATTCCATTATCCATAGCTATTTTTCTTAGCTTTTCATAAGTGTATTTCGTTCTTGAAAAAGGATCATTTTTTCTATACTGTAAATAGTTCACACTGTCTACTGTAAGAGATATCGTAACCTGCTTCGCCTTTCTCATTAAACCTGCTAAAATCGAATACTGCTTAGGAGTAAACCCTGTAAACTCATCTATATAAATATAGCTACCGTCAAAATAAGTAGTTTTCTCCAATTTCTGCGCCAATGAGCCGAGCATATCCTGAGAATCTATATAATTTTCGTGTAATTGATTTTCAAATGCCTCGTAAATCTTGCTTATATCCTTTAACTTCAGCTTAAGCGTCTCGTTTTGTATGTCCTCTGAAATATACTCAAGCATATCGTAATTTACGTTGTACTGCTTTAGCTCGCTTATCATCTCACTTATAGATCCCACAAATCCAGTTTGTGTAGCAGCCTTTGAAAATACGTTTAAATCATCGACGACATTTTCAATTGCCTTATACGTTATCATAGCCTTTCCGCTTGAATTTATATTTACGTCTGTTAGACCACCCGCTTGAGTAAATACGAATGCACTCATAGTATTAAATGAGAACACTCTAGTCCTCATATACTTGTCCTTTTGCTCGCCTAAATACAGTGAACTTACCTTTTTCTCCATTTCAAAAGAGTACTGTTCTGGAACTAATAGCACAACAGGAGTCGTTTCATCGTCTTGAACTCGAGTTTTTATTTCATTCAATAGATAGGTGCTCTTTCCACTGCCACCCCTTCCAAATACAAATCTAAGTCCCATCACTCCTCCTCCTTTATCATTTCGTAATTTATAGATTGATTGTTACATAGCTTGTTAAACTCGCAGTATTTACAGTGTTTTTTATTTTTATCTATATACCCGTCAAAGTCTATACTGTCTATATTTTTTATATAATTTTCTATAATAGACTTATTTCTTATGTGTTTTTCCTCATTATAAGCTATGGTTATAGGTTTATCATCTATTTTCAATCTAAAGTAATTCATCGTTATATTTTCATAAGGAATATTCTTTTTATAAATTTTAGCAATAATCTCTTTTGCTAAATACATATAAACTACTGTCTGCATTCTATTTTCGATATTTTTATAGCTTGTCTTTTGAGATTCCGTCTTCCAATCCCAAATTTCTATACTATTCTCACCGATTATCACCAAATCGTATTTTGCAGATAGATAGCTTCCAGATATTTTACTTCTAACCTCGTACTCTGGTAGATAAACCTTCGAATGCTCTATTGGAATTAAATTTTTTACCTTCTCTATCCAACCTTTAAACTCATCACTTATATTTTCTCCAATTGGAATATTTTTAAAATACCTTTCACACAATAAGTGAAATTCGCTTCCTGTTTTTAAACCCTTGTAGTATTCTCTGCTCTCTACACCTTCAAACTTCCAGTTTATATTATCTATATATTTATATTTAAACTTCAAAGGACATGATTTAAACGTATTAAGTGAATTTTGACTGTAGACAAAGTACTTAAGTTTTTTATTCATTATTTAATCATACCCCTTTCTTTTTTTATTATTTCATTTAGTTTTCTCAAATATAGACAAGGCATTTGCTCTTGCTTTTTGTTGTCCTCTTCTGTTTTGAAGCTACTTCCAGACATTATAAGCATTTCCTTTGCTCTAGTAATTCCGACGTATAACAGTCTGATTTTCTCATTTATCAAATCGATTTTAGTCTGTTTATAGTGATTTTCTGTCAATTTTCCGTTTACAATAAAATCTATCTGGCTTTTAATCAAAGCCTCTGTATTTTTATATTTGTCCTTTAAATACCATTTATCACACTGGAATTTTCCATTTATATTATCCGGGAAATTATACTGAGTCATCTGAAGTAAAAATACACAGTCCCACTCCATTCCCTTTGATTTGTGGTAGTTACAGACTGTTATGCTTCCAGGCTGTGGCTCGTATCCATTTATCTCGTATACTACATCTATTATATGGTTGAATACCTTGTTTGTATTATCTGATAAAACATCTAAAACTTCTCTCAAAGTTATATTTGGAGTTTCATTTATCAAATATCTAACGTAAAATGCGACATAATCTACAAGTGCTTTTTCCTCTTCTTCTAAAACAAGTCTGTCCTTTATAAATAAAATCAGCTTATCTATTCTTATTGTAGAGTAATCTAAAATTTCAACTAGAGCATTTAGCCCCATTTTAAAAGTAACGTACATCTCACATTTGTCGTCTATTATTAGAGGTTTGTCCTTTATATCTGTATATAAAAGCTCTTCCACGCTGTATTTTTCTAGCATATTTAGAAAATCCTTTTTTCCTTCCTTATTATCTGTTTTGATAAACACATCTGAAAGTACCTCTATAAGCTTATCTATTTGATCGCAGTTTATTATAAAATCTATTATCTCTGCTAAATTATTTATAACTCGTCTCTTATTCTTTGAATTTGGTCCTAACTCCTCAAATTCTAATTCTTCTCTTTCAAGCACCTTGGCGACTTGGCTTACCTGCGCGTTATAAGGGACTAATATGCCTATGCTTTTATCTGGATATTTGTTTTTTATTCCCTTTACATATCTGACAGTTTTTTCTATTTCCTCCTCAAATGTCTTATACCATATAGTGCTTATTTGATATCCGTCTGGCTGTGGATTTTCCTTGTATCCTTGTCCTTTTTCTACTGTCTCTATCTCAATTTCTTGTAGAGCATCTCTACATTCAACCTGTTTAAGTTCATTACATACGAATTTTACAAGGCTGTTGGCGAGATTCAAAATATCCTTTGAGCTTCTATTAGACATATTCATCTCATAGCAGTACTCTGCCTCCTGCATAAATTGTTTAAAAAACTTAGGATCTGAGGATGAAAATGTCCCAGTTATACTCTGGTTAATATCTCCAACTCTGACTAAATTATTGCTCTTTTCACAGATTAGTTTGATTATCTTTCCTTGAATTTCATTTGAATCCTGGCACTCATCCTCGAATACATATCTGTACTTGTTTTGAAATTTTTCTCTCAAGGTTTCATCTATACATAGAGTCTTATATGCGTAAATTAACAAATCGTCGTAATCTAAAAGACCATTTTGCTTTAATTTTTTATCGTATTCCCTGTATATAAAGCTTATTATTTTTAAGACTCCTTTATTGCTGTAGGTCATCTCATCTAGCTTTTTAGGAGTAATATCGTTATACTTCAGAGAGCTTATTGCATTTGAAACTAAATCAAAAAATCCACCTTCCCATGCATCTAGCTGTCTTTCGTACCAAATTTGATTTTTTTGTTCTTTTAAAAAATATCTAAACGCAGTCTCTCCACCGCTAGCTCTAAATGTGTTTATGCAGTCATTTAATATCATGGTCTTTTGAAGCTCATCGGCTATATTGAATTCATCGCTGAGCATCATGACCTCTGGCTTTTCCTTGATTATCTTGACTGCAAGCGAATGTATCGTCATGACCTCAAATCCATTAGTAGATTCAATTCCCTTTTCCTCTAAAATTTTCTTAATTCTACCTTTAAAGTTATTAACTGCGCTGTTCATATATGTCAGTATTAGTATTTTACCCTTTTCATTTTTATTTTCAGTCAAAAGCTTAGCTACTAGATTAGTGACTATAAATGTTTTACCGGCACCTGGTACTGCTGGCACTGCCATAGTACCCTCGCTGTAGTTTATTATAGGTATTTGATCTTTTCTATAATTTATATCACTCAAAACTCTCATCTCCCTTGTCAATTAATCTAAGTACTAAGCTGTATAATCCACTTTCTTGGATATAACCGTTTATTGAATAATCACTTTTATACGCATATACATTTTCACAGGACTTTAGTAGGTTATACACGGTGTTATAAAGGTAGTACTTCTTGTAATCGTCTTCTATCTCGCTAGTATAAACCTTATTTTCTTCAAAGGATTTTTTCAAAACTATTGGATTTGACAAATCCCTCTCTATTTTCATATTCCAAGCATTACTTCCTATATCTACCCAAATCTGAACCTTTCTATTTATCCTATTATATATATACGAAAAAGGCGTGCTTATCAACACTTTATCCTGTGACTTTATATCCTCTATATCTCTAGACACAAAGTAATCCTTTATAAATCTTTTTAGAGAAATTAGGAAAACCTCCTCGTTGCTCTTGTTGTCCTTCAAGTCTAATTTATCTAAGCACTCTGTAAAAGCTTCACTTTCTGAAACTATATTTTTACAAATCGATACGTTTTTTCTACCTTCTTTTAAATTCAAAACCTTATCTATGTAGAACTTTATTAAAAATTCTCCTATACTTAGATTTTCAGCTCTCTTTTCTTCTATATATTTTATTATCTCTATATAGGATTCCTCTTTATCCCTATTTTTGTATATTTTACATGATTTTATTCTATTTATATCAAATAGAATTTGGATAAAATTTATAAACTCCTCTTCCTTAACATGATTTTGGAGCTTGCAGAAAATCGCAACTGCCACATATAACAGATTTCCATATGGATAATCTATTATTTTGCTGTCTTTTTTAGTACTTAAAACCTCTATATCACTTTTTTGGAGTTCAGTTGAAATATCGTAATCTAATACAGGTGTATTAACAGGTGTTATTACGCATATATCTCCTTTAGATACGCCACTGTTTACTAATACTTTTACCTTATCTGTTATTTTGCCTATCATCTCACTGTACAACTGACTCGACTGATCTAGCTCTATCTTCGCAGGCATATTTATCAAATCAAAAATACCTATATTTGAGTAATATTGATCTTCTTCAAGTAAATTATCACATACATATTTGAGGTCATTTTTTATAAAAGAAGAAAAATACTTATTACTGTCTAAATAAAGATATCCCTCCTTATCTCGTCTATCAAAAAAATCTACAAGTAAAGCCTGACTCACACTTATATTTTGTAAATCATCCACAAATAAATAATCATATCTATCAGCCAGTTGCTCTAAATACATCTCGTCCTTTAATAAATAATTATTGTATAAATACACGCTGATGCTATTATCCACCATAGAATTTTTTAGCATTTCCTCCATATATTCACCTATTATCTCGTCCATCTGCATGTACGAAAACAAATCTATATTTTCCTTATTTGATTTTGAATTATAGAGCCTCTTACCTATAGCTTTATAATCTATATCGTTGTAGATAGCATGTTCTAAATTATTCACAATATTAGAAGCTATAGATCTGTTAGTCCCCGTAATATCTGCAAAGTAATTTTTGCGATTCCTCTTATCTGCTACCTTAGTCTCAAATATATAAGTCTTTAAATTAGTCGATATAAAAATAGGAGACAGACTTTTATTTACTATATCTTTACAAGCACTGGATATAATAGGCCAGTACTTTGTAATCTCCTCTTTGACAAATTGGCTGTATGTACATATTTTGAGCTCTTCACTTAAATCCAAGTTCATCTGTCTTATGTAATTTAATCTAATCACATTATTGTCGACTAGCATCAGTACATTATTTGATTTAAAATTGTTATTTTTTATTATTTCTAAATATTTTTCTACGATATTTTTTCTATCCTCTAAGCTTGTAAATAAATTTTTCACACCATCACCTTCTCTCAAAAGATTAAAGCCTGCATTTAGCAAGCTTTGACCTCTTATATTTATTAAAGCACTTCTTTAAATAAATTCAAAACATTTTTATAGAATATATGTTCTATTTCATCCTCCGTAAATCCTTCTTTTTTCATTTTTTTCGCTAAAATTTGCATTTTTGATGCATCCTCTACCTCGACTCTACATCCGATTCCATCAAAGTCGCTTCCAAGACCTATGCATTCGATTCCGCCTATATTTTTTATGTACTTCATATGTGCTATCATATCGTCTATTTTAGCATCAGAACTAGAAGTAGCATTGTCGTTTAAAAAATATGAGAAGAAATTAATTCCCATAATTCCACCTCTATCTGATAATTTTTTTATCATATCATCTGTTAAATTACGTTTATTGTTACACAATCCTCTCGCATTTGAATGGCTAGCTACAAAAGGCTTTTTAGTATTTTCTAGTATATCGTAAAAGCCTGCATCTGATAAATGTGAAACATCTATTATAATACCTAATCTTTCGATTTCTTCTATGAATTCAAATCCAGTTTTCTTCAATCCTCTATCAACAACTAACTCGCCATCTATTATTTCATTGGGAAATCCAAGCTCGTTTTCATAATTCCAAGTAAGAGTCATCATCCTAACTCCTAGTCTATAAAAATTTCTAAGAATACCTAAATCTCCCTGACAACAAGCTCCTTCTTCTATAGACAAAAGAGCCGACATCTTATTTTGCTCTGAGTTTCTCAATATATCCTGATATGACAAAACTAATCCTATGTCGTCCCTATTAGCTTCGATCTCATTGTGAAATAAGTCTATAATCTTCAAGCATTCAGATAAAGGCTGCTCTGCTTTCATATTTGTATACGCAGCAAATACTTGGAGCATATAATCTCCTTTTTTCATCTTTTCTATATCAACATGTAAATTATTTCTTCTTAAATTAGCGCGAGAATCCAGTCTTTTGCAATCTAAAATTTCCTTCATCGTATCACAATGCATGTCTATTACCTTCATACTAAACTTTCCCCCTCAATAACTCTTTTAACTCTATTTATTTTTCTTATAAATTTGGAAGCTCAAATCCTGTATAACCCTCTCAAATTCAGGTACATTTACCTCATTACTCAAGAAGCAAATTATAAAAGGCTCTTTATCCAAAACTATACCTACATCATGTGTAATACCACTATCTTCACCAGTTTTATGAGCTATTTGAACCTTATTTTCTCCTGAACTCAAGAAAAATGGTATTTTGCCGTTTAACCTTTGATTCTTTAAAACCTCCAACATTTTGGCTGAAGCTTTTTTAGACACTAGAGTTCCATTATAAATTTTTTCTAACAATAAAGCCATATCTTCGGCGCTTGTATAATTTTCCAATCCTTTACTAGCACCGATAGAATCGAACATCTTGCGTTTCAATACAGTATTTTTCATCCCATTTTCATTTATAAAATCATTTATATTCTCTATTTTACATCTATCTATCAAAATATTTGTAGCGTAATTGTCGCTCAATATTATCATCAATGTATATAAATCCTTTAATGTTACCTTTAATCCTTGATCCATATAATTTAAAGCTCCGCAAGAAGGAACCTTGTCTACATCACGAGTAGTAAATACCTCGTTTTCACTTATTTCTCCGTTTTCCATCTGTCTGAAAACTTCGCCTAAAACAGTCAGCTTTATCAAGCTAGCGGCAAGCATCGGTTCCTTTTCATTATATGAAATAACTTCTCCTGTAACTAAATTTTTATAATAAAATCCTACTTTTCCATCAATTCTAGACAATCTCTCCATAACGTCCTCCCCAAAATCGTATTCAATCAATATAAATACTATTATATCCTATAAATAATACATTTGGACGGACAAACTGTACATAATAATGTACGCAAAAAAACTTCTTAATTATAAGAAGTCTTTATAAACAAATAAACTACTCTTCTGTTTAAAAGAAATTAATTTTTCCTTTAAAAAGCTAAATACAGCACCTAAAACAACAAGTAAAACACTAAAATTTATAAGAAAAACCACATATCCAAGCGATACATTCACAGAAAAATCAGTTATAAAGGACATTGTAGGCATAAAGTAAAATTGCATCATCCAAATAGCCCAATAAGCTTCATCTATTACATAATGAGTATAGCTTGCAAAAAACAATAAAAATATTCCAAAGCTGGAACCTAAAATTCCCACAGTAAAAGCTTCCTTCAAATTCAACCTATATTTATATCCTACATAAAAATTATAGCCTAAGAAAATTTCTAAAAATAAATATCCTATCAAATTGCTGACTTCTCCATAAGGAATTAATTTAAAATAAAAAAATGACAATATACATATAATTAAACTTCCAAAAAACAGCTTTCCACCGTATTTAATTATCCTCTCCATAAAGCCACCTCTAATCCCTTTATTTTAATATATTCTTAAAATAAAGGGATTGTGACTATTTTTTCTCATGTCCAAAATATATTAAATTATAAACATTGCAGCTATTGTAGTTACAACAAATCCTATAATTATAGGTTTGAAATTTCTCTTAGCTAACTCTATTGGACTTACGCCACAGATTGCAGCTGCTGAAATCAATCCCCAAGGAACTAAACATCCTCCACCTGTCCATATACCTGCTATTTGACCTAATGCACATAGAGCACCTACACTACCATCTATAGCTGTTCCAAATACATTCGCAAGAGAACCAACTAACGATATTCCCGAAAATCCAGATCCATCAAGACCTGTTATAGCTCCTACTACAGTTTGTATACTACAGACTGCAAATCTATTAAGCGGAATAGTATTTGATAGTGCTACACCTATATCAGATAACAAGCCCTGTGAATTAGCTGGCAATACTTCTCCTAAAACAGAAGTTATAGGCGCCACTTCTCCCATATAGAAGAATGCTGCTATAGGAATTATCGCCGCGAATATCTTGATTCCAAACACGAATCCTTCGATTATATTTTCACATGTGACATCAAAGCATTTTTTCTTGTGGTTCATCAAGTTGATGATTATGATAAGAAACACTGCTGTACCACCTAATAAAGCAGATGCATCTCCTCCTTTTAAATCAAATACACTCATCGCTACAATATCTAGTATAAATCCAATCAATACTAAAAATGTAGCTATTTTAGCATTTTTATTAAACTCTTTTATCTCCTCGTGTTCCACATCTTGCAGTTCTTCTCTAAACATTCCTTTTTTCAAGTCTTTTCTAAGCCCCCAAAACGCAACAGAAATAGTAACTACTGCCATAATCCAATACAAAGGCATCCCTTGACTTATTACATCAAATACCTCAATACCAGCAGCACCTGCAGTAATAGCTGGTGCCCCTTGAATCACAAAGTCAGTAGATAAAGCCAATCCATGACCAAATAAATTAAGAGCCATCGCAACCCCTATTGCAGGAAGTCCCGCCCTCATGGCTACAGGTAAAAAAATCGCTCCAACTAAAGCCACTGCTGGTGTCGGCCAGAAAAACCAAGAAAGCAACATCATGGCTATGCCTATTACAAAAAATGCAGTAGTAGGATTTTTTATAAATCTAGAAAAAGGTTTAATCATATAATTTATAGCGTGATTCGTCTCAAGTGCTTTTGATAAAGCTACCATTATAGATATGATCAGTATTACAGGTCCAAGCTCCCCCAGAGAAACAATAAAAGAATTAAATACTGCTCCCAATGACCCTGCAATATTATTAGTATAAAATAACCCCAAACAAAATACTCCTAAAACACAAGGTACTACGGTGTCCTTTTTCATAATCATAGTTATAAGAATTACGATTATGAACAAAATATAAATATAATGCGCTCCTGTCATATACTCTATTCTCCTTTTAAATTTTTAGATAATAGTATTATATGTTTATGTTAATTTTTGGTTACATTTTAATAATTCTATTGATTTATATTTTATTAGTAGTATATTAAGATGTTGGAAGTATAATTTTTTTATATATTTTTAATATTAAATTTATAATAAAATTAATATGTAAATGTAAACAATTTATACTTTTTTTGATATAATCTAGTGTATATCAAAATAAATATTTGTAGATTTTCAATAAAATAACTCTATATTTACTCAAATGTATAAAGAAGGGATAAAAATTTTTATGAGAGAAGAATATCAATTAATACAAAAAAAAGAAATTTTAAGATTTGCTCTTTTTCTAGGTGAGTTGATGTTGACTAACGGTGTAGAAACCTCTCGTGCTGAAGACAGTGTTTTAAGAGTATGTGCTTCTCGTGGATATAGACATATTAATGTATTTACAACACCTACATGTATAATAATTGCAGATGATAAATTCGATGGATTATCATTTATGAGAACGATAAAGCGTAGAGGGATCGACTTAAATAAAATAGATTTACTAAACACTGTATCTAGAAAATTCGTCGAAAATTTAGATATGACTACAGAAGAGGCTATTAACGAGCTTAAAAAAATAGCTACTCTTCCTCCACCATATAATATAATTCCATTTTATGCGGCAACTGCTGTTGCATCTGCTTGCTTTGCATACTTATTAGGTGGTACAAGTATTGCCGACTTTTTTCTTACTTTGATAATATCAGTTGTCGGAACTATTATATACAATGGAATTTTAAAGATAAACTCTATGATGTTTATATCTACTTTAGTAGCGTCATTTGCTATAGCTACTTTTGGAGTCGCATTTTGTGAAATAGGAATTCTAAACGATCCAAAAATGCTTATAGTTGGTTCTATAATGCCATTACTTCCTGGAGTTGCGTTTGTAAAGGGACTTAGAGATTTGATATCTGGTGATTTAGTTTCTGGAGTTTCTCGTGTGTTCGAAGCATTCTTAATTGCCGCTGCAATAGCTATCGGCGTGGGTTCTGTACTTGATTTTTGGATCAGATTTGGAGGTTAAATAGATGAGTTTTTTAGATTTAATAACAAATTTTATATTTTCATTTGTTGCAACAGTAGGCTTCTCCGTATTTTTTAATGCACCAAAAAAATCATTAATTCCATGCGGTGTAATAGGAGGTATCGGATGGTCAACTTATATCGTACTGTCTAAACTTACAAAAGTACCTCTATTTTCTATGGTTATAGCTTCAGCTGTTATTTCTCTATCTAGTGAGATACTAGCTCGTAAGCTAAAATATCCCGCAATCAGCTTTATAATTCCTGGAATACTACCTTTAGTTCCCGGGATTGGACTTTACAACACAATGTACTCACTAGTCCAAAAAAATTACGTAGAAGCTGTAGCAACTGGGACAGATACACTACTAAAAAGTGGTGGTATAGCAATCGGAATTCTTATAATTACATCTCTTACTAAGACGTATTATATACTGCTTGCAAAAATTAAAATTAGAAAATATAAACAAAATATCGATACAAATTAAACTTAAAAAAGGAGCCCAAACACGGCTCCTTTTGTACATTTATATATTAAACTATTCTAACTATTACAGGAATATACTCTCTGCTATCTCTGTATCTTTGGTCATTTTTCTTCAAGTAAAGATAACTTAATAATGTACATAACAATCCACATGCACCACTTATTACTTCTAATGGTCCTTTAAATGAAATACTATTGAGTACAAAAAAGCTAACTGCTGTTCCTAAAATTAAAAATATTAGAGGTATTACATATGCAAGCATTGTAGCCTTCATTACCTTTACTGTTTCCATACTAACTTCTACATGATCCCCTACTTTAGCTCCAATTTTATTATCAACCTCTACTACTAAATCTTGAGTTTCTGAAGATAATTTTGCACATTTTCCACATGATGCACATGCAGAATGACGTTGCATAATCATTTTAGCAGTCTTATCATCTACTATTTCAATTATAAATCCTTGTTGATTCATCGAGATTTCCCCCTATTTTGTAAATTTCTTGATAGTATCCATTAATTCCTTAATTACAGCTTCATTGTCCTCTTTGTCGCCGTGTTTTAAACTATTGGATACACATCCTTTAATATGATTTTCAAGTATAATTGCACCTACATTATCGATTGCAGATCTTACAGCTGATATTTGCACTAGTATATCTACACAGTATCGATCATTTTCAATCATCTTCTGTATACCTTTTACTTGACCTTCAATTCGCTTAAGCCTCCTATTAAGTGCAGCCTTGTCATTTCCTTTAGCTAATTTTTTTTCACCCATTATTTACACCTCTTACTAGTGATATATACTATTATATCATTAAAAGTGCCAATTTAAATGTTTTTATTTTAACGTACTATATCGACAAAAAAACACAATAAAATAAGACTCACAAATTGAATTAATGTTCTTTTATTCGCAAAAAAAGAACCTTTTTCTTCGGTCCCAAAAAAATCTATAATATGTATATATTTCTGTCTAAAATCCGCACGATTATAAATAACCCATATTACAGTATTTCTCTCCCTCCGAAAGAGCATGTATCATTTTAGGCAGGTCTCCTGGCTCGGAATCATTCTACTAGCTTCTCCTTCCCGATTTAACAGTGGAGCTAAGTTCTCCAAAACCTTAAGCTTTCGTCATCCTTACAGTAGCGGGGGCTGCTGTGGCTTTTCACCACATTCCCTTTTAAGTATTGTTAAAATACACCTTGAACAATATTCAATTTATGAATCTTATCCTATAATTTGTATACACAACAGGGTGTGTACTTAATTATACCTTTTTTTACTAAATTTTTCAATAATTACAACAATTTTGAGATATAATATTTTCTAATCTTTACTTTGCATATATTCAAATAAGGTTATATTGTGATAAGTTTCCTCTACATCTATTAAATTAGATAATGTAACTCCTAACAACCTTATTTGTAAATTGTTATCGTCTATATTTCTAAGTAAATTATATATATTTGTTCTTATATCTTCATGTGAGCTTATTCCAGAATTTAAGCTCGTGCTCCTAGTTATCTGAGTAAAATCCTCAAACTTTATCTTAAGTGTAACAGTTTTTCCCAATTTATTTAGGTATTTAATTCTATTACTGACATCTAGACATAATTCGTCCAATATATCGACTACTTCCTCTTCGTCTAGTCTGTAATTGTGATCTAAAGTAATCTCTGATCCTACAGACTTTCGCTCTCTATAAGGCTCAACAGGTCTATTGTCTATTCCCCTCGCAAAGTTATAATACTGGTATCCCTTACTTTTAAAGATTTTCTCCAATTCGTACAAGCTCAATTGGCGCAAATCATATCCATTTTTTATTCCCATTCTCTTCATAGTCTTAGAAGTTACTTTGCCAATTCCAAAGAATTTTTCTATAGGCAATTTATCTAAAAATTCTTGAGCATCCTCTTGCCTTATAACAGTAAATCCATTTGGTTTATTGTAATCTGAAGCCAACTTAGCTAAAAATTTATTGTAAGAAACCCCTGCTGAAGAGTTTAACCCCGTCTCCATCAAGATATCTCTTTTTATAAATTTTGCTATAGTAGTCGCGTATTTTATAGGTATTTTGGGATTTGTGACATCTAAAAATGCCTCATCTAAAGAAAGTGGTTCGACTAAATCTGTATATCTATGAAATATATCCCTTATTTGATTCGATACTTTTTTATATACATCAAATCTAGGTCTCACAAAAATTGCATAAGGACATCTCTTTTGAGCAATTTTTGAAGGCATTGCAGAATGAATGCCGTATTTTCTAGCCTCATAAGAGCATGTTGCGACAACCCCTCTGCTATTTGGACTTCCTCCGACTATGACAGGCTTTCCTCTTAAATCAGGATTATCCCTTTGCTCTACTGATGCATAAAATGCATCCATATCTATATGTATTATTTTTCTAATATCCTCCATTTAAATCACCTTTTATATTTTCCTTAATTATATAAGCTTCCATTATTTTAATTTTTTATACGTGATTACTTTTTGTTATACTTGTTGTAATAAAAATAAAAATAATATAAAATAAGAATATCCAGGGAATTAAGAATTCCTTACTCATAACCAAATTATTTTATTTACTTTATTATATAAGACCATTTTTTTTAAAGGTCTTTTTTTTTGTATATATTATAAATAAAAAGATATAGAATAACTAACTTACTCTATATCTTTAAATATAACTTATTTTTTAATAAATTTGCTGTAATATTTTTGAATATTATTGTAAATATCATAAGGTTGCATTTCAAGTCCATCTAAAACAATTAGTGCATCTCCTAATTTTTCGTTTACTTTACCTTTGAATTTTACTCTTCTTTTATCATTTTCATCTTTATGGTAATTTACTCCTAAAAAGAACACATCGTATTTTTTCTTAGGGATTACACATATGTATATTTCGCTTATTTTGTTCCACTTAATAAGACCTGCACCTTTTATTATATTTTCCTTAATACCTTCTTCATTAATTATAATCGCAGGCTTTGGAAAAAATATACTATATAAAAAGTAAAGAGTTAGACCGGCAAAAAGCGATATCAATGCTATTCCTAATGTGTGGTCAACTGCATTATTTTTAAGCATTATTACATACAACAATACTACGATTGAAAAGACCACTACATATGTAACTCTTTTACCTTTATCTGGGTTTATTTTTATCTCCTTTTTGTTCAATTTTATTCCCTCCCAAATTTAAATTCAATGTTAAGTATACCAAATATTTGTTTAATTGTCTTTATCTGTTTTAAAATATTAAACATACAATACTTCTTTAATTACCTTATCTATTTTTTTAGATTCGTCTTTTCCATTCTGAATTAAATATGTAATAATCAGCATTGTATCTTTAAATTGTTCTCTATAATTACTCTTTATTATATCACAATAGACCTTATCGTCATTTACCTGTAATTTTTGATCGTCCAATTCTATAGTATCGATTTCATCTATATTTATATTGCGCACTATATTGTCTTTTAAATATAAATTTTTGTTTGTTACTATAAATCCATTTTCACATGTTTTAAAAATAGTATTGTCAAATATTAAGAGAGGTATTTCAGTTTTAAAATCGTTATTATAAGTATTTTTGCATTTTTGAAGCTTGTCTTTAAATTTAAAATCCGACTCAATGCTTATCATACTTCTAAAAAATCTATTCTCATCTCTATTTAATATTTTTTCTATTGTCTTTTTAATTTTTTCTATTCTCTCCTCGAAGGAAATTGGAATTTCAGGCAGTTTTATTATATTTTTTAATTTATATTCTATAAATTCCTCTGCAAAGCATAAATTGTACTTATTTATTATCGCCTTAAATGAAGCTAATTCTTTATCGTCCAAATACAGTATATTTTCTCTTTTGCATAGAGCCTTGTTTATTTCACATTCGTATTGTCCGTTTTTTAAGATCAATTTATCGTCTACGATTGCAAGCTCATTTAAGTCGAGTTTTCCGTATTTTTTTCCATAATCTTTTATCAAGTAGTATATATAGCTTTTTTCAAAAATTTTTTCGAAGTTATTTGTGAATTCCTTTTTTAGAAAATCCTTTGAGCTGTTATTTATATTTTTTGAAATCCTCTCGTATAAAATATTTAAATTCGAGAAATTTCTAGCCTCCAAAAGTCTCATCCTTATACCCTGTTTTTCACTTTCAAGGTACTTTTCTCTCTCTTCAGGTGACATATTTTCAATATCTATTTTTAAATCGTATACTTTAGAATCTTCATTTGTATTTATATCTGATTTTTCGCTATTTGATGATATATCCATTTTTTCTTGATTTAAAAGCTCAACTGCCTTATCAAAAAAGCTTCCATCTACTATATTTTGACTGTAAAGCATCTGCAGCTTTAATATTAGTTCATCGATATATTTTAATTTATCAAACTCAATATAATTTAGAGTTCTATCAAATGATGTCATATAGTTTTCACCTACCAATCCTTTGTATATAAGTTTATTATACAAAAATGAGCCCTATAATTCTATAATTTACAGAGCTCATCTATTTCTAATTATTTTCGACTTTGTTTTTGGAGTAGAAATTATCTATTTCCTTTATCAGCTGCTCATTGCCTTTATTGAAAACTCTCTTTTGATATTGGACATTTTTGTTTATATTCTTTAAATTTTGTACAAATGATTTTTTCTCTTTTATTTTTATGTACTCTATCAAATCCTTCAAGTATCTAAACTTCATTGTATAACGGCTTTGACTTCCATTTATTTGAATATTTATATTGTAGTAATCACAGCTGAACATACAATTTTTTAAAACTGTATTCTTAATTACATCTATTTCACTTTTTAAATCTCCCAATATCTCATCTGTGTTTTCTAAGTCTATCTCTATGTCCCTACAGATTAAAATTTCAGCCACAGGGTAATTTTTAATATCGATTGAAGATGTGTTGTCGTATATTCGATTTCCTATTTTTATATTTTCTTCATCGTTTATTTCTGCCAAGTTTAATTTACTTATCATAGATTCCATCTTTGTGAATATAATGGACTCTATATCATCGCATTTTACAAAATCTCCATTTAATAAAACCTTGTTGTGTAGCTCTTCAAGTGATTTCAAATCCTTGACATCGCATATATCGTTCAATAATTCCTGTTCTATTCTTTGTATTTCCTTTTGTACCTTCATATCTATATAGACATGGAGATCCTCATCTAAAAACTCCTTATTCTTGTTTATAAATTTTTCTAGTTGGTCTAATGTGGATTTTTCATCTTTGTTTTCTAATATCTGCATCATTATTCCACTATAGTAATTTTTCAGTATTTCCTTATTGCTATCGTATTTCAATTCTATATCGCCGAAAACCTGTTCCAATTCAGATATATTTTTAGGATTTGAAGCATTTATTCTCTTTTCTAAAAATTTTTTTTCGTCGACTTCAAAATTTACTTCATTTTTTTTGTTTGGAATTTCTTTATTTATTTCTTCTATTATCTTATTTTTAAATTTATTGAAGTTTTCTCCTCTAAAATCTAGAATTTCATTTTTCTTAATTTCTAACTCTAATTTATCCTGTAATTGATCTTGGCTGTATTTAGATTTAAATATAGGCAAGATATTTTCTCTCCACCAATTTCCTATATAGTCGACATCTAAATCGACATTTATATTGTATTTATCCTTGTAATCAACGCTCAATATATCTTCGAAAAGCATTAGCTCATATAAATCACTCTCTGGTGAAATATATTCGAGAGATATATTTTCTTCCTTTGATAAAATATGTTTAAGGTAAGAGTTAAACATTTCGCTATTTAATTGTTTTTCTATAGTTTTTATCATTTTATCAAGTAAATCCTTGTCGAGTGTATTTGGGTTTACAATGTTGTAAATCCACTCAGACATAATAAGTAATTTTTTATTTAAATTTTTTTCCATAATCAAAACCTTCTTTAAAATTAATTTTTACTATGTAAATTTTTTAAACTAATCTAATATCTACACCTAAATTGTACGGTGCCTCTAATTCTATTTTTACGCCTTCGAAATCAGCTATATAATACTTCTCACCTTGCTTCAAATCACTTGTAAATGGGATTTTAATATCATCCTTGGAGGAGTATATATACGCAATTTCCTTTAGTATAATAAAGTCCAATCTTTTTATATAAATATACTTGCAATTAAATTCACTTTCTTCGCCAAAGCAATACTCTAAAGTATTCTTTGTCCCTATATATACATAATTCGTATTAAATGAAAAATCCTTATCTTATACACCGTTTAACACTGGAAAAGCTACTATCCTATAAATTCCCCTCATATCTACTTGATAATCGCGCTTATTTTCATTATCTTGCCTTTTTACGATTTTATCTAAATACTCAAGGTCGTTATCTCTGAGCTTTTCTAAATATACATTTATCTCCCCCTTATCGCAATTCCATTTCCATTCAAATCTTATTTTATTCTTTCCATATAATGTAATTTTTTCATTATTTATCATATTTTCACCATATTATTTTATTTCTGGATAAACTGTACTAATCGTATTGTAGATTAAATCTACAAATAAATCTTCACCAATTAAATCTATAACCTGTTCTAAGTTCAAGCTATATGGAAGCTTTTCGTATATCTTGTATATATTTTTTTCTATCGAGCTATCTATTTTATCCTTAAATCTATAATCATCAAATACTAAATCACACATCAAATCTTCAACTATTTCTAAAATATATTCCTTTGACTTAATCAAATCATTTAATTTTTCAACATTTAAAAGCTGCGACTTTTCTATTTCCAATTCTATTAATTTTATTTTTTCATTTAATATATACTTTTCTAGCTCTAGCTCAAAATGCTCTTTAATGTATCTATTCATAAATAGATTTAAATCGCTTGTTTTGTCAAACATATCCTCTGTATTTGATTTGTTGCTTTTTCGATTTAATTCCTCGATTGTATTTAATTTTAAACTATTTAACAATGATTTTAAATTACCTGCTAAAATATACAGCGATAATTTACTTATCAAATCAAATTCCTCTAAATTTTTGTCTGCATTTAATTCAATATATCTTGTAAAATAATTTTTATCTTTAAATATAATTTTTTCTGCTTCCTCTAGACAGAGCTTTTGATTGTTTTTCGTAAATTTATCGAATATAGATTTTTTATTTTTAGGGATTATAAAATCTATATTTTTACTGTTTATAGGTATATTTTTTACACTTTCAACTAATTTATTTTTGCGGTATTTTTTTATTAAATAAAACTCTATTTCATTATTTACTTCAATTATGTTCTTACCAAGCTCATCTATTGAACAATCTTTTATTTTTAATCCTAACTGGCTCTCTATAATTTTTTTGAAATAGTATAAAACAATATATCTAGGTAAATTGAATTTTTGACCATTTTGCATTTGAAAATCACCTAAATTAAATTCTCTTTGATTTTTATACAATTTATTTAAATATACACCACATAATTTCAATATACCTTTTCTTTCAGTATTCATACCCAAATACCCCCAAAAGATTTTTCACTTAATAACAGTATAATTCATAAATACAATAATTATCAACAGGTTCAACTTATTAGCCCACATTGAATTTATACTTTTTATATTAATTTTTCCATTTATTGATAATTAAAAACTCACTGTGATATAATTACTTTATTGAGTTATTTTAATTTGTAAATTTACCTTGCTTTTTTTGCAAGGTCATATTATTTTAAAGGGGGGAATTTCAATGAGTTTAAACTCTACACCTTCTGCAGAACGTGTTCACATAGGTATATTTGGAAAACGTAATGCTGGTAAATCAAGTGTAATAAATGCAATCACAGATCAAAATTTAGCAATAGTATCAGATGTCAAAGGTACAACAACTGACCCAGTTTCAAAGGCAATGGAATTATTACCTTTAGGACCAGTTATTATAATAGATACTCCAGGTCTTGACGATGTCGGAGAACTTGGAAAAATGCGTGTTCAAAAGAGCTATCAGGTTTTAAATAAAACAGACATAGCAATACTAGTTATAGACGGTACTCTAGGTGCTACGCCTGAAGACAACGCTTTAATAGAAAGATTTAAAGAAAAGAAAATTCCATATATAATCGTTATGAATAAATTAGATTTAGTAAAAGAAAAAGGAATAGATTTAGATATAGAAGATTCTCCTAATACTATATGGGTGAGCTCTGTAACTGGAGAAAATATATACGAGCTAAAGGAATTAATAGCAAAACAAGCTCCTACAGACGAATCAAAATTCCAAATCGTAGGGGATTTATTAGATCCTTCTGACTTTGTAGTGCTTGTAGTTCCTATAGACAAGGCTGCACCAAAGGGAAGATTAATCCTACCTCAACAACAAACCATAAGAGATATACTTGAAGCGGATGCAACTGCAATAGTAGTGAAAGAATACGAGCTTAGAGACACACTGGCTAATTTAAGCAAGAAACCAAAGCTAGTAATAACTGACTCTCAAGTTTTTGCAAAGGTATCTGCCGATACTCCTAAGGATATACTGCTTACTTCTTTCTCAATATTATTTGCTCGCTACAAAGGCGACCTAGAAGAAACTGTAAAAGGTGCAAAGGCAATAGAAACACTAGAAGATGGAGATACAATTTTAATGTCTGAGGGATGTACTCATCACAGACAATGCGACGATATAGGTCGAGTTAAAATTCCTAGATGGATAATGCAACACTGTGGCAAACGACTAAACTTCGAATTCTCAAGTGGTACAGAATTTCCATCTGACCTATCAAAATATAAAATGATAGTTCACTGTGGCGGATGTACTCTAAATGCCAGAGAGATGAAATATAGAATAAAATGTGCACAAGATCAAAACATTCCTATAACTAACTACGGTATTTTAATAGCATATATGCAGGGAATACTACATAGAACTGTAGAAGCATTTCCTCATATAGCGTATTTGTTAGAAGAAGAATAGGAGTGATTTTATGACAGACGACAACAAAACAGCAAAGAGAATAGAAAAAGATAAATTAGGAAAAGTAGCTATAGATCAAGACGCTCTTTATGGAATTCAAACAGCACGCGCACTTGAAAATTTCAAAATAAGCGACTCTAAAGTTAGAAAAGAGCTTATCTACTCAATAGTAACAGTTAAAAAAGCTGCAGCAATGGCAAACGAAAAAGTAAAGGCTCTAGATAAAGAAAGAGCAAATGCAATAGTCGAAGCCTGTAATTTAATACTTGCAGGAAAATACGATGACAATTTTGTCACAAATGCACTACAAGGTGGTGCTGGAACTTCGACTAATATGAATGTAAACGAGGTCATAGCAAATTTGGCTCTAAAAATTTCAGGAAGAGAACCTGGTGACTACGACTACATACATCCCCTAGATCACGTAAATATGGGGCAATCTACAAATGATGTATACCCTACTGCTCTTAGAATCGCTTCTATAAATTTAGTCAGAGCCTTAAGCGACGAATGCAGTAAATTACAAGAAGCTCTACAACGCAAGGAAAATGAATTTGAATTTATAATTAAGCTTGGAAGAACTGAAATGATGGACGCACTACCTATTACTCTAGGTCAAGAGTTTGGCGCCTATGCACAAGCCATTGCTAGAGATAGATGGAGAATTTACAAGGTTGAAGAGAGACTTAGACAGATAAATTTAGGCGGTACTGCTATCGGTACAGGAAGTAATGCCAACAAAATGTACACATTTAGAGTTATCGAAATAATAAGAGATTTGACAGGTATAGGTCTTGCAAAAGCCGAATACCCTATAGATTTAACACAAAATAACGATGTATTTGTAGAAGTTTCAGGGCTTTTAAAGGCGTTGGCTGTAAATATTATGAAAATAGCAACTGACCTTCGCATAATGAACTCAAAACCATTTGGAGAAATTAAATTGAGCGATATGCAAGCAGGAAGCACAATTATGCCAGGTAAAGTCAACCCTGTCATCCCAGAAATGGTGACTCAAGTGGCAATAAAAGTAATGGCAAACGACAGTGCAATCAGTATGTGCGCTGCAAACGGCAACTTTGAATTAAATGCATTTATGCCATTAATTGCAGAAAGCCTTCTTGAGAGCTTGACTTTGCTTACAGAAACTCTAAAAATATTTAGAACTAAATGCATAAATACTCTAACTGCAAACGAAGGAAATTGCAAAAAGCATTTAGATAATTCAATAGTTTTACTTGCAACTGCTTTGGTTCCTTATATAGGATACGATATGGCTGCTGAAATTATATCAGAAAGCAATGAAGATCCTAAGAAGGTCAGAGAAATTGTATTAGAGAGAAAGTTAATGGATGAGGATAAATTAAATGAAATTTTAAATTATCACCACACTATAACTTACTTATAAGATAAAAAAATTAAAAGAAGTATTGTAAATCAATCTTAAAATAATTTACAATACTTCTTTTTTATTAGCTATTAAAATTTATTTTTTTCTAAAATACATTGACTTTTATAAAAAAAAATTATACAATAATATTCCACCTCAAAAATATGAGGTCTTTAAAATACTAATACTTACACGAATAAAAATAATAATTTACAGCCTTCTATTCTTCATAGAAGGCTCATTTTCTTTTATATCAAATCTATTTAAAATCAACTCTTTTATACATAGTATAAGTTTTGAGAAGGATAAACAGCTTCACAAGTCACATCTACACCTAATTTTCTAAATGTTTGTTCATCATCCTTAGTAAGCATAGTTGTTGAATGAGCTTGTACATCTTTTAAGTTCGCTAATTCATCCATAGCCATTTGTGCTGGTGGATTTGTAACTGCACAGATTGAAAGAGCTGTCAATACTTCTTCTAAGCTAAGTGAAACTTGTCTACTTCCTAGAGTTTCTGTTTTTAATTTTACAATAGGTTCTAATATAACTGGTGATATTAATAACATATCATCTGGAATATTTGCTAAATGTTTTACAGCGTTTAATATTGCAGCTGCACTAGCACACATTAATTCAGAGCTTCTTCCTGTTATTATTGTTCCGTCATTTAATTCTAATGCAACAACTGAACATATTTCATCCTTATCTGAATTTGAATTAAGTTTTTCGCTGTATTCTCTAGCCGGAAGTACGACTTTTCTATCTTCAGGTTTTAAGTTTGATTTTTCCATGATTAGAGACATAGTGTCATATGAACTCTTGTTAACTTCACCTTTTTTATATTCACAACCAGTTTTAAAGTATCTTCTGATTATTTCTTGTCTTGATGCTTCACTTACAGCTTCGTCGTCGTATATCCCAAATCCAACTCTGTTTACACCCATATCTGTTGGTGATTGGAAGATTGATTCTTTTCCTGTTATTTTTTCGATTATTTTCTTAAGAACAGGGAATAATTCTAAATCTCTGTTGTAGTTTGTAGCCTTTACTCCATATCTATCTAAGTGGAATGAATCTAGCATATTCACGTCTTTTAAATCTACAGTTGCAGCTTCATATGCCACGTTTACTGGATGATTTAAATGAAGATTCCAAACTGGGAAAGTTTCAAATTTAGAATATCCTACTGAATTTCCTCTTTTATTTTCATGATATAATTGGCTTAAGCAAGTTCCAAGCTTACCACTATTTGGTCCTGGAGCAGTAACTACAACTATTGGTTTAGTAGTTTCTATATATGGATTTGCGCCAAAACCTTCTTCACTAACTATAGTATCTACATCAGATGGATATCCTTTAGTTGGACCATGCTTGTAGACTTTTATACCACGACGTTCTAGCTTATTTATGAATACTGTAGTCGCAGGTTGTCCTTCATATCTCGTTATAACTACACTGTTTACATCTAGCTCATAAGTTCTCAAATCGTCTATTAATCTTAGAACCTCCATATCGTAAGTTATACCGAAGTCTCCTCTTTTTTTGTTTCTTTCTATGTCTCCAGCGTAAACACAAATTATAACCTCTACTTGATCCTTTATATTTTGTAGAACTTTAATCTTTGCATTTTCATCAAATCCAGGTAAAACCCTCTTTGCATGTAAATCGCCTATAAGCTTTCCTCCAAACTCTATATATAGCTTGTCGAAATTATTAACTCTCTCTAATATATATTTAGATTGTTGTTCTAAATATTTTTTTGCATCAAAACCTTGCTTCATACTTTAACACCTCTCTAATTTTTTGTCTTTAAAATAACTTTCTACAAATAAAAATATTATCTACTCTTTGAGCAAATATTTAAATACTAATTACACAAATACTATTTATCACTAAGCTTATATTATACAATCCTGTTCAAATTATTTCAAGATTTTATTCTTATAATATAATTATTTTTATTCAAAAAAAGAGAAGAACTTAGTCTTCTCTCTTGATATCTAAACAGCTGTAATTATAACCTATTAGCAACAACCATCGTCGCCTATTTCACCACAACCACAAACTATTAATAATAATATTAAAAATGGTATCCATGAACATATATCTATATCAGCCC
>NZ_JAXEWM010000108.1:0-17443 GCF_034113885.1 Intestinibacter sp.
AAACTAAAGGACTTAAATTTAGAGAATTCTATAGATGCTATAAAAATAGAAAATTACAAAGGAAAAAATGGTAAGAGTGAAAAAGTAAATTGTACAATGGTATTTAAAGTCGATTAATAAAATAATAAATTGATATATGTATATAATTGAAAATATATAAAAGAAAATGTAGTACAATTATACGAAAATCTAAAAGGAAAACAGTTCATTTTTATAGAAAATTTATTTAATTATAGAAAAGAAAAGGGGGATTTAATTTGGTAGGAAGAAATGATCTTTGTCCATGTGGAAGTGGAAAAAAATATAAAAAGTGCTGTTTAGTAAAAGATGAAGCTAAGGAAATTGCTAAAAATAGAATAATAAATGGAAGAAAAAAATTTGAAGGAGTAATTCAAAAAGTAATAGAATTTTCTAATAGAGAGGAATACAAGGATTATAAAAATAAATTTGAAATAGAATTTTGCATTAATAATTACGTATTAGAAAATATAACGAACGTATATTATTTAACAAATTATAAATATAATAAACAAACTAGTATAATGATGGATTATTTTAATAGAAATAAAAATATTTTAAATAAAAATGATATATCAATAGTTGAAAATACTCTAAATTCATATATGAGTATATATCAAGTAAAGGAAAAGGATATTAATAAAATTTTGATAAAAGATATTCTATTAGATCAGAATGTATATGTCGAGGATATTGAATTATTTAGTGCTTTTGATGTGGGTGATTACATACTGGCGAGAATTGTGTCTATAGACAATACGAAAATTTTCTTAGATAAGACAAGTAAGATAGATGAAAATACAAAGGATAAAATTAAACAGCGTATAGAAGATAGGTATAGAGAAACTAAAAAGAAGGTAAAAACTAAGAAGCAATGTTTAATAAATAATATTAAATTTATGTATAAAAATATAATAGATCTCTACAAAGAAGAAGTAAAGGAAATTGCATGCGATATTGCAATGAATAAAGAAAAACAGGAAATACAAGATGTAATTGTAGAAGATGCGGATAAGGAAATTATAGAAGTATTCAATAAACCGATGGTTAAACAAATTGAAGAAAAAATAATTTTAAAGCAAGCTGATAAGGATATAGGAGAAAAAACAGATAAAGAAAAAGTTATAGAGATGCAAAATATAACAGAGGTAGTACAAGATATACCTCAAAAAAATAATATTATAGAAAAGCAAGACAATAATTTAAAAGAGAATAAACAGAGAAAACAAGTAATGGCTAGAAAAGCTAAAGCATCAAAAAATGTAGGTGCAAAAAAACGAGTAAGTAAAAGATTAGAGGAAAAATTAAAACAAAGATTAAAGATAACTAAACAAATACAAGAGCGAAAACAAAAACAGGATATAAAACAAAAAAAGTCGTCTAATAAAAACAATAATATAAAAAATATAAATTCTAAACTATCGAATAAAATAGAAAACATACCAACATACAAGGCTGAACAAATCGAATCAAAAATAGAAAATATCTCAATTTCAAAAGTAGGACAAATTGAATCAAAAATAGAAAATACTCTCGTTGCGAAAATGAATATCGACCAAATAAGCAAAGAACACTGTAAGGTATACGATACATTAATTTCCAAAGTAGAGAGCGAATACAAAGAAAAATGCATATCGGCATGGGAAAGATTTAAAAGGACTTATAAAGATTATAAGGGTAGTGAAAATGGTTGGGCAGCCGCTATTGAGTACTATGTCAAAAAGAGTATAGATGAAACTGTAACACAAGAACAAATATCCAAAAAATACAATATAAGTATCAGAACTTTGGGTAAAAGATATAAAGAATTGCTGATTTGTTAAAATTCTCCCATACTCCCCTATAAAAGTAGTTAAAATTGGAAATACTACTTTATAGGGGGCTTTTTGTTTTAAAATAAAATAATAAAATTTAGTCAAAAGCCTTTTAATATAATAAAAAAATGATAAAATATTAAAATAAGAAGTATATTATAGAGAAAGAGGTAGATTTATGAGTTTTACTTTAGGAAATCCTATTGCAGTAGCAACTAATTTTATAAGATCAAATCCTGCAGTACCAATATATAAAGGAGAAGAAGATCCATCTAATTTATTTGGAGTTATATATCATATAGAAATTGGTTATAATGAAAATAACAAAGAAAAAATAAAACAATATATAATAATTGACTTTAAGGAATACAACTTATCTTCAGAAAGCAAAGAAGAGTTAATAAATATAGCAAAATCATACTGTGAATCAAAAAATATATCAGATAGCGATGAATTAGAGATAACTCTTTTAGACAACGAAGAAGTTGAAAACTTCTTAGAAAAAGTATTTAACAACATGAAAGTGATAAGAGGACTTATAAGTGAAAAACATTAGTAAATAAAAGGCGAACTCTAAGAGTTCGCTATATTTTTGACTGGTGATTAAAAGAATTAATTTAGGAGGAAATCTTTATGCTGAGGGTGTCGAATATCAAATTAAGTATAGATGATGACAAATCTAAGATAAAAAGCACTTTAATAAAAAAATTAAAAATAAAGGAAAAAGAATTAGTAAAATATTATATATACAAAGAATCAATAGACGCGAGAAAAAGAGGAAAGATAGATTTCGTATATACAGTAGATATAGTTGTAAATAACGAAAGCAAGCTTTTAAAGAAAAAATTAAAAGATGTCGTAGAGATAAAACAAAGAGAATACATCGGAGTGGCTTCAGGAGAGCAAAAATTAGAACATAGACCTGTAGTAATCGGAAGTGGGCCAGCTGGATTATTTGCATCTCTAGTCTTAGCTCAAAGAGGTTATATGCCGATAATGCTTGAAAGAGGACTAGATGTAGATAACAGAACAAATGATATAAATAATTTTTGGACTGACAGAAAATTTAAAAGCAATTCCAATGTTCAATTTGGAGAAGGTGGAGCAGGAACTTTTTCTGATGGAAAGCTTACTACTAGAATAAAGGATATTAGATGCAGAAAGGTTTTGGAAGAATTTGTAAATTTTGGTGCTCCAGACGAAATTTTATATTCTAACAAACCGCATGTAGGCACAGATATACTAAAAAATGTGGTAAAAAATATAAGAGAAGAAATAATAAGACTTGGAGGAAGCGTAAAATTTGATGCAAAGGTGACTCAAATCAACGTAGAAAATTCAAAAATAAAATCTGTAGTCGTAAATGACAAAGAGACAATAGATACTAATGTAGTTATACTTGCTATCGGACATAGTGCGAGGGATACGTATGAAATGCTTTATGAAAAAGGTGTAAAAATAATTCAAAAACCATTTGCTATAGGCGCTAGAATAGAGCATCCTCAGACTCTTATTAATAAATCACAATACAAAGAATTTTATAATCACAAAAGACTAGGTGCAGCAGACTACAAGCTAATAGAACATACATCTAATGGAAGAACAGCATATACGTTTTGCATGTGTCCAGGAGGCACTGTAATAGCCTCAGCATCTGAAGAAGGCGAAGTTGTGACTAATGGTATGAGTGAGCATGCTAGAGACAAGAAAAACGCAAATAGCGCATTTTTAGTAAATGTAAAGCCTTCTGATTTCGGAAGTGATCATCCACTAGCAGGGGTAGAGTTCCAAAGAAAATACGAAAAATTAGCTTACGAGCTTGGCGGTAGAAATTACAATGCTCCGGTCCAACTAGTAGGAGATTTTTTACAAGATAGAGTATCTACAGAGTTAGGAACAGTAGAGCCTTCTTACAAGCCAGGATATACATTTGCCAATTTAAAAGATTGTTTACCCGAATTTGTATGTGAAACTATGATGGAAGCCTTACCTAAATTAGACAAAAAATTAAACGGATTTTCTATGTACGATGCAGTTTTAACAGGTGTGGAAACTAGATCATCGGCACCTATAAGAATTGTCAGAGATGAGGAAACTCTAGAATCTGTAAATGTAGAGAAATTATATCCATGTGGTGAAGGCGCAGGTTATGCAGGTGGAATAGTAACTGCAGCTGTAGATGGTATTAAATGTGCCGAAAAAATAATTGAACAGTATTTACAATTAAAATAAATGATAAAAATTGCATTAGAAATTAAATATTTGGAAAAATAATAGTAATAATTTTGGTAATATATTACAAACAGTAAAAAAAGTATTGATGTTTGTACTCACAACATTATAAAATAAAATTGTACTTAAATACCTAACTATTAAATATTTAGGAAAAATCGAATAGGAAGCAAAAAAGCTTTCAAGAAAATATGAAAGTTAAAAAAATATAAATAAAAATAATAAGAAAGGAGAAGCTACTCATAAAAATATGAAAAATTAAGTTTTAAAATATAAAAATAATAATCGAAAACTTATTATGGATATAATTGGGTATATTTTGAGTAGCAGGAAAAAAGTGCAAATAGTTATAAGTCTTTTAGGTGGTCTAGGTTTATTTTTATATGGGATGAATCTTATGGGTGAATCTCTAGAAAAAGTAGCTGGATCTAGAATGAAAAAAATTATCGAGCTATTAACAAAAAACATCTTTATGGGAGTACTTCTTGGAGCAGCAGTAACAGCAGTTATTCAAAGTTCTAGTGCTACTACTGTAATGGTTGTAGGGTTTGTTAATGCAGGTCTTATGGGTCTTCCACAAGCAGTTGGAGTAATCATGGGTGCTAACATAGGTACAACTGTAACAGCCCAAATCGTATCATTTGATTTAACTGGTATGGCACCACTTGCTTTAGGAATAGGTATTTTATTATACTTATTTGGAAATAATGAAAAATACAAGCAAGTTGGAGAAGTATTTATAGGATTTGGTCTATTATTTACAGGTATGGAAGCAATGAAATCAGCAGTAAATCCATTAGCAGAATATAAAGGCTTTACAGATTTATTAACTACATTTGGAAAATATCCAATATTAGGGCTTTTATTAGGATTTGGGATAACAGCTATAATCCAAAGTTCATCAGCTGCAATGGGTATGCTTGTCGTATTAGCATCACAAGGATTAGTTCCACTTGCATCAGCATTACCAATATTATATGGACAAAATATAGGTACTTGCGTAACTTCATTGATATCAAGTATTGGTGCAAATAAAAATGCTAAAAGAGCGGCTACAGTGCATTTAATATTTAATATTTTAGGAACAATTATATTCTTAATTTTATTAAATAACATAGTTGTAAAATTAGTAGTAGCAATGGATCCAGGTAATGTTGCAAGACAAATAGCAAATGTACATACTATATTTAACGTAGTTTCAACATTGTTATTATTACCATGTAATAAATTAATAGTTAAATTAGCTATGAAGATAGTTCCAGATAGTAAAGATGGAGTGGACGAAGATGAAACTAGAGTAATAAAATACATAGACGACAGAATGATTCAAACTCCACCAATTGCTTTAGCTAGTATCATCAAGGAAGTATCTAGAATGGGTGAAAAGGCTAGAGATAGTGTAGATAGCGCTATGGAAGGTATATTAGAGGTTTCTACTGAAGGAATTGAAAATACTTTAAAATTAGAACAGATAATAAATCAATTACAAAAAACAATATTAAATTATCTTTTAAAACTATCTAAGGCTTCTTTAAGTGATGCAGACCGTGAAACTGTCGATGATTTATTTAATACAGTAAATGATATAGAAAGAATAGGTGACCACGCTGAAAACTTAGCTGAAATAGCACAATCAGCTATAGATGGTCAAGTTGTTTTCTCTGAACAAGGTCAAAGTGAAATAAGTGATATGTACAACAAGGTTATATCTGCATACACATATGCTCTAGAAGCGATGGCTACATCTGATGTTAACTTAGCTTGTAAAGTTATAAAAATAGAAGAACAAGTAGATATAATGGAAGAATCATGTAGAGTAAATCACATGAGAAGATTAAACAACAATCTTTGTAGTATAGATAATGGTGTAATTTACTTAGAAATTTTAACTAACTTAGAGAGAATTTCAGACCATGCAGCCAACATAGCTGAAAAAGTTATTCAACAAAAAATAGGCGATAAATAATTAAATTATGAATATAATAATAAAAGGGGTGTATAAAAGCACCTCTTTTATTTTGTAAAAATACTTAAAATGACAAAAGAAATAATACGAAGACTTTTTTAGATTGTTTGTATCAAAAACGAATTTAAAATATCGATTGTAATTACAAATCATCAAATGATAGCGTTTTCATAAAAACATAGATAATTTTACAGTCAAAAAAAGGAAAAAAAGCCAAAAAATATATATTTTTGATATTTTGTATACAATAAAAATATGTTATAATTTAGATGTTTAAAGAGATAAAAAATATATTATAAATAACAAATAACTTTAAAAAAGAGAGGGATTAACATGACTAAATTAAATTTAGACTATAGTAAAGCATTAGGATTTTTAGACAAATCAGAAATAGACGCAATGCAACCATATGTAACAGTTGCTCACAAAGCACTTCACGAAAAAACTGGATTAGGAAATGACTTCTTAGGATGGATAGACTGGCCAGTTGATTACAACAAAGAAGAATTTGACAGAATAAAAAAAGCTGCAGAAAAAATCAAATCTGACTCAGATGTATTATTAGTAATAGGTATAGGTGGATCTTACTTAGGATCAAGAGCTGCTATCGAAATGTGTTCACATACTTTCAGAAATAGCTTATCAAAAGAAGATAGAAAAGCTCCAGAAGTTTACTTTGTAGGAAACAGTATAAGTTCTTCTTACTTAGCTGATTTAATAGAATTAATAGAAGGAAAAGATGTTTCAGTAAACGTAATATCTAAATCAGGAACTACTACAGAACCTGCTATAGCATTCAGAATCTTCAAAGATATATTAGAAAAGAAATATGGAAAAGAAGAAGCAGCTAAGAGAATATATGCAACAACTGATGCTAAAAGAGGAGCTCTTAGACAATTAGCAAATGAACAAGGATATGAAACTTTTGTTATACCAGATGACATCGGAGGAAGATTCTCAGTAATGTCACCAGTTGGTTTACTTCCAATAGCTGCAGCAGGACTTGATATAGATGAAATGATGAAAGGTATGGCAGACGCTAGAGCTGATTTCTCTACAGATGTTATAGATGACAACTATGCATACCAATATGCAGTAATAAGAAACTTATTACATAGAAAAGGTAAAGATATAGAATTATTAGTAAACTACGAACCAACATTACACTATGTAAGTGAATGGTGGAAACAATTATACGGAGAAAGTGAAGGAAAAGACCAAAAAGGTATATTCCCAGCATCAGTAGATTTCTCAACTGACTTACACTCTATGGGACAATATGTTCAAGATGGTAAGAGAATATTATTCGAAACAGTAATAAACGTAGAAAAAGCAAGAAAAGATGTAGTTATAGAATCAGATGAAGCTAACTTAGACGGATTAAACTACTTAGCTGGAAAAGGTCTAAACTATGTAAACCACAAAGCTTTACAAGGTACTGTATTAGCTCATAACGATGGTCAAGTACCAAACATGATAATAAACATAGAAAAATTAGACATATATAACTTCGGTTACATGGCTTACTTCTTCATGAAAGCTTGCGGTTTAAGTGGATATTTACTAGGTGTTAATCCATTCAACCAACCAGGTGTTGAAGCTTACAAGAAAAACATGTTCGCTTTACTTGGAAAACCAGGTTATGAAAAAGAAAAAGAAGAATTAGAAAAAAGATTATAAGATTATATAGATTAGATTAATTATAAATATTGAAATAAAAATCCAAATAGAATGAGTGCAATCATTTTATTTGGATTTTTTAAATTTTAAATTTACAAAACTAATTCATATAAAAGAAAATCAGTTAAACCAGTATCTTCATAGAATAGCTTCAAAGTCTGTATATATTTAAATCCCATAGATCTTCTCGTGTTGCACTTATATTCCAAGATGCAGTTTCATATCCATCTGTACATTCATGGTTCAAAATCATAGATGCAACAACTGATTCATCTATTACAGCTATGAATAATTCATCGTTTTGGATGGCGTTTTGTACAGCTTCTCTTGTTGGATACACATCTTTCTCCCATCCAGGTTCAAATTCAGAGTCCTTCATATCATCTGTTATATCGTAGTAAAATTGCATTACATCGTTTAATTCACTTATTTTTGCTTGTCTTATTTCCATAAAAAATACCTCCTAGAAACTATTATTTAAATAATATACTATTTTGTTGTAAATTTTGATATATCCTTGAAAAAAAGTTCATATTATTTTAATGATATTTTTATAGATTAAGTTTAAATTAAGATTGAGATAATATAATAAAATCATAGAAAAAAGGAAAAGTATTTTAAAATATTTAATTTTTTAATATGTAAACTATTTGAGCAAATAAATATTGTAGATATAGGAGGATTATTATGTCAAAGAAAAAAAGTATAAGTTTAGTTATAATAGTGGCAATTGTTTGTTCCGTTTTAAGTTCACTATTAACAGTTGTGGTAGTCAATAAAACAGGTATTTTAAATGGAACAAGTAGTCAAGGAACGAGTTCACAGATAGTAGTCAACGACGATGGAAAGACAACGAATGTATATCAAGCAGTAAGCAAAAAAGCATTGCCTTCAGTTGTAGGTATAACAACAACTACAGTGAGCAGTGACAACTTTTTCTCTATGCCTACAGAATCAACTGGTGTAGGTACAGGAATAATAGTTGATTCAAATGGATATATACTTACAAATTCACATGTTATATCTGATGGTCAAGCTAGGACAGTAAATGTATTATTTAGCGATGGAAGTACAATAGATGGTAATGTAGCTTGGTATGATTCACAGCTTGACTTGGCTATAGTTAAAGTGGAAAAAACAGGTCTTACAGCTGCAGAGCTTGGAGATAGTGATAAGGTATCTATAGGTGATATATCAATAGCTATAGGAAATCCATATGGACTAGATTTAGCGAGAACAGTTACACAAGGTATAATAAGTGGATTAGATAGAACTATATCAACTGAAGAAACTACTATGACTGGTCTTATCCAAACAGATGCAAGTATAAATTCTGGTAATAGTGGTGGGCCATTATTAAATGAAAGTGGTCAAGTAATTGGTATAAACACTGCAAAGGCTTCAGAAGGTGAAGGTTTAGGATTTGCAATACCTATAAATACTGCAAAACCAATAATAGAATCAATAATAGAAAAGGGTAGTTATGAAAAAGTAACATTAGGAATTAAGGGTACAGATGCACAAACATATGCCCAATATACAAACCAACAATTGAGTTCTGAAACAGGAGTATATGTTTCAGAAGTAGTATCAGGATCAGCAGCAGAAAAAGCTGGAATAAAATCTGGAGATATAATAACTAAGATAGATGATGTAGATTTATCAGTAATGTCAGATTTAACAAAACAATTATATAATTATACTACTGGAGACAAGGCTAAAATAACTGTAAATAGAAATGGTAAAGAAATTACATTAGATGTTACTTTCTAAAAAATTTAATTAGTGATTATTAGATAAATTAGGGGCTATCATACTAAAATAGTGTGTAGCTCCTTTATTTAGTTGTTTTTTAGAAAAATATTTTTTATTTTTAAAAAAAGTACCTAAATTTTATATTGAGTATGTATTTAATAGTAAAAGAAAATAAAACAAAAAATATAAAAATTTAGGAGGACAATAATATGAAAATAAAGAGAAATATAGCAATCGGTTTAGGAGCAATAATGATAGCAGGAATATCTATAGTAGGAGTATCTCAAATATCGGCAAATGCTCAAAATAAAGCGGCAACTAATACTACAACACAACAGCAAGCCACTATAACAGAAGCAGAAGCAAAAGAGTTAATAGCAAAGAAAGTTCCAGGGGCAGAGATAATAAAATTTAAGCTTGAAAAAGACGATGGAATATTACAATATGATGCAACATTAGTAAAAGATAATATGGAATATGATATCGACGTAGATGCTAATACAGGTAAAATATTATCTCTTGAAAAAGAAGTATACGACGAAGAAGATAAATTAGAAGATCAAACTATAAGTAAAGAAAGCAATAAAGACGAAAACACAACTGAAGCTAAAGAAAATTACATAAGCAGAGAAGAAGCTAAAAAAATAATGAAGAATAAGGCTTCAGGAGCAACATTAGTAGACTTCGAATTTGATATGGATGATGGTAGAGCAGAATATGAAGGAGAATTAGTTGGAAATAATATCGAATACGATATAGTTTTAGATGCAACAACAGGTGCTGTTATAGAGTTTGAAAAAGATTATGATGATGACAGATATGATGACGATAGAGATTACGACGATGACGATTATGATGATGATAGATACGACGATGATGATGACGACGATAGAGATGATGATTAATTTAATAAATAAGGTTTAATATAACAATATTTGAACAAAATAAAAGCTGGAATTTTTAATTCCAGCTTATTTTGAATGATTGCTACATTTTGATGTACAAGAAGAACAATCACAATGGTGACTTGAATTCAATTTATTATTTCTAGAATAGTAATTTAATAAAACTACAGTAGCAATAATTACAATTAAGAAAGCAATGAATTGTGCTATTGATACATTTGTTTGACCAAATACAACTAAAGATCCAACTAAGTTAAAGGAGAATCCGACGATCCACGCTAATCCAAATTGATAGAATAGAGAAGCGAACATCATTTTATTTCCGTATTCTTTTCTCATAGTTGCTAAAGTCGCTATACATGGAGTATATAGAGCACAGAAAATTAAAAAAGTATAAGCAGTTATAACAGTAAATACGCTAGTAAGTCCAGTAGATAAATCGCCGAATAAAATTAAAAGTGTATTTACGACAACCTCTTTAGCTCCAAGACCAGTTATCAGTGCAACTGATATTCTCCAATCGTCGAATCCTAATGGAGCAAATATAGGAGCAAGTACCTTTCCTAAATAAGATAGGAAGCTCTCGTTTATATTTTCTGTAAATCCTGCTAGGTTAAATGAAGATAATGCCCATATAGCAACTGACATATAGAACATTACAGTTACAACCTTGATTAAAAAGCCCTTTGATTTATTCCAAGCATTTTTTAAAAGTGCGCTCAATGTTGGAACTCTGTACTCAGGAAGCTCCAATACAAATGGTTCTAATTCTGTTTTGTAAATAGTTTTATTTAAAATTAAAGCTACAAATATAGCTACTACAATTCCTAATATATATAAAGATGTAGTGACTATGGCTGCGTGTTTATCGAAAAATATGCCTATAAATAATGCATAAATCGGTAATTTAGCTCCACAAGTCATAAGTGGAGAAATCAATGCAGTTATTTTTCTATCCTTTTCACTTTCTAAGGTTCTAGTTGCCATTATAGCTGGAGATGCACATCCTATACCCATAACCATTGGTATAAATGCTTTACCAGATAGACCAACCTTACTCATTATTTTATCCATAAGAAATGCTGCTCTAGACATATATCCACTGTCTTCAAATAGTGAAATTCCTAAGAATAAAACAAAGATTAATGGGAAAAATGGTAGTGTACCACCTAGAGATCCCAGTATACCATCTACTATTAATGATCTAAACCATGCACTAGAATTTACTAAAAGTCCATCTACAGGTGTTATGATGTAATTTTCTATAAGCGTAGTAGCTAAATCTTGTAGAGGACCTCCTACCCAATCGAAAGTAAATTTAAATAATAAAAGTAATATTCCTACAAATATTGGGTAAGCTAAAATTGGATTTAAAACAAAATCATCTATTCTATCTGTTATGGATTTTTTATCTTTAGTGTCGTGTATAGTACATTTTTCTAAAATTGCATCTATTTTTTCATAAGTTTCGCTTTCTGTTCCGAAATCCTCTATATAAGAAGTTTTTTCATGGACAGAGCTTCTTATAATTTCTTCTAGATTTTCAGTTCCACTTTTTTTCTTAGCTATAATAGGAACTATTTTTACGCCGAGTTCATCAGCAAGCTTATCGTAGTCGATTTTAATTCCCTTTACCTCTGCTAAGTCAAGCATATTTAACAGTAAGATAATTGGCTTATTGTACTGCATAAGCTGAGTAGTTAAATATAGGTTTCTAGACAAATTAGATGCGTCTACTATATTTAATATTACATCTACATCTTCATTTTCTAAGAAGGATTTAGATACCTTTTCTTCATTTGAGAAAGTATCCATTGCATATATTCCAGGTAAATCCACAATTTTAATATCTTTTTGTAGATAACCTTCTTTTTTTTCAATAGTAACTCCTGGCCAGTTTCCAACGTATTGATTTGATCCTGTAAGTAAATTAAATACAGTTGTTTTTCCTACGTTGGGATTACCAAATAAGGCTACATTAATCAATGATACCACCTCTTTATCTAACGCCGATATTCTTAGCATCGTTTTTTCTAAGTGCTAAGTTTAATCCTCTAAAATTTATAACTATAGGATCTCCAAAAGGAGCAACCTTTTTTACTGCTATTTCAGTTCCATATATACATCCTAATGCAAATAATCTTTTAGCTAAGCGTATATCGCCATTTATATTATTAATAGTCGCTTTTTGACCAACCTTTAAATCGTAAACAGTCATCATTAATACCTCCTAATGAAATTCATTTTCAAATTATTATTATACTTATATAGTAATAATTCTTTAGAAAAAAGTCAAGTTTCCTAATGATATAATTATGTTAAAAAATTTATAATAAATTTTAATCTAAGTTTTTTCTATAAATTTTTTCAAAAATGCCCAAAAAGTGGAGATTTATCGAAAAATATTGTATTATAATAGTATACAAAAAAATATTTTATTATATAAATGTATAATTTGGAGATAGAATACTATGAAGACAAAAAAAATGACTTTTTTAGGGCTAATGGTTGGATATAGTTTAATATTATATATATTAGAGACTTATATACCAAATCCACTGATTGTATTTTTTCCAGGAGCAAAATTAGGTTTAACTAATATAATAACTTTAATTTCGTTACTAATTTTCGGATTAAAAGAAACGTTTATAATTGTAACAGTTAGAGTTATTTTATCATCTATTTTTACTGGTCCTATGTCTTATTTACTATTTAGTATAGGGGGTGCATATTTAAGTTTAATTTTAATGTATTTAGCTACAAAAATTAAAGGATTCTCTACAATAGGAGTCAGTATTATAGGGGCTATAGGTCATAATTTGGGTCAACTGTTAGTTGCAAGTGTTATAGTAGAAAATTTATTGGTTGTAACTTATTTACCTTTTATGTTAGTTACATCATTGGCTACGGGGTTTTTTGTAGGTTTAGTATCAAAGTTTTGTTATCCTAAGATGGTAAAAGTGGGAGGCTCTCTTATTGATATTAATCGATGAAGATAATTTAAATTTTAAGTGTTAGTGGTGATAATATGGAAAATAATGAATTAGAAATGATCAAAAAAGAAATTGAAGAAGTAAGGGAACAAATAAATACATATATACAATATCCAGACATATTTGAAGAAGAATTAACAGAAGCAAGTAAGCAAATAGATATTTTAATAAATAAGTATATATATTTGAGTAAATAACCCACAAATCGTGGGTTATTTACTTTATTACTATATAATATATATTAGTATATAAAATAGGAAGAGGGGGAGATTTTATCAGCGAAAAAGAAATTATAATAAGATTATTAATATGCCTAGTTATAGGTGGTCTTACAGGATTAGAAAGAGAAAAATCACATCAATTTGCAGGTTTTAGGACTCATATACTTGTAGCCTTGGGCGCTTGTGTGACATCAGTTACTGCTTTACAATTATTTAATAATTACAGCACTTATAGTACTATGGATCCCGCTAGGCTTCCAGCACAAGTTCTTTCAGGAATAGGTTTTTTAGGAGCTGGAGCAATTTTAAAAAATTCTAGTGGAATACGAGGTCTTACAACTGCTGCAGGAATTTGGGCTACTGCCTGTATAGGAATAGCAATAGGATATGGAGAGTATGTTTTAGGGATTACTGCATGGGTATTAGAAATGATTACGTTGTTGTCGTTGAAGAGAATTGATAGGCTACTTTTTAAAAATCGTAGCTGCAAATTGTACTTGACGATATCAAATCTAGATGCTGTCAAAGATACCTTTGCGATTTTAAAGGAATGTAAAATAGCTATAAGAAATTTTGATATTAACAGCAAAGGAACTCAAATTTGGACAGCAAAATACAGTATTAGCTATGATAGACGAATTATAGTTGAGGAGTTAGAGAGGCGTATAAAGGAAGTTAATGGAGTTTTAGATTTTTATTTTTATGATTAAAATAATAAATACCAGTGTTTAAAATTTAATTTTTGGGAAACATATATCATTATAATTAAAGTATAATTATGAAAAATCAGAAAGGAGACTTAAAATGGAAAGACAAAATATTGAAAGCCAATATAAATGGACTATTGACGAAATGTATCCAGAAGAGTCAGATTTGAATAAAGATATCGATAAGGTTAAGAGCTTGATAGAAAACGTTGGCACTTATAAAGGTAAGCTATCAGAATCTAAGGAAAATTTATATGATGCATTACATACTTCAGAGGAAGCAGGTAGAGTACTTGAAAAGCTATATGTATATACTCATATGAAAAGCCATGAGGATACGAGAGTAAATGCAAATCAAGGAAAAGCCACAAAAATAGATATGCTATCTACTGAATTATCTATGGCGACTTCGTATATGGTTCCAGAAATAATAAATATAGATGAAGCTAAATTAAATGAGTTTTTAAAGGATGAAAAATTATCTTTCTACAAAAAATATATATACGAAATACTAAGAGAAAAACCACATACTCTAAGTGAAAAGGAAGAAGAAATATTAGCTGCAGCATCTGATTTAAGCTCTGTACCAGAAAACGTATATGATATGATGTCATATGCAGATATGCAATTCCCTGAGATAGAAGATGAAGAGGGCAACAAGGTAAAAATAACACATGCCAATTTTTCTTTATTTTTAAAGAGTAAGAATAGAAGAGTTAGAAAAGATGCTTTTGAAGGATTGTATTCTGTTTATAAGCAATATAGAAATACTTTTGCATCAACTCTTTACGGTGGTGTAAAATCAGAAATTTTCTACGCAAAAATTAGAAAATATGAAAGTGCACTACAAGGCTCTCTATTTGCAGATAATATAAGTGTAGATGTATATGAAAACTTGATTAAATCAGTAAGTGAAAATATACCAGCATTAGATAAATATGTAGATCTTAAAAAGAAATTTTTAGGCTTAGATGAAATTCATATGTACGATTTATACGTTCCTCTAACAGAAAATTTCGATATGAAAATACCATATGAGGAAGCTAAAAAAATTGTGCTAGAAGCATTAAAACCAATGGGAGAAGAATACTTATCTCATATACAAGAGGCATTTGATAATGGCTGGATAGATGTATATGAAAACGATGGAAAGCAAGGAGGAGCGTATTCTTGGGGATGCTATGATTCTAAATCATATGTGCTTATGAATTACCACGACGACTTAAATTCTCTATTTACATTAATACACGAATTAGGTCACTCTATGCACAGCTATTACTCTAAGAAAACACAGCCTTACCTATATTCTGGATATAAAATATTCGTAGCAGAGGTTGCATCTACATTAAACGAACTTCTTTTGATAAACTACTTACTTAAAAAATCAGACTCAAAAGAAGAAAAAATCTACTTATTGAACTACTACTTAGAACAATTTAGAACTACAGTATACAGACAGACTATGTTTGCTGAATTCGAGAAGATAGTTCACGAAACAGTAGAAGGTGGAGAACCATTGACAGCAGAAGGATTTACAGATATATACTACAAATTAAATGAAAAATACTACGGTAAATCTTGTGTTGTAGATGAAGAAATAGGGCTTGAATGGGCTAGAATTCCACATTTCTACACTAATTTCTACGTATACAAATACGCAACAGGATTTTCTGCTGCAAGTGCTTTAAGTAAACAAATACTTGAAGAAGGAGAGCCAGCAGTTGCTAGATATAAGGAATTTCTAAAGAGTGGAGGCTCTGACTATCCATTAAACCAACTAAAAGCAGCAGGGGTAGATATGCATAAAAAAGAATCAGTTGATGAAGCTTTAAGTGTATTTGCAGAATTAGTCGACCAATTAGAAAAAGAATTATAATCGAATATCGTTGTTTTTAAATAAAAAGTCGCATGTAGTAGGTTAATTTTATTCCATACATGCGACTTTTATATCAAAAATATATAATTATAAGTTATAATTATATTAATAGATTGTTATTACAATTTAAAAATACTTGTCAAGGATTAAAAATCTATTTTTAATGAAAGTTTTAATCCAAAAGCAAAGGAGTCGGTATATTATGGCAAATGAAGATATAGGTTTAAGTATAAAGACTTTAAAAGAATATACTTCAGGCATGATTGTAAGATGTAAGGAAGCTGTATCATTGTCTGTTGATAGCATGGTTTCTAAAAATTTAGAACAAGCAAAAAAGGTTGTTGAAAGCGATGATGATATAGATTTACTTAGAGAGTACATAAGAGACAGAAGTGTAGAATTAATGGCATCAAAGCATCCTATGACTAAAGATTTAAGATATATATATGTTTTGTCTGATATTTCAACTGAATTAGAGAGAATAGGAGATTACGCAGTTAATATATGTAAGGAAACTATTGCCATAGGAAATGATGAACATATAAAGGAATTGATTGATATACCAAAAATGTCTGAAATGTGTACACAAATGCTTGAAGATTTAATGGTAGCCTTTTTAGAAGAAGACGATGAAATGGCGTATCAAATTGCGCTAAAGGACAAGGAACTAGATGAATTATATTATAGAATTCGAAAAGATTCTCTAAGAGTAATGCACAAGGATCCACAAAATAATATCAACCAAGGAGTTAGACTTTTATTTGTAGGAAGATATTTAGAGAGAATAGGAGACCATATAACAAATATCTGTGAAAAAATAATTTATGCAAAAAAAGGTACTATGGTAGAAATTGGGTAGACGATATTGGATATCTGCATATTAAAATTTTTATCAATTAAATAAAAAATATGGATTGACAAAAATAAAGTATATTATATATAATAAAAGAATAATTAATCCATATAATTATATAAGTAAAGACTGAGAAGAAGAGGAGTATGTAAATACTGCTAACAGAGAGAAAAATCACATGCTGGAAGATTTTTTTAGATAGGATTTGCAGAAGGTAGCTTTGGAGTCGCTGAGCTGAAATAGTAGTAGGCTTAGACGGTTAGAATCGTTAAATTTATTAAGAGCTAAGATGTATTTTATGTATATCTTAGAATTAAGGTGGTAACGCGAGCTTTTCGTCCTTAGATGGATGGAAAGCTCTTTTTTATTTCATAATATATTCAAAAAATTCAAATAATGATTAAATTTAAATGAAAAGTGAGA
>NZ_JAXEWM010000109.1:0-4656 GCF_034113885.1 Intestinibacter sp.
AATGCAATAAATAAATTTATTTATACATACCAAATGCATTTCAAAAAATATAATTAATTTTGTTTAATGATATTAGCAAAACTAGATATATTTATATCTAGTTTATAGTCTATTAATTATTAATTCCAGGTAGAAAATTAAGAAAAAATAAATAATTAAGAAAATTAGGAAAGAGAGGCAATTTAAATGGAAGTAAATGTTTTAAGCTCAAAAAATTATAAGGATACAACTATAAATTATGGTGATTGTTTTATCATAGATAATGGAAGTGAAGTTGCAGTATTTGATTGTGGTCATATAGAGCATGCAAAGAGAGTTATTGAATATATAGATAAAAAAGGTATAGAAAAAGTAACTGTTGTATTATCACATAATGATGATGATCATTTTGATGGTATACCATATCTTATTGAACAAGGAAGAGTTTCAAAAGTAATTACTATATTGTTATTAAAATATGTAGATGAACTTTTAGAGATTATAGATGATGGAAGAAAAAATAGAGAATCTATAAAAAGACAAATAACTAATATATATGATAATATAGCAAAATTAGGGAATAAAGACTTATTAGATGATATTTATATAGGTAAAAAAGTTATAGACGGTGTTTTTATAGAAGGTCCAACAGAAAAATACTTTTTAGAGGCATTTGCAAAAGCTTTAGATACTACAGAAGGAGATACTATAGATAGAGAAACAATTGTTAATGCTACAAGTGTTCAAATTTCAATAAAAATAAATAATCAAAAATTGTTATTGAGTGGAGATTCTAGTTTTGCAGCAATTGAAGATAAAGTAGGATCATATAAATATATACAATTACCTCATCATGGAAAATTAGTACAAGCTGAAAAAATATTCGAAGTAAAAGGTGACGATAATGAAGTTGTATATATAGTTTCAGACAATACAGGTGCATCAAATGGAGGCTCAGATAAACTTCCTAATAAGGGATATAATATAAAAAATACTAAAAATGGCGATATTAAATTACCAAGAGATTTAAATATTTATAGAGCTGGAAATTACCTTTGGAGTGAGAAATAATGAGATATTTACTTTGTAAATCAGAAAAAGCTAGTTTAGCTCAAAGAGTTTCTTATATATTTGACGTTTTTAAGCTATATGCAATAAAAACTGGAGAAACAGATGAGTTTATAGTTTTAGAAACTTTTCCTTTTGGAAGTTTAGAAGGATATCCAGAAGTACTTTTTATTGTAGGTCATTTTAATCAGGTGAATAGGTATTTAAGCAAAAATATAGTAAGTATTAGTGAGGATATAATACTTACTATAACTTGCCTGCCAAAAAAGTTAAAAAGATTTTTGAAATATGGTAAACAAATATATTCATCAAAAAATATAGATGGAATAACAGAGAAATATAAAGGCTGTCATTGGGGATTTGATTTTGACATAAGTGATTCAGAGATTGATTTATATAAAAATAGGAATTTAGATTTATGGCAGAATATAAAGAAGTCAATGGTGGATATTAGAAATATAAGTTAGACTAAGAGAGGTAATAAATGGATAAATTAGGAATAAAAGCGACTTTGTATGATTTTTTTGGATATTTAGTTCCAGGATTGGTTCTGATTTTGTATTTATATATTTTCTATCGAAATATAGATAAAGAGTTAAATTTTTGGGTTATATTACAAAATCTAACTAGCTATTACAAAACTATTTATGCTCTTTTAGTTGTATTAGTTGGCTATTGTTTAGGACATATTGTATCTTCTGCAAGCTCTTTTATAATGGAAAAAAGGATTGTTGAGAAGATTAAGTTCTTTAAGTCAAAGCTAGATTTAAAAGCATTAATTAGTTCAGATTTGTATAGCGTGTTTGAAGAAAAGTACAGAAATTGTTTTAAGGTTAATTATGATTGTAAAGATATAAGAACATTGATTTGCTATGTTGAAAAAAACAATCATGAAATATACTCAACAGCATTTGTATTTTTATCAATTTATGGAATGGCGAGAAGTTTATCTATAATAAGTTTTATTTTTGCTATTTTAGAAGTAGGATGTTTTTTCTACATTAAAAGTAAATTGGTTTTTATGTATGCTTTATGTGGATTTGGATTAGGAGTCGTATTTTTCTATGAATATTTTAGGTTTAAGAAATATTTTTTAACTGAGATATTGAATGGAATTTTAGTGTGATTTGAAGATAATTTTGTATAAAATTCAGATTAAAAGAGTTCTTTTTATTTTTATTGAAAAGAACTCTTTTGCAACTTTAATAGATTATATAATTAATTCTTTGTCAATATTGTAAAATATATAATTTTTTAGTAATATAAGTATACAATTATCAAAGAAAGGAATAGAATATGATAACAAATAAAAAAAATATTATAGTTTATGTGGATTATGAGAATTTACATTATAACTTAATAAATAAAAATGAAAACATATTTGAAAAAGAGTTTTTTCAAAAGCTAAAAAAATTCTTAGAAATAAATAATTACAATGTACTAGATATCATTGCGTATTGTAATTTTGATATAGAAGATATGCATGAATCATATCATCAAACAAAATTACAGCAGTTGGGTCTAAGAACTATACATACATGTAATAATAGTAAAAATTATGCTGATGTTCAAATTGCAACAGATGCAATAGAACAAATGTATATAAATGATATTGTTGATGGAGTTGCTATTATTTCGAATGATAAAGATATGACTCCATTAATAAAATCTATAAAAAATCATAAGGAGTTTGTATTACTGATAACAACAAAAGATAATTTTGATAAAAATCTTCTTAATTTCCCAACAGAGAATTATTTTATAGAAGATATAATTGAAGAGATAAAAGACTCTTATGGTATAGACAATTTAAAGCATGAATTATATAAAAATTTAAATGATTATATTGAAAAGAGCTTTATAAATTCAAGAAAAGAGCCTTTTATAAGTGTAGATAGATATATAAAAAATATTATGAAACATTATAAAGTTTTTGAATATGAAATATATAGGCAATTTAAAGAATTAAATAATAAAGAAAAAAAGATATATGTTTATACATATAAGTATGAGGGCAAAATAAGAGATAATTATATAATTACAGATAATTATAAAGAAAAAATAGAAACACTTATAAGTGAAGATAGTACCAAATATAGTGATCTTAGATACATAGATATAGATAAGTTAATACAAAAATCTTATAAAAAATATCAAAAAAAATAGCATAAAAAATATTTTTTATGATATAATAGAAGTAAATAAGAATAATTTTTTAAATAAGAACAATTATAAAACAAGAACAATTTTTTAAACAAGAACAACTTTTTAAACAAGACAGAAAACACCTCTCAAAATAAGAAGAAGAGGTGTTTTTATTTTAAAAAGAAATTTTATAGAAATATATGAGAAATTTTGATGATAGTATTGTGATATAATACAAATAAATATGAAAATCTATTCTATTTTGCAACATCTAATTTTGAACAAAGGGGGAAAAACTATGAAAAAGAAACTTACAAGCATCATCCTAGCTCTAGCAATAATATTTACATGTGCTTTCACAGGGGTATCAGAAGCAGCACAAATACCTGCTACTTCAACTCCAGCAGCCAGTATAAAATCAGGCGATTACATGTATTATTCTGTTTACAACAAGATATACAAGGTCAACACAAGCACTAAGAAATCTACATTAGTATACAGCAACAGTAATGCGTGGTCATTTGATGATTTGATCGTGAAGGACGGTTGGATCTACTGCGTGATGGATACGTTCCAAGGGACTGGTGGATATTATCCTTATATTTTCAAGGTCAGAACTAGTGGTAAGGATGCAAAGGTTTTGAAGAAAGGAAGCAATCCAGTTGTCTATAATGGATATATTTACTATTTGAAGGAGAGCTTTACTGAGGGTTCTTGGGATTCTAATAAGGTAATTGGGATTTATAGAATGTCTTTGTCTGGAAGTAGTGACAAGTGTATCAAGAAGTCTAGCAGTATAAACGAGTTTATAGTGTATAAATCAAAAATTTATTACACAAATTATGGTACTAAAAGCAATTACTTGAGACGTATAGGGCTAACAGGCGGTACTTCAAAGATTATGTCTAGCGGAACATATATACCTGTGAATTTGAAGGCATATTCTGATTACATATATTTTAATTACAACAGCCATATATACAAGATCAAGACTAGCTCAACTAGCAAGTCTAGAATTATTTCAAATGCACAGCTAATGGATTTGTCTAGTGGATATGTTTATTATACGACATATAAAAGTGGATATTGCTATCTTAGTAGAATGAAGATTAGCACTAAGGCGAAAACTGATCTTCTGAAGACTGAGCTTTGGTTTAGCGATGTGCAGGTCGATAGTGGATATATGATAGCGACTTATTATTATGATAGTTATGATAATAACACTGCTAAGTATCTTTGTACTACTAGTGGTAAAAATGGACAGGTTTTAAAAACTTATTATAGTTCTTAGGAGTAGATTTAAATAGGATATGAATAAATAATTAAGATTAGTCCTATTGGTTTAAATAGAATCAGAGAAGTAATAGATGAAAATGAGTGAGACTTTTTGAGTGAAAAGTATCACTCATTTTATTTTTTTGTGGTATTTAAAAGCCCAATTCCCACGTCATTCCCAGCTCTCAC
>NZ_JAXEWM010000110.1:0-3435 GCF_034113885.1 Intestinibacter sp.
TACGGTAGATTTAATTATAAAAAATTAAAAAAACGCTCAGAAAAATACAACTGTATGCATGTCCACGGTTCGAAAAGTACGCACAGCTTTGTTATAAACGACGAGATAATTATTTACAATGAGAGCCAGTGCAGACCTAGATATCTAGTTGAATTGAAGAATAATAAGAAAAATCACGACTAAAAAATTTAAAGGACTTGCAAATTCCGCAAGTCCTTTTTAAATATTAAACTGCCTTATCAATTTTACAGCTTTTCTCAGCTCTATAAAAAGTCACAGCAATCAAACACCCCAATACAGCTATACCAGCCAAAGCAAAGAAACCAGAACTCATACTATAGCTAGAGGCTAATTTACCAGTCAACATAGGGAAGGTAGTCATCCCAATAGCATAAAACGCTTGGAAAAATCCCATCGCAGTTGATTTTTGAAATGGCTTGACCTCCTTCATGGCCTCAGAGGTAGCGCACGAAAACAATATTCCACTCGATGTTCCCGGCAGTATTTGCAGCGCCATAATAATCGGAATGCTGCCTACTGTAGGCACTAGCACGCAGTATGTCGCGATAATCACAAGCACAGTAGGTATCAACACTCTAGGTCCGCCCTTAAACACATTTTTAGAAGACAGTGCAGAGAAAGTCACCGAAGATACCATATATATAATAGAAGAAATTCCTATTATCGCATTTGAAGCACCTAAGTCGCCTAGCACTTGGTTGGTAAACGACATTGAAGTAGTCAATTGAACTCCCTGCTGAATAAGCGCTATAAATGAAAAAAGAAGAAGTCGCTTATTTGAGAATACTGAAATTAATTCGCCTGCTTTGTGAGTGCTTTTTTCTGGAGCCTTCTCCTTTATAGACAGCGATAATAAAAATGTCGTCACACCACCGCAAACACTTAAGACGCATAATCCTCTCATATTTATAGAATTATAAAGCAAAGTACTCGTGATAAATCCTATCAGCATTCCGATATTATTAAACATTACAATTCTAGCTGTAGCAGATTGCTGCTCTTCCTTAGAAAAATGTCCTGTATAAAATACCATAAATGAAATCCACATAGCAGATGCAAGTCCAGACAGCAGATTAGCTATCAAGAATCCGACTCCATTTGGCATCAAAACTCTAAAAAGTGACGCCATCCCAGATGACAACCCGCCGATCATTATGAAGTATTTATGCTTTCTGACTATATCAGCGCTCAGACCAACCGGCAATCTAAGTAGCATCTGAGATATTCCGTACGCGCCGACGATTATACCTATAAACGATGTACCCACGTTTATAGATGTAAGATATATAGTTTGATACGGTATATACACATATTGTGCAAACCAGAAGAAGGACACACTTATTAGAAATATCATTTCCTCCTTCTTTGAAAATTTATTATTTTCCATGATAAAATCCCCATTTCTATTTATTTACAAATATATTTTAGAAGTGCTGGTAATTACTGTCAAATGAATTTAACTCATTTGATTTATTAAAATCTTATATAAATTGAATGTCATACAACTTTTATATTGTTTTAGAATATTTGAGATGATAACCTTATATCATGGAAAATATATTTAAAGGGGAATTACTATGAAGAAAAAAACTTTCAAGGCGGCACTAACTGCCACGATTCCTATTTTTATAGGATTTTTATTTATAGGTTTAGCCTATGGTGTTTATATGAATGCGAAGGGGTTTAACTACATATATTGTACACTTATGAGTATTATCGTATGTGCTGGGGCGCTGCAATTTGTAGGGGTTGAACTTTTAGTATCTGCATTTAATCCGGTTTATGCTTTTATAATGAGTGTGATGATAAATGCTAGACATATTTTTTACAGTATTTCTATGCTAGATAAATACAAGGACACAGGGTTAAAAAAGCCGATTATGATTTTTGCGTTATGTGATGAGACCTTTTCTATAAATATAAGCGCGAAGATATCTGATGATATGGATGAAAAATTATATTATTTTTATGTGACTTGTATAGTTTTCTTTTACTGGGTTTTTAGCTCGTTTGTAGGAGGAGTATTAGGTGGATTTGTAAATATCAATGTCACAGGAATTGATTTTATCCTTACAGCGCTGTTTTTCGTGACATTTATAAATCAATTAATCGAGTCAAAGCAATATATGCCATCGCTTATCGGATTGATTTCGAGCTTTATTTGCCTAATCGTATTTGGCAGAGATAATTTCATAATTCCATCTATGATAGTTATATTGATTATACTGACTGTGTTCAGAAATAAATTTGACAAAGGGGAAGCGGGTGAAGTGGAAAATGACATTTAATCAAATAATTATAACAATCGCATTTTAGGATATTCGCTGTTTTCTATATCCTCTCTTTGGTAGCATCCAAGAGCTATAATTTGACCCATATCCTTCATATTTAAATAACGACAAATAGTTTCATAGCTAAGCTTAAGTGCAGTCATGGCGTATCATGTTAATATAGTTATATTTTTCTGTTAATATAATGGTAGAAAATCTATTTTATAGTTAATATAATTAATATTGTCGTAAGGATTAAAAAATTTATATGAGTGAAAATTTTAATAAATATTGGATTATTTGGGAGGAAAATAAATGAAGAGAATGGTTAGAGATTTCGTACTATTATTTGCATCAAGCTTTGTGTATTCATCATTAAATAAAATGGTGAGTGTTTCATTATCGCAAACATTAATTGTATCATTAGGATTTGCTGGATTATTTAGTTTATTAAATGAAATAGTTAGATGTTTAAGTGAAGAAGATTTAAAATTAAAAAAATCACTTTCTAAAAGTGAAATAGAAAAAATGAGACAAATAAGATTAGTAGTGAGAGATTCTATAGTGACATTTTTAGTGTGCTACGGATCTATGACATCTTCTTTAAAATTAGGAGCAGGGCTATCATTTTTAGAAGTATTACCATTTATAATAGTAGCTTTAGCACCAACAGTAGTTATAACAGCTATAAGCAAAGAAATAAGAATACCATCAAACAGAAATGCACAACAAGAGATAAGCGGATACGAATTTAAAAAATTAGCTTAATATAAATTTAATATACATCGGAAAATAGGTCTATATAATATGAAAAATATATATTATGTAGGCTTTTTTTATGCCCAGATAAATGTAGATATAATTGAAAAATTCTGAAAATAATGTGCGATTTTATATGAACATAATAACATATTTTTTGAAATAGACATTATTTTTAAAAATGTTTGAAATTTTTGAAAAATAAAGATACAACCTCGTAATTTCAATGGTTTGTTACATTTTTGGGAAAATGTTTTTAAAAAATAGTCAAATAAAAGAAAATTTATATGATGTTAATATTATGATATTTTGGGTTAATATTCTTATAGAAAATATATCCATAAGTATATATAATTAAATTAACAAAAGATAAGAAAACAAAAAA
>NZ_JAXEWM010000111.1:0-2078 GCF_034113885.1 Intestinibacter sp.
TCTTAGGTTTTCTAAGGTACTATCAAAAAATAGCTTATCATACAGGTACGCAAGCTACTAAAATATTTTTTAGTTCTCTACGTTCATTATAACATATCCTATCAACAAAAAGTATAAATTGTTGTTAGAATTGTTGATAGAACTGCGATATTTACCATCTTCTTTTATATTTCTTCTTATGCTTAGCATTATAAGTATTCTCTAATATAAGAAACTTGCTCCAATAATATTCCCCTAGAGGATCTTTAAAAGCGTGTCTATGTGCTTCTTCCTCTAAGAATTGCATTTCTGTATAAAATTTATCCATACCCTTTATCCTCCTTTTATAACTCTAAAAGTTTTCTCCAAGTGTTAGGACCAACTATACCATCATCATTTATATTCCATTTTCTCTGCATCCATTTAACTGCATTTTCTGTATCATTCCCAAAAATTCCATCAGGATTTGCACCACACCTTAATTGAATCCAAGTAGTAATATTGCCACTAGCACCCTTTCTAACTACAGGACAAGCACTTAGAGTTAATTCTCCTGGTATTCCATCTTCAACAAGAATATTGTTATTTTTATCTCTAAAACCTTGTGCATTTAATTCTCTTTGTAATTGCAAATAGATATTATCTGTAGCAACTTGAGTTGTTGCATTATTTACAACTACTTGCTTATTACCATTTAAAACTCCCTCGTTGAACTCATTCACATCACACACACCATTTACACCATTAATATAACCCTTCTCTGTGTATTGGTGTCCTATACGATTTACAAAATCATTACTAGGCAAGTTCCATGGATTGTTATTATAATTAGCCTCCCAAAGTTTAAGTGTCTTAAATCTTTCTACATCTATATATTCATTAAGGAATGAAGTATAAGTATATATACCTATTTCCATACTAGTTAACTGGTTAAACCTTCCAATAAACCTTGCAATATAATCGTTAAGTCCTGGGAAGTTGACCTCTACATCTAACATAGGTACAAGGTTATTCTGGTAGTTGATAATCTCCTTGTAAAAATTTTCTGCTTGTGTTTCAGGTGCTGATGTACCTACAAGGAAATGGTAAAATCCTACCTTTGCCCCTATGGTCTTTGCACCACCATAAAAAGCTGATTTGCAACTATCTTGAAAAGTTGTACCTTCTGTAGCTTTAATGTAAACACACTCTACTCCACTATTTTTAACACCTGCAAAGTTAATAGCACCATTGTTATTACTTATATCTATTCCTTTCATATAATCACCTCATTTTTTATAAAAAAATAAGAGTAAGCATAAAGCCTACTCTGTTTTACCAATTTGCTTAAATACTTGGTTTCCGTATACAGTAACACCAACTACAAGTATTCCTTGTATAATTGCATCTACATTAATACCCTTAATAGCTAACGCTAAGCCTATTCCAATAGGTAATAACACTAATGGAATATATTTATCCTTTATTACTTCTATGCCCTTTACAATGGCTCCTATAACGTATAAAACTGGTATTAGAATTAAACAATTCTCTACAATGTAATTCATAAAATCATCTCCTAAATATATTTTATTCAAAAAGTGTCTTAAAAAGTGTCTTAAGTGTCCTTTATATAAATCTAAACAATATTGCTATTGCTCCTGTAATGATAGCACCTAAAGCAGTTCTCCATAGCCACTTGTTGCTATCCTCTAAATCTGCAATTCTATGGTTAGCAACTGCGATTTTCTCCTCTACAGAACTTAACTTTAAATCTGTATTCTTATTGTAGTTTTCTAGCATAGTTTCTATTTTTATTAACCTTTCTCTTATGTCTTGTATATCCTTCTCATTTTCCATAGTGGCACCTCACTTTTTTACATATAAAAAAAGACTAGATTTCTCTAATCTCTAAATTTTTGTTGTAGCATTTATATTTAATCCTTTATTTTCAGATTGAGAATCTATTAATGTCGCATTATATTTATTCCCTGGTGCTATAACATTTCCATCTATTATATCTGCTATTGTTGGAGTTGTACCTTCTGCTATTGTGGTTGATATAGCTTTATAGCTAGGATAATCTGTTCTGCCATAATTAAAAATATTATTTTTTATTA
>NZ_JAXEWM010000112.1:0-2666 GCF_034113885.1 Intestinibacter sp.
TAGCTTTGATTCATCAAGGTCTTCATCATTTAATACTACTTGAATTTGCCCATTTTCATTTACTGGCAATATGTAATTTTGCCCATTCATTGTTATATTAGAGCTTGCGTGTATTTGATCTACACTTGCATCTTCTGAACCTGTAATATTTCCAAAGCCAACATTTATAGAATCAATTTCTTTTCCATCGTAGTATATACGTAAAACAGTACTACCTTCGCCCATTCCTATTAGAGAGCATTTATAATCGCTAATTTTTGTATAATTACATATATTACCGTCATCCACTGAATAAGATACCTTACCCGCATTTATTTTTTCCGGATTCTTTGCATCTAATGTAATATTTAACTCCACAGTTTCATTTTCGTCAAATACATAAGTAGAACCTTGTAAATCGTATTGTGTATTAAAATAAAAATCAGATACTGTTACATCGCCAACACCTGAGAATAATTTAGTTATTAAAAAAATTACGATTATTATAGGTATTAATAGTAGTAGTAAAAACTTTTTATTATTGCTATTTTGTGTATTAAATTTACTTTGATCCTTTGGTTTTGGATTCGGATTAGGGTTCGGATTTGGATACTTTTTCTTATTCTTTTCCTCATCGTTCTTAATCTTATTGCTATTTTTCGGCTCAGCCTTCTTGTTGTCTACAGTTGGTTTATTTATAGGGCTTTCGTATGTCTTTTCTTCCTTTTTTAATTGAAGTTTTTTTGATGGTTTACTTTTTTTCTTTAATTCATATTCCTTTAAATTATCTACCTTTACATTGCTCCATCCTAAAGCATACGATAAATTGTCTAGAATATAGTCCATCCTCAATTCTGCAACATACTGTCTTTTAAATACATCCTGTGCCTTTTTTATAGCGTCCTGTCTACCTTTATCGTCTACAATATTTTCATCTAATAAAATTTTCACTATTCCTAAATTAATTGCATCTACTGCCCAGTTCTTCTCTGTCGGCTCTTTAGGAATCAAATCAGATAATATAGATTCGACCTTGTTTGCATTTAAAAGAGTATTTTTTCCAAAATTGTCGACTATATATCTCAATGCCAAACTTAGATTTTCTTCTTTTATTCCACCTGCCATTTTCTCTCCCAACTCTCTATATATTTTTCTAATTTATATTATTACATAATTGTGCGTTTTTTTCTATATTTTAAAGGCTGTAAGTTAAATTTCTATATTTTTTTCGGCTATTGATATGTACTTTACAGGAACTTTATCTGTAAGCCATATTCCATTTACAGATTTGTAGAATTTATATCCGTCTTGCTCCATGGCTTTAGTGTCTATTTCTAAAACTATAGGCTCGCCATGTCTCGCACCTACGATTTGAGCTGTCTCTATGTCTTTAGATAGATGAACTAGGTTTCTACCTTTGCTAAGTATCCCTTTTTTGAATATACTATCTAAAAATCTAGTAGCAGTCCCGTGGTATAAAATAGTCTCTGGTGAAGCAATTTCATAATCAGGATTTACTGGTATTGAGTGACCGTAATTGACGCGGATTTTTGTCTTATCTTCGTTGAAGCTGTATCTTCCCTTTTGGTCGTTTTCCACTATATATTCTAGAGTTTCCATATCTATTTTTTTCTTAGTATTTACTTTTTCTATAAGCTCTGTTGTATCTGCCCATCCTTTGTCATCTACTTTTAAATCTATTTCCTCTGGGTGGTGTCTCAAAACACGACATAGGTATCTGCTCAATCTTACTACATCTCTCATAAATCTACCCTCCTCGTATAATTTATATATACTAAATTATCTAACACCACTTTATAAGAAAATCTAACTTGCTAAGTTATCTAAGTCTTTAAATGGGCGCAAATATCTTAGGTGAGATAGATTTTCTTTAATTTCCTCTATTTTCAACAACTTGCTAAAAATTAATTCCTTCTTTATGTTTTCACCGAAGGTATATTTTATTTCTTGTGGACTACAAAATTGCAACATTTGAAAATTTTTATTTATAAACGGAATTAAAATCACAGCCGAATAGGCTACGCCTATTAAATTAAAATATTTTTCAATCGCAATTTTATTTCTAATCATGTATTCTCCAAATGACCAAAAATTTTTTTGTTGATAAAACATTACTTCAATATTCCATCTAGCATTATAAATTTCATATAAATTTAGACTTTCTTGCTTTGGGTTTCTATTATATTTAGTATTTATATCATTAATTTCTACAGTACTCAAATACATTCTAACAGAAGTGAATTTATTTATATCTGTAGTTGTAACGGTTATAAATACAGGTTTATCATATAAATTTGTCATACATTTTCTTGTTGCTACAAAAAAATTATTTTCCTTTTTAAAATCAAAATTTCTGTAATTTAATCTATCACCTTTTTTTCTTGGTCTACCTCTTTTACCCGTAGGTTTTGGTTTCAAATCATATAAGACAGTATCACTTCGTAATCCACCAATAATTTGCAAATTGTCATATTCTGATAATATGTTTAAAAAATTCTTTTTTGTATACCAACTATCACATGAAGCTATTACTTGAAATTCAGTTAGTTCAGGCATTACATTGCGTATTAAAATTTTGGCTAATTCTAATTTTGTGAAATTCTTATCATACAATTTATAACCTAGCGGTATAGTTAAATAATTAATTTCATTATTTTTATATATTG
>NZ_JAXEWM010000113.1:0-66531 GCF_034113885.1 Intestinibacter sp.
TATATAGGAGGAGTTGACGAGGCTGGGAGAGGACCCCTAGCAGGACCTGTTGTGGCAAGTGTAGTAGTGTTTGAGAAGGATACTAAAATACCTTATGTAAACGACTCTAAGAAGCTATCTGAAGCCAAAAGAGAGGAATTATTCGATATAATAAAAGAAAAAGCGCTAGACTACGGTATAGGTATAGTAGATAACGATGAAATAGACGAGTATAATATTTTAAATGCGACATACATGGCCATGAAAAAGGCGATAAATTCATTAAATAAAAAGCCTGATTATCTGCTTTTAGATGCAGTTACTATTCCTGATTTAGATATAAAGCAATTTCCAATAATAAAGGGAGATGCAAAGTCAATTTCGATTGCAGCTGCAAGTATACTAGCAAAAGTAACTAGGGATAGACTTATGTACAAGTACGATGAAATATATCCACAATATGGATTTAAACACCACAAAGGCTATGGAACAAAGGAGCATTACGAGGCTATCGAAAATTTTGGAATAACTCCAATTCATAGGAAAAGTTTCCTAAAAAATGTGCTATAATTATGATGATATGAAAACTAAACGTTAAAAGTATTCATGGAAAATTCAAAACGATTATTTTAGGGGGATAAAGAAATGGATTACAAGGAAGTTCTAAAAAATGCAAAAGAAAATTTAAATGGAAGTTGTAGAGTATGTAAAACATGTAACGGTGTAGTATGTTCTGGAGAAGTACCTGGAATGGGTGGAAAAGGAACAGGATCAGCTTTCACTGAAAACATAAAAAGCTTAGATAAAATTAAAATAAACATGAGAGTACTACACGATGTAAAAAATCCTGACACATCAGTAGAAATGTTCGGCAAAAAAATGAAGGCTCCTATATTTGCAGCTCCAGTATCTGGAACAACTTTAAATATGGGTGGAAAATACTCAGAAAAAGAATACATATCATGGGTAATAGAAGGATGCTTAAAAGCTGGAATATATCCAATGGTAGGAGATACAGCAATAGAAACTTTCTTAACAGATAATCTAGAAGTATTAAAAGAAAAAAATGCAGATGGTATAGCATTTATAAAACCATGGGAAAACGACGCAATAATTTCAAAAATGAAATTAGCTGAAGATGCAGGTGTATTTGCTTTAGGTGTAGATGTAGATGCTTGCGGATTAGTTACATTATCATTACATGGAAAAAATGTAGAACCTAAAACTTTAGATAAAATAAAAGAATTAAAACAAGCTACAAAGCTACCTTTCATATTAAAAGGACTTATGACTGTTGATGAAGCAATATTAGCTGCAGAAGCTGGTGTAGATGCAATAGTTGTATCTAACCACGGTGGTAGAGTTTTAGACTGTACTCCAGGGGCAGCAGACGTATTACCTCAAATAGCTAAAGCAGTAAAAGGTAAAACTATAATACTTGCAGACGGTGGAGTTAGAACAGGCGTAGACGTATTAAAATTAATAGCTCTAGGAGCTGATGGTGTTTTAATAGGTAGACCATTTGTAACTGCTTCATTCGGTGGAGGTACTGAAGGTGTAGAAATTTATGTTAATAAGATAATATCTGAGCTTGAAGCTACTATGAGACTTACTGGATGTGCTACAATAGCTGATATAGATGAAAGAGTATTATTTAATTATTAATTTTATGAATTAAACAATTATTAGAGTTAAAGAAAGAGGCTTAAATCGAGCCTCTTTTTTAAAATTTAATTTTTAGCAAATTCCTTTTATATAATATATTTCGTTTTAATTTTCAAATGGATTTTCGACAACACTTATCTTGTCATCTGCCTTTATTTGGTCAGCTGTATTAGTATAAGATTGTTTTAAATAGCTTGAATCTATATATGATGTTTTGCTTAAAATATCGTCTGCAATAGGTATTATCTCATATACGTATTTTGAGCCATCACTATACTTAGCAACCCATGTAGGTATACAAGTGACTTTTTTGACTGCAGCTTCTTTTTCGTCGCTTTTTTTCTCGATATCTATGTTGACCATAAGACCATCTTCAGTGTACATACTCAAGTATTGTCTTCTTTGATTTGAAATGTAATTTCCAAGAGAGTATATCACTAGAGTTTCGTGATTTCCATCGCTTGATTTTATCATTTCAACAGGCTGAACTACATGAGGATGAGAGCCTATTATAATATCTACACCTGCATCACAAAGCTTTTGTGCAAGCTCTGTCTGGAAGGTGCTAGGAGTTCTGCTGTATTCGTCACCCCAGTGGAGAATTACTATTTGCATATCTGTGTCGTCTTTGTATTTTTTGACAGTAGAGTAGATTGTATTGAAGGCTTCATCTGAATCTGTAGCGTTAAATACATTCATCAAGTCATTTTTATCACTTGATACTTTTATGCCGTTTAAATATTTAGTTCCGTTTTTTATTTCGCCATAAGAATAAGATGTAATACCTAGTTTTATGTTGTTTACATTTTCTATTATGTATTCATCGTCTGATTTATTTTCTCTAGTACCTACAGTATCAAATCCCTTTTCCTTTAGAGTAGCTAATGTACGTTCAACTCCAAGGCTAGACATATCAAAGCTGTGGTTGTTAATAGTAGATAGTAAATCAAAACCAGTGTTTTTTAAGGCGTCTGCAATTGCATCTGGTGTGTTAAAGGTTGGATAAGAGCTGTATGCGTATACATCGTCTTTACAAAGAGTCGTTTCTAAATTTGCTATTGCCAAGTCTGATTTTTCTATGTATTTTTTTACGTATTTGTAGTTGTTGTCAAAAGAATATTCCTTAGTAGAGGCGTTGTACTGTGCTTTAAGCTGAGGCATATGAGCCATGACATCACCGCATGCAGTTAGTGAAGCTTTGTATGTTTCAACTTTTGTATTTATTTTAGTTATGTTATCAACTACGGATGAATTATTTGGTTTATTTAATATTTTACTCCCTGCAATTATTACAACTAATATAAGTGCAGATAAACAGCCTAAAAATATTTTTCCCCTTTTATTTAGCTTTGTCTTTTTATTATTTCTTTTTTTACTCATGATTTACCCCCCATTAGAAACGTATTCATTATTTATAATATATTTAATTGTAAAAAATTTCAATTAAAATCTAAAAAAGTGTATATATTGTAACTTTTATGACTAAAATAAAAAAGTCTACATTTGGAACATTAAATTTTGAAAATAGCAGGTGTCGTGTATGAATAACTACGAAGTATTTAAATCTTTAGATAACGTAAAGAAAGGCAAAATAGGTGAAAAAATAGCTCGAAAATATCTCGTTTCAATAGGTATGAATATAATTTGTACCAATTACAGGACTAAATTTGGAGAGGTAGATATAATTGCAAGGTTTGAAAATAAAATAGTATTTGTAGAAGTAAAATCCAGGACATCTAAAAATTACGGGTTAGCCTGTGAGGCTGTGGATTTGAAAAAAATCAAAAAGATAACTGCTGTAGCAAAGTACTACATTTTGGAGAACAATTTAAGAAATTGCGAAATGAGGTTTGATGTTGTAGAGGTTTATTTCGATGAAGAGAGGATAAACCATATAGAAAATGCATTTTAGGAAAGGGATAATATGTTAAGTATAGTAAATTCATGTAATCTATCAGGGATAAATGGCTTTATAGTCAATGTCGAGGTCGATATTACTAGAGGGATGCCTTGTTTTAATATAGTTGGGTTAGCTAGTATGGAGATAAAAGAGGCAAAAGAGAGAGTAAAATCGGCAATTATAAATAGCGAATATGATTTTCCGACTAAGAGAATAGTTGTAAACTTATCTCCAGCAGATATAAAGAAGGAGGGTTCTCTACTAGATTTGCCGATATCTATTGGACTAGTTATGAACTACATAACAAGAGGTGCAGATTATTTTAGAGAAACTGTATTTGTAGGAGAGCTTTCATTAGACGGAACTTTAAAGAAAATAAGAGGCGTTCTGCCAATAGTTTTGAGCGCAAAGGAAAAGGGATATAAGAGGATATTTATACCTTATGAGAATTTGCTAGAAAGCTCGTATGTAGATGGAATAGAAGTAGTTCCTGTAAAAAATCTAAGACAGTGTATAGGGTACATAAATGGAAAAATAGATTTAAATTTAAATGATTTATTTTCTAATATAAATAAAAATACAGAAGAAGAGGAGTACGAAGAGGACTTTTCTGATGTAAAGGGCAATTACTTTGTAAAAAGAGGATTGGAAATTGCAGCTGCAGGAAATCACAACACGCTTTTAATAGGTCCTCCTGGCACAGGTAAAACTATGATGGCGAGAAGGGTTAGGACTATACTGCCTGATTTAGATAAGGAGGAAATGATCGAGATAAGTAAGATTTACAGTATAGCTGGACTTATCGATAATAATATAGGCATAGTCAATAAAAGGCCATTTAGGTCGCCGCATCATAGCGCTACGACAATTTCTTTAATTGGAGGTGGGGTCAAGTCTACCCCAGGAGAAATTGTTTTAGCTCATAGGGGTACTTTATTCTTAGATGAGTTACAGGAGTTTAGAGATTTGGAAATATTGAGACAACCTATGGAGGATGGCTATATAAACATATCTAGGCTTAAAGGATATATAAAATACCCTTGTAAATCGTTGATAATTGCCGCGATGAATCCTTGTCCATGTGGTTATTTTATGTCGGATATTCCGTGTAAATGTTCTGCATATGAAATGATAAGATATAAAAATAAAATTTCAGGACCGATTTTAGATAGATTTGATTTATTTTTGCCAGTTGATTCAGTTGAACACGGTGAATTTAGCGATGATAACTTTAATGAATCCTCTGCTAGTATAAAAAAGAGAGTTGAAAATGCAAAGGATATGCAAAAAAATAGATTTAAAGATAGCGATATAAAGAGCAACAATGAAATAAAATCATCTCAAATAAATAAATACTGTAAATTAGATAAAGAAAGTAATCTAATTGCTAAAAAAATATTCGATAAATACAAATTGAGCAATAGAAGCTACACTAAATTACTTAAAACTGCTAGAACTATAGCAGATTTAGAATCGAGTGAAAATATAAATAAAAACCATATATTAGAGGCTTTTTCATATAGAAAGGGTTATTACAAATATTTTAAATGAGGTGAAAATTATGGAAAAAAAGGACATGTACTTGCTTTTAAGTTCTATATATAGAATAAATAACCTAGAAGTGGATATATTAAAAGAAGAATTTGGAACACTGGAAAATTTAATGCAGGTAGATAAGAGGAAAATTCTTCAAAATAAAAAATTAGATTCAAAATTATTAAGAAATATAGTAAAATATAGAAGCTATTCACGAATTGATAAAATTAAAGAAATTTTATATAATAACAAAATACAATGTGTTTGTATTGAGGATGAAAATTATCCAGAACAATTAAAGCATATTACGTTACCTCCGCCTATATTATTTTATAAAGGAGATATTTCTTTTTTAAAAATGGAACAGACATTAGCTGTGGTGGGTTCGAGAACTCCTACACAATACGGATTATATTGTGTTAGAAAATTAACAGAGGAATTGTCGTCTGTAGGTGTAAATATTGTAAGTGGACTCGCTTTGGGAATTGATTCTGAAGCACATATGGCGTGTATAAAAGGCAAAAATGGAAAAACTGCTGCGATATTGGGAGGACCTATAGATGAGATAAGACCAGCTACAAATATACCTGTAGCCGAAAAAATTTTAGAAAATGGTGGAGCCGTAATATCGGAGTTTTTTATTAGTTCTAAAATATATCCTTCAAATTTTGTTCAGAGAAATAGAATTATAAGCGGGCTGTGTAAAGGGACTTTAGTTGTAGAAGCTGCGGATGGTAGTGGTGCTTTAACTACTGCAGAGTATGCAATACAACAAAATAGAGATGTTTTAGCAATACCAGGACCTATAAATTCTCCAAAGAGCAAAGGATGCAATTATCTTTTATCTGAAGGTGCAAAAATAGCAAGAAATTTTGAAGATATTATGCAGGAGTGTGAATTTTCTTCTTTAAATAATTCTAAAGATAGTATAGAATATGATATTAAGGGTTTAAATTGTGAGCAAATTGCAATTTTAGATTTAATGAAAAGAAAAGGTAATATAAAAATAGATGATATTTGTAATTATACTGATATTGATATAAAGACAATAAATTCAAATATAAATGAACTATTGATAAACGATTATATTATTGAAATGGAAAATAAAACTTATGGATTTAACGTTTAACCGAAAAATAAGTTAACCGAGAAAGTAAGTGGGGGTGTAATAAAATATGGCGAAAGCATTAGTAATTGTCGAATCGCCAGCTAAGGCTAAAACAATAGAAAAGTTTTTAGGAAAAAGTCATTATACAGTAAAGGCTTCTGTAGGACATGTAAGAGATTTACCTAAAAGTCAATTAGGCGTTGATATAGAAAATAACTTTGAACCAAAATATATAAATATTAGGGGAAAAGGAGATGTAATCAAGGAACTAAAGAAAGAAGCCAAAAAAGCTAAGAGGGTTTATCTAGCGACCGACCCCGATAGAGAAGGGGAGGCAATTTCTTGGCATCTATCTTATATTTTAAATATAGATGAAAAAGAAGAATGTAGAATAGAGTTTCACGAAATAACAAAGGATGCAATTAAAAAAGCTATAAAAAATCCAAGAAGTATAAATCTAGATTTAGTAGATGCTCAACAGGCGAGAAGAGTTTTAGATAGGCTTTTAGGATATCAAATAAGTCCTATTTTATGGCAAAAGGTCAGAAAGGGCTTAAGTGCAGGTAGAGTTCAATCTGTGACTACTAAGTTAGTTTGTGAGAGGGAAGATGAAATTAATTCTTTTATACCTAAGGAATACTGGACAATAGATTTAATTGTAAAAAATAAAGACGGTGAAGAATTTGTTTTAAAATTTTATGGAGAAGACGGCAAAAAAATAGAATTAGAAAACGAAGATCAAGTAAAAGAAATATTAGAAATAGTAAAAAATAACGATTTAATAGTAAATAAAATAGAATCTAAAAGTCGTAGAAAATCAGCTCCAAAGCCGTTTACTACAAGTGTACTTCAACAGGATGCTGCAAATAAACTGAATTTTACAACTAAAAAGACTATGATGGTAGCTCAAGAGCTTTATGAAGGTATCGACATAAAAGGGGAAGGAACTGTAGGTCTTATATCTTATATAAGAACAGATTCTAAGAGAATATCAGAAGAAGCAAAGGAAAAGGCTAAGAATTATATAGTAGAATCAATAGGAGAAAATTATTATAAAAACCAAACAAAAGAAAATAAATCTAAAAAAGAAGATAAAAAAGTACAAGATGCTCACGAAGCCATCAGACCAACTTCTGTGGAGCGAACTCCAGATAGTATAAAGGATTCTTTGAGTAGAGATCAATATAAGCTTTACAATTTGATTTGGAGAAGATTTGTGGCAAGTCAAATGGAGGATTCTGTGTTTGATGTTTTAAATGTCGAATGTAAAATTTCTAATTTAGTGTTTAAGGCAACTGGCTCTAAACTTAAATTTGATGGATATACAAAAATATACAACTTTACAGAAAGGGAAGATAAAATACTTCCAGGTTTGAGCGAAGGTGAAAATTTAACTATACAAAAAGAAGAACCGGCTCAACATTTTACATCTCCTCCACCTAGATATACAGAGGCGAGCTTAGTAAAGACTTTAGAAGAGCTTGGAATAGGAAGACCAAGTACATATGCGCCTACTATAACTACTATACTAAATAGAGGATATGTTGAAAAAGACGGAACTAGTTTACTTCCGACTGAGCTGGGGATAATAGTTACAAAAATACTAGATGAAAATTTCCAAAAATTTATGGATGTAGATTTTACTGCCGATATGGAATCTCAATTAGACGAAATCGAAGAGGGAAATGCAGAATGGAAAAAAGTAGTCGAAGAGTTTTATTCACCATTGAAGGAAGCTATTAGAATCGCTATGGAAAAAATAGAAAAAGTAAATATGGATGAAGAAACTGATGAAATATGTGAAGTTTGTGGCGCTAATATGGTGATAAAATACGGTCGATTTGGCAAATTTATGGCCTGCAAAAATTATCCAGAATGCAAAAATACTAGACCTATTGTAAATAAAATTGGTGTAAAATGCCCAAAATGCAAAGATGGAGATGTGATAATGAGAAAAAGTAAAAAGAACAAGGTATTTTACGGATGCTCAAATTATCCAGAATGTGATTTTGTAGCATGGAATAAACCAGTTGAAGAAGTTTGTGAGCAATGTGGTTCTTATATGTATGAAAAATATTCAAAATCAGGCAAGAAAATAGTTTGCTCAAATAAAGAATGTAAAAACGAAAAGATTGTCGAAGATGAGTAAAAATTACAATTAAAAATAATATTATTGAAATGCGTGAAAATTTAAAATATTAAATTATATTTGTTGAATTGCATAAAAAAATATGTTAATATTACATTGTGAGACTGTTAATTATATGACATAGTTAGATTAGAGTTATAAATTTATATGATATTGACTTAAATTAAGGAGAGGATAATATGGCAAGTGAAGTGCTACAAAAAACTAGAAGAATAAATAAAACTTTACAAACTAGTGGTGGAACTAAAGTATCTTTTGATAGATTATCGGAAACATTAGGAGAGGTTTTAGACGCTAATGTCTATGTTTTAAACACAAAGGGTAAAGTATTAGGCCTATATCTTACAGACATACAAGATAGTTCTGTTATAGAGGACGAAGAGACAAAACAAAAGAAATTTTCAAAGGAATACAATGATAGCTTACTTAAAGTGTCAGAAACAGTAGACAATTTAACAGGAGAAAAGTTAGTAAAATTATTCCCAGATGAATACAATAGAAGTGAAAAATACTTGACAATAGTTCCAATACTTGGAAGTGGTCAAAGATTAGGATCATTAGTATTATCAAGATACCACAAGACTTTTAACGATGATGATTTAGTTATATCAGAATATAGTGCTACTGTAATAGGTATGGAAATACTAAAATCTCAAAGTGAAGAATTAGAAATTGAAATGCGTAAAAAAGCTGTAGTTCAAATGGCAATAGGAACTCTTTCTTATTCTGAGCTTGAAGCAGTTGAGCATATATTTAATGAATTAAATGGCAAGGAAGGTTTATTAGTAGCTAGTAAAATAGCTGATAGAGTTGGAATAACAAGATCAGTGATCGTAAATGCCTTGAGAAAATTTGAAAGTGCCGGTGTTATTGAATCTAGATCTTTAGGCATGAAGGGAACTCATATAAAGATACTTAATGACAAATTAATACCAGAGCTTAAAAAAGTAAGAAATAATTATTAATCTATAAAATTTATGAAAAAATCCTTCTTAATTAAAGAAGGATTTTTTCATATTATATTCCAAATAAGGAGAAAAAACATGCAACCTTTAGCAGATAAACTAAGACCAGAGACTATAGACGATATGGTGGGGCAATCACATATAATTGGCAAGGGGAAGATAATAAACAAACTAATAGAAAATAAAACTATTCCAAATATGATTTTATACGGTCCTCCTGGAACAGGAAAGACAACTTTGGCGAATATAATAGCTAATGTAACCGGGAAAAAGTACATAAAGTTAAATGCAGTCAATTGTGGAGTCAAGGAAATAAAAGAGGCGATAGACAACAGTAAGAGAGATTTGTTTTCATATAATGGAATAATATTGATGCTCGACGAAATACAAGCATTAAATAAAAAGCAGCAACAATCCCTACTTGAAGTAATAGAAGATGGCTCTGTAACCTTGATAGCTAGTACAGCAGATAATCCTTATTTTGTAGTGTATAAGGCTATTTTAAGTAGAAGCACTGTATTTGAATTCAAGTCTATAACAAAGGAGGATATTTATAAAGGACTTAAAAGAGCCGTAGATAAATTAAATAATCTGTATACATATGATAGTATAAATGTCGAAGAGGAAGCCTTAAAATATATAGCAAATACATGTAATGGAGATATGAGAAGTGCTTTAAATAAGCTAGAGCTTGTATTCAACATAGGAATAGATATTGGAAGCAATTCAGTTAATATAACATTGGAGAACACAATAAACTGCTCTAGTGTAAAAATAATGAACTACGACAACAAAGGCGACGACAGCTATTCTATATTATCTGCTTTTCATAAATCCCTTAGAGGGTCTGACGAAAATGCAGCAATCCACTATCTAGCTCGACTTATAAAAACACAGGATATGCAATCTATAATCAGAAGGCTTTTATGTGTGGCTAGTGAGGATGTAGGACTTGCAGTTCCACAAGCTGTGACTATAACAAATGCCTGTGTTGAATCAGCTCTTAAACTGGGGTTTCCAGAGGCTAGACTTCCATTAGCTCAAGCGACTATATATTTAGCTAGATGTCCTAAGTCAAATTCAGTTATAACGGCTATTGATAAGGCATTATACGATTTAGATAATACAGAGACAGGAGAAATACCAGATCATCTAAAAGATGCACATTATGCTGGAGCAAAAAAATTAGGTAGAGGTCTAGAATATAAATACCCTCACGATTATCCAAATAATTATATAGACCAACAATATCTTCCAGATACACTAAAGGATAAGAAGTACTACGAACCTGGAAATAATAAAAATGAACTGTCCTTTGAGCAATATTGGAAAAAATTAAAAAATGAATTTTAGTAGAAAAATCCTCTATCAGATTGAAGTAGAGGATTTTTCTTTGTTGATTATAAAATTGCTAATATTTATAATATTGATAGAAAAGCTTTATTTTAAAGTCGAATTAAAAAGGAGTAGAGGTAATTTGGGGGATTTAAATGATTAAAAGAATAGATAGAAAGTATGAAAAAAAAGTCATAGAATATTTAAATTTAGAAAAGGAAATAAATACATTTAGCTTACAGGAATTAAAAAATTACGGATTTGAAAATATATTTTATAAAATATATTGCGATATAGATGAAGATGGAAATATAAATGGAATCCTCTTCAGATGCTTTGAATATTTAACCTTTTATTCTTACGGAGATTTTGATGTAGATGGATTTTGTGAATTGATTTCAGATATGGAGTTCAATGAGATAAGTGGTAAATCTAGCTGTGTAGATTTAATTGCAAATAAACTAGGTCTGCTCAAATATAGAAGAGTTCATTTATGTAGATTATTATCTATAGATAAATACGAAGAAGAGATTGATGATAATTTTAAATTAAAAAAAATAAATATATTTAATATTAAAAAGGTCGTAAAGCTATACGAAGAAATCGATGAATTTCAAAATACAACGATAGAAAATGTAAGGTTAAATTTAAGAAGTGGAAGGGGCTATTGTATTGAACACAAAAAGAAAATAATTTCTATGGCAAAATCGACAGCTGAAAACCAAAACACGGCTATGATTATAGGTGTTGGAACTCATCATGATTACAGAAATAGAGGCCTTGCTACTAAATGTATGATGAAGCTTTGTAGTGAGCTTTTAGATAAAAATATAATTCCTTGCTTGTTTTATGATAATGAAGAGGCGGGAAAAATTTATAAAAAATTAGGATTTGAAACAATAGATAACTGGAGTATATACTATAAAGAATAAAATAAAATCTCAAGAAACATAGTATTTTCAATGGATTTAGAAAAAAACTTTTAATTCTGACTAAAATAGTCCAAATTAATGTTGACAAAATTACTAGGGTATAATACAATAATATCATAAAGATAAATCCTACCAAAAAAGTAGGAATAAAAAGGGTGATAAAATGAAATTATCAACAAAAGGTAGATACGGGCTCAAGGCTATGTTTGAATTATCACTCAACCATAGTAAAGGACCTGTATCGATAAAAAGTATTGCCAGTAAACAAAATATACCTGAGCAGTATTTAGAGCAGATTTTTTCAAAATTAAAAAAAGCTAATCTAATAAAAAGTGTAAGGGGTGCCCAAGGTGGGTATTTATTATCTAGGAGGGCAAGTGATATAACAGTATACGACATATTAGTTGTGCTTGAAGGACCTATATCGATTTCTGATTGCTTATCAGATGAAGGGGTATGTGAAAATTCAAATAGCTGTGTTACAAAGCTAGTATGGGCTAAGATGAGAGATGCTATGGAAAATGTCATGAAATCTATTACACTTTGTGATATGGTAAACGATTATTATGAAAATAATAATATAAATAGATTAGAAAATGATATTTATTGCTTGATGAATAATGAAATAAAGAAATAGGGAGATGACTATTATGGAAAAAAGAAGATTATATATGGATTATTCAGCAACTACACCAGTTAAAAAAGAAGTTTTAGAGGCTATGATGCCTTACTATACAACATATTTTGGTAACGCTTCAAGCTTCCATCAATTTGGTAGAGAAGCAAAAGAAGGACTAGACAAAGCCAGAGCTCAAGTTGCAGCTTTAATAAATGCTGAACCAAGGGAAGTATTTTTCACTAATGGTGGTACTGAAAGTGACAACTGGGCTTTAGAAGGAACTGCTTTTGCGAGAAAAGACAAAGGAAATCATATAATAACTACTAAAATAGAACATCATGCTATACTTCACACTTGCGAATACTTACAAAAGGTTCATGGATTTGAAGTTACTTACTTAGATGTAGATGCAGAAGGTAAAGTAGATTTAGATCAATTAAAGAGAGTTATAAGCGATAATACAATACTTGTAAGTGTAATGTACGCTAACAACGAAGTGGGAACTATACAACCTATAAAAGAGATAACTAAAATAGCTCATCAATACGGAGCTTTAATGCATACAGATGCAGTTCAAGCAAGTGGTAATATACCAGTAGATGTAAAAGATTTGGATGTGGATTTAATGAGTATGTCTGGACATAAAATATATGGACCTAAAGGAATAGGTGCTTTATTTGTTAAGAAAGGTGTAAAAATTCACAACTTTATACATGGTGGAGCTCAAGAGAAAAAGAAAAGAGCTGGTACAGAAAATATACCTGCAATAGTAGGATATGGAAAAGCTGCAGAACTTGCTAAAGCTAATATGGATCACCACGTAAAAGAACTTACAAGACTTAGAGAAAAATTATTAAATGGAATAGTTGAAACTATACCACATGTAAAAATAAACGGTCATAGAACTGATAGATTACCAGGGAATGCAAATATATCATTTGAATTTATAGAAGGTGAAGGAATATTATTACTTCTTGATCAATTAGGAATAGGAGCATCAAGTGGTTCAGCTTGTACATCAGGATCATTAGACCCATCACACGTACTTATGGCTTTAGGATTACCACATGAATTAGCTCATGGTTCTTTAAGACTTACAGTTGGAGATTTCACAACTGAAGATGATATAGATTATATACTAGAAAATTTACCAAAAGTAATAGCTAGACTTAGAGAATTATCTCCATTATATCAAACTTATTTAAAAGAGCATCCAGAAGAAAAATAATTTGAAAATCGACTTATAATAATATAAGCTTTAATATAGATAGAGAATATAAAATTAATTTAGGAGGAACAAGATTATGCAATATAGTGATAAAGTAATGGAACATTTCTTACATCCAAGAAATGTTGGTGAAATAGAAAATGCAAGTGGTGTAGGTGAAGTAGGAAACGCTAAATGTGGAGATATAATGAAAATCTATTTAGACGTTGAAGACGAAATAATAAAAGACGTTAAATTCCAAACATTTGGATGCGGTTCTGCAATAGCTAGTTCATCAATGGCTACAGAGCTTATAAAAGGTAAAAGCATACATGAAGCTTTAGCATTAACAAACAAAGCTGTAGCAGAAGCTTTAGATGGACTTCCACCAGTAAAAATGCACTGTTCAGTTTTAGCAGAACAAGCTATAAAGGCTGCTCTTGTAGATTATGCTAAGAAAAATAACGTAAGTATACCAGAATTAGATGATTTCGTTCCAGACGAAGATCACGATCACGGTGTAGAAGAAGACGATGAATAATAATTATTAAATTAAATAAAGGAAAAATCTTTGGGGCCTTCTCAAAGATTTTTTCATTTTCGATATATTTTTTGTTTAATACTTTTAAATTTATCTCAAAATAGATATAATATAAAAACGAGGTGATAAAGTAGAATGAAGAAAAAGGTAATGATAGGTATGAGCGGCGGAGTAGACAGCTCTGTTGCAGCTTATTTATTAAAAAAACAAGGATACGATGTAGTTGGAGTAACTATGAAATTGTGGCAAGACGATGAGGAGTACGACTTAATAGAAAATGAAGGTGGATGCTGTTCTTTAGAAGCCGTAGAAGATGCGAGAAGTGTTGCCCAAAAGTTAGACATACCATTTTACGTGTTGAACTTTAAAGAAGTATTTAAAGAGAAGGTAATAGATTATTTTATAGATGAATATATAAATGGGAGAACGCCAAACCCATGTATAGCCTGCAATAAGCATATAAAATTTGACGATTTATATAGAAGGGCTAAACAAATAGGATGCGACTATGTAGCTACAGGTCACTATGCTAGAATTGAAAAGGATGAAGAAACTGGTAGATATCTTCTTACAAAATCAGTTACAGATAAAAAGGACCAAACTTACGCTCTATACAATATGACGCAAGATCAGCTAGAGCATACATTGCTTCCTATAGGTGATTACGAAAAAGAAAAAGTAAGAGAAATGGCTAAAGAATTAGGACTTATAGTACACAATAAGCCAGACAGCCAAGAAATATGCTTCGTAAAAGATAACGACTATGCAAATTATGTAAAAAGACATTCAAATAAAAGAATAAAAGAAGGAAATTTTGTAGATACTAATGGTAAGGTGCTTGGAAGACATAAAGGTATCGTAAACTACACTATAGGACAACGTAAGGGCTTAGGTATAGCATTTGGTAAGCCTATGTTCGTAATAGACATAAATGCCAAGAATAATACTGTAGTATTAGGAGATAACGAGGATTTATTCAAACACAACCTAATCGCAAAGGATGTAAACTTTATATCAGTAGAGGATATAACAGAGCCTATTAGAGTAAAGGCTAAGGTAAGATACTCTGCAAGACCAGCAGATGCTACAGTTTACAAGGTCGCAGAGGACAAGATAAAAATTGTATTTGACGAAGCACAAAGAGCCATAACAAAAGGACAGTCTGTAGTTATGTATGACGGAGATAAAGTAGTCGGAGGAGGCATAATAGAAAGTAGCTTTTAGATAAAAATTCGACTTGATAATCTTTGAATAGAGCTTTTAAAATAAAATATTTGTTGACAAAATACAATTTATAATTTAAATTAATATTAGTAATTAATATTTAAAATACAGCGAAGAGGAATAGTAAAATATTCGATGGCTTTACAGAGAGAGGACATTGGTGAGAGTCTTTAAGTACAGGATATTTGAAGCAGCCTTGGAGTAGCAATCAGGAGTTTAGTATGGATTGTCGGTAGTTACGTTATAGCTAAGGTTTTCCGAAGATGCCATTTTTATGGTAACTAGGGTGGTACCGCGAATACACCTCGCCCCTATAATTTATTTATAGGTGCGAGGTTTTTTAATTTTATAACAATCAAATTGTAATATATTGAAAATTTAGGAGGTAATAAATTATGAAAAAAATGGGTTGTAATGAAATAAGAAAAGCTTTCTCAGATTTCTTTGAATCTAAGGAACATTATATAGGTAAAAGTTCTTCTTTAATACCTAAAAACGATAAAAGTTTACTTTTAATAAACTCAGGGATGGCTCCACTTAAAAATTACTTTTCAGGAGTTGAGGTTCCACCAAAAAACAGAATGAGTACAGTTCAAAAATGTATAAGAACTGGAGATATAGAAAATGTAGGTAAAACTGCTAGACATGGTACTTTCTTTGAAATGATGGGTAACTTCTCATTTGGAGATTATTTTAAAGAAGATGCTATAAAATGGGCTTGGGAATTTGTAACTGAACATCTACATATACCAGAAGAAAAAATATGGGTTACAGTTTATTTAGATGATGATGAAGCTCGTGATTTATGGTTAAAACACACAAGTATACCAGCAGAAAGAATAGTAAGATTAGGTAAAGATGATAACTTCTGGGAAATAGGTCTAGGACCATGTGGACCTTGTTCAGAAATGTACTACGATAGAGGTGAAGAATACGGCTGCGGAAGTCCTGACTGTAAACCAGGATGCGACTGCGATAGATACTTAGAATTCTGGAATCTAGTATTCACTCAATTTGACAGACAAGAAGACGGTAGTTATCCTGCTCTTGAACATAAAAACATAGATACTGGTATGGGTCTTGAAAGAATGGGATGCATAATGCAAGATGTAGACAATATATTCGAAGTAGATACTATAAGAGCTATAATAGACGAAATAGAAAAAATTTCAGGCGTTAAATATGGTGAAGACCACAATAAAGACGTATCAATAAGAATAATAACTGACCATATAAGAGCAACAAGCTTTATGATAGCTGACGGTATACTTCCATCAAATGAAGGTCGTGGATATGTTCTTAGAAGATTATTAAGAAGAGCTGCTCGTCATGGTAAATTATTAGGAATAAAAGAAGACTATCTATATAATTTATTCGATGTAGTTAAACAAGTTAGTGGAGAAGCTTATCCAGAGCTTGTTGAAAAAGAAGGATATATCAAAAAGGTTATAAAAATAGAAGAAGAAAAATTCAACGAAACAATAGACCAAGGTAGTGAAATATTAAATTCTTATATAGAAGAATTAAAAGCAAGTGGCCAAAAGACATTAGCTGGTGAAAAAGTATTTAAATTATACGATACTTATGGATTCCCAATGGACTTAACTCAAGAAATACTAGAAGAAGTTGGATTTGATTTAGATGAAGATGGATTTAACGAAGAAATGGACAAACAAAGAGAAAGAGCTAGAAGTGCTAGAGGTAATATGGAAGGTGAAAGCTGGAAGGAAGATCCACTTTCTACTTTAGACTCTTCTGTAGCATCTACATTTGAAGGATACGATCATCTTACAACTGTAGGTAAAGTAACTGCTATAGTTAAAGACGATCAAATAGTAGATACTATAAAAGAAGGAGACGAAGCAGTAGTAGTGCTTGACAAAACTACTTTCTATGCAGAAGGTGGAGGTCAAGTTGGTGATCACGGTATATTAGAAAATGAAAATGCAGTATTTGAAGTTATAAATACTAAAAAAGGTGCAAATAATACAATAAAACACATAGGTATTGTGAAAAAAGGTAGCATAAATACTAAAGATGATTTAAAATCATTAGTAAATAGAGAATTAAGAATGGCATCTGCTAGAAACCATTCAGCTACTCACTTACTACACAAGGCTTTAAAAGAAACTTTAGGAGAACACGTTAACCAAGCAGGTTCATTAGTAACTCCAGATAGACTTAGATTCGATATAACTCACTTTGAACCAATATCAAAGGACGAACTAGAAATAGTAGAAAGAAAAGTAAACGACGTTATTTTACAATCTCTTGATATAAACTGTGAAGTTATGGGTATAAATGAAGCTAAGGATAAAGGCGCTATGGCTTTATTCGGTGAAAAATACGGCGACGAAGTAAGAGTTGTATCTATGGGAGATTATTCAATAGAACTTTGTGGAGGTACTCACTTAACAAATACTTCACAAGTAGGATTATTCAAAATACTATCTGAAGGTGGAGTAGCAGCTGGAGTAAGAAGAATAGAAGCTATTACAGGAAGAAGTGTATATGAATACTTAAATTCAAGAGATGAATTAATAGAAGAAGCTTGTACAGCTCTAAAAACAAAAGAAGATAATTTAGTAAATAGAGCACATGCTTTAGTAGAAGAAAATAAATCTCTAGCAAAAGAATTACACGATGTAAAAGCTAAAATGAGCTTACAATCAGCTGATAAGTTTATGGACTCTAAAGTAGAAGTAAATGGAATTAACTTAGTAACTGCAAAATTCGAAGGAATGGATATGAACTCATTAAAGGAAATGGCAGATAATCTAAGAGATAAATTACAAAGTGGTGTAGTAGCAATCTCTAATGTAAGTGATTCTAAAGTAAACTTCGTAGTTACAGCAACTAAAGACGTAATAGAAAAAGGAATCCACAGTGGAAACATAGTAAAAGAAATCGCTAAAATCGCAGGTGGAAAAGGTGGCGGAAGACCTAACATGGCTCAAGCTGGAGCACCTGACGCTACAAAGATAGATGAAGCTCTAAGCTATGCTAGTGAGGTTATCAAAAGCCAAGTAAAATAATACTTTGAAAAATTACCAAAGGCTCTAATTTTTAGAGCTTTTGGGATTTTAATTTAATAGGGGGCTTTAAGATGGATAAAAATTTAGATTATACGATGAAATTTGAAGGAATATCAGAAGGTAAATTAACTATAAGAGAAACTCTTGAGTATGTATATGAGGCTTTAGATGAAAAGAAGCGCTATGATCCAATTGATCAAATTATAGGATATATACTTTCTGGGGATTCGAGTTATATAACAAGCAATAGAAATGCGAGAACTATAATCAAAAAATACGAAAGAGATGAATTGTTAAAAGAATTATTAAAAAGCTATTTATCTAAATAATTGGAGTTCTTGCTTTTTGAATTAAAAATAGAAAGAGGTAGCTTAATGAAAAAAAGATTAATATCCTTTTTATTATCACTAATAGTATGTTTAAGCTTTTCTATGTCTAGTATATATGCAGATACAGCTGAAAATTCAAATGGAAAGGTTATATATATAAGTTTAAATAGGACTAGCTTAGAAAATTTACTTGAGATACCTACAATCAAGCAAAAGACAGAAAATAGTGGTTATGTCGCTCTTATGACGACTAAAGGCGATGGTGGTTCAAATACAGACCAAAAATCTTTTGCCAGTATAGGTGCGGGCGTTAGAGCTAATGTTTTAGATGAGGATTATAATAAATTCGAAAATTTAAACGAAGACGAAAAAGTACAATTCGAATCTGTGACAGGAGTTAAGCCGCTTGAAATCAATAACTTAAAAATAAATAGAAATATAAATCAAAATATCGATTATGGAAGTTATGGAGCGACTTTAGGTATGCTTGGTTCTACATTACAGGAAAATAATCTAAAGGTTGCTTTGCTTGGAAATAGTGATATAGAAAAAAGTGGAGAAATCAAAAAGATAAGAAATTTAGCATTAGCCTGTATGGATCAATACGGTAGAGTCGAGTCAGGCAACGTAGATGATATAAATATAGAAGATAATACTATGCCGTATGCGATTTCAACTGATTACGAGAAATTAAAATCAGAGACAAAAAAATACTATGAAAGTAGCGATGCTATTTTTGTAGAGCTTGGAGATACATATAGACTAGATCAATATAGAAAATCTCTCAACGAAAATACTTATGAATCAATGAAAAATAGAATTTATCAGAGGATAGATGGATATCTAAAAGAAGTATTCGATATGGTAGGAGAAAATGATACTGTCTATATAGTAAGTGAATTTGAAAGTGATTTAGATTATTTAAATAAGAGAAGATTATCTCCTATTATAAAATTCCAAAAGGAAGGATACGGACTCTTAGAATCTTCAACAACAAGAGAAGATGGAATAGTAAGTAATATTGATATAGGTGTAGATATTTTAAATCAATTTGGATTAAAAAATGAATTGATGATAGGTAAATCATTTAACAGCGTTCAAGATGAAGATAATATAGAAAAGCTTTTAGATGAATATCAAAGGGTAGTTGCTGTAAATAGTATAAGAGCTACAGTTGTAAATACGTTCGTAGGTATAGTATCTGCATCTTGGGTTATAGCTATGCTAGCTTTATTATTTAAAGAAAAAATACCTAAAAAACAAAAGGGATTTGGCAGAGAACAAATATTTAAAGTTTTAAAAGAGCTTATAAAATTAGGTCTTATAATGCCGTTGGCGTTTTTATCAGCTCCTGTATTGCAATTTAAAACTCAAACAGGATTAGTAGTTGGAGTACTAATTATGACAATTATTTATTATTTAATAGGACGTAAATTATTTAAGCACGATGATTTAAAACAGATGGGATTCTATGCATTGCTTACAATAGGTCTTATAATAATCGATTGTGTATTAGGTACACCTCTTATGAAGGGTTGTATAATGAGCTATGATGCTATAAATGGAGCTAGATACTACGGTGTAGGTAATGAATACGAAGGTGTAACTATTGCAAGTGCCGTATTTGCATTGGCTATTTTATTAAACTACAAAAAAATACCAAAATGGCTTGCAGTTATATTGGCAATAGTTATTTTAGTAACTAGTGCGATGCCTTCTATGGGGGCAAATGTCGGCGGTGCTATATCAGAGTGTGTAGCTTATCTATTATTTATACTGTTGATATTCGACGTTAAATTGGACTTTAAGAAGATTGTTTTAATAGGAGTAGCTGCAGCATTATTAGTTGTAGCATTTGCAGGATTAGATTTTATTATGGGAAGTGAATCACATTTATCAGTATTTACAAACCAAATAATACAAGAGGGTCCAGCTGCTATATTTAATACATTTGGAAGAAAAATACAAATGAACTTAAAATTAGCTAGATCTAGTGTATGGGTAAATATACTTATTGTAAGTGTAATTATAGTTGGAGTACTTATATTTAAGCCATCTGGATACTTCAAGAGAATCCACGACAAATATCCTATAATATTTAAAGCCTTTATGGCTTCTTTTGTAGGATGTATAGTTACATTATTGGTAAATGATTCAGGTATAGTGGCAGCTTCGACGGCGGCTATTTATATACTAATTCCTATTATAATAATAAGCATCAACATGATAATTTTTGATGAGGATGAAATTTAATAATGAAAATTAGTCAGGATATCCTGGCTAATTTTTTTAAAAGTACAATATAAAATACATGAATAATTAAGTTACGAAGGAGTAAAATATGTTAGATGGAAGAATAATGGGTCTAGATATAGGTGATAAGACTATAGGAGTTGCTGTGAGCGATATAATGGGAATTACAGCACAAGGTATAAAGACTATAAGAAGGGAATCTAAGAAAAAGGATATAGAAGAGTTAAAAAATATAATCAAAGAAAAACAAGTCAACAAAATTGTATCAGGGCTTCCTAAAAATATGAATGGAACTCTAGGTCCACAAGGTGAAAAGGTCATAAAATTTTGCGATTTAATAAAAGAAGAAACTGGTTTAGAAATAGAATTTTGGGATGAAAGATTGACTACAGTTGCAGCAGAGAGATCTCTACTTGAAGGAGATGTAAGCAGAAAAAAAAGAAAAAAAGTGATAGATATGCTGGCAGCAGTGCTTATATTACAGGGATATTTAGATAGTAAGTCAAAATTTTAAATTAAGTGTGTAAAAATTTCTGTTTATGATATATAATTATATATCATAATAACAAGATAGAATAATAAAAATATTTATCGTAAAAAAGGAGAAAAACATGGAAGAAAATATAATAACTTTAATAGACGAAGATGGTCAAGAGGCTGAATTTGAGATAGTATTATCTTTAGAAGCCGAAGGTAAGGAATATGCTATATTACTACCTTTAGATGATGAAACTTGTGACGAAGCTTTAATATTTAGAATTGATTCAGATGAACAAGGAGATATATTAGTTCCTCTAGAAGATGAAGAAGAATACCAAATAGTTGTAGATGTTTACAACACTTTAATGGATGAACAAGGATTAAACGACGACGAATTTTAATAAATTTTAAATCGATTGAAAAAAGGGGTTTTTACCTCTTTTTTTTGTGGAAAATAAATTATTTAAAAAAGAGTTGACTTTTTTAATTTAGAGTACTATTATTTAATTAAGTAATTACTTAACTAGATAAGGAGGTAGTTATGGAAGACCTAGTAAAGGTTTTTAAAGCTTTAAGCGATGAGACTAGATTAAAAATATTATTAATTATCTCAAAGAGAACAATTTGCCAAAAAGGTATTTCTAAACACTTGGGTATTTCAGATTCGGCTGTATCACAGCATATAAAGGTTTTGAAAGAAGCCAATATTGTTACAGGAATAAAAGAAGGCTATTCAGTTATATATGTAATCAATGAAGAAGCTTTTAACAAAGCTAGATTATTTTTAAAAATGATAAACAAAATAGACGATGACACGTTTATAAAAAAAGAAAATCTAGAACAGATAAGATTAAATAGCTGTGCAAATTGTAAGCTACATAAAAAATGTTGTAAAAATAGGGGGATTTAAAGATGAAAGTTTGTATACCAGTTGTAGAAAATAAGGGAATGGATAGTTTACCATATGGACATTTTGGATCAGCTCCAGAATTTGTTGTATGTGATTTAGAAAATGGAACAGTTGAATCAATAAACAACGGAGATTTAGGACATGAACATGGAAAATGTCAACCATTAAAAGCTTTATCAGGAGTTAAAGTAGATGCAGTTATAGTAGGTGGTATAGGTGCAGGTGCTATAATGAAATTAAACGATATGGGAACAAAAGTTTACAAAGGTGTAAATGATACTATAGAAGTTAACTTAAAATTATTAAAAGAAGGAAAATTAGCTGAATTCTCTATGGCTAATGCTTGCCAACATCACCATGGCAACGGGGGTTGCGGACACGACCACGGTCATGAAATAAATCTTTAATATATTGAAAAGTCAACGATTGTTACAATGTTAAATTTTGAAATAGAGTAAATTAATGTAAAAAGTCACTTGGAATTTTGAAAGTGGCTTTTTATATATGAACTTTTTAAAATGAAAAAATTATCAATTAAGAAATTTATTAAACAAAAAAAGCATCTAAAAAAGTCATTTGTATGCTCTGTAAGAAAACGGTATATTGACAAAATAAGAAAAATGATTTAAAATAATTACAATAGATTATCAGTTGAAAATAGGTGAGTTTATGAAAGAGTCGATAGAAAACATAAAAAGTAAGCTTAAAGAGACTGGCTTTAAAATAACACCACAGAGAAGAGCTATATTAGAGATTTTATTAGAAAATGATGATAAGCATTTAAGTAGCGAAGAAATATACGATATGGTAAGAGTTTCTTGCCCTGAAATAGGCTTAGCTACAGTTTATAGAACAATACAACTTTTAAATGATGTGGGGTTACTTTCTAAATTAAATTTAGATGATGGATGTATTAGATACGAACTTCGCTTTAATAAAGAGGAAAAGCATAATCATCACCATTTAATATGTGAAAAATGTGGTAAGATTATAGAGACGAAAGAAGATTTATTAGACGGAATAGAAACGTTGATTCAAAAAGAATATAAATTTAATGTATCAGACCATGATATTAAGTTTTACGGAATATGTGAAGATTGCCAAAAAGTATAAGTCCTGAGATAGGACTTATATTTTAGTTTAAAACAAAAAGCTTAGTTTTAAAATCAATTTGGGCTTTTTAATATTGAGTAATAAATAGACTGATATAAAATTTGTCATAATAATAAGATAAATGTATTACGATTATGTCTTAAAATATATTAGAAATTATGGTACAATAAAATCAGCTGGTAAAAGTGTACGTGATTTAATATTATTTTTTTTTGCAAATTTAAAATTGAATAGACAGAGGAGAGGATGCAATTGTTTAAGAAAAACACCAACAAGATAAAGGTGATGGCTTTAGGTGGTCTTAACGAAATAGGTAAGAATATGACTTTAATCGAGTACAAAGACGAGATTGTTGTAATCGATGCAGGTCTTAGCTTTCCAGAAGACGAGATGCTAGGAGTAGATATTGTCATACCAGATATTACTTATTTAATTAAGAACAAGGATAAGGTTAAAGGTATTTTTATAACACATGGCCATGAGGATCATATAGGAGCCCTTCCATACATCCTTAAAAAGATTGATGTACCTGTATACGGAACTATGCTTAGTATAGGCTTGATAGAAGTTAAATTAAAGGAGCATAAATTGAGTACAGCTAAATTAAATGTAGTTACTCCTAGACAGATAATAAAGCTTGCAAATATGAGTGTAGAGTTTATTAAAAACAATCACAGTATCCCAGGTGCATGTTCTATTGCAGTTCATACAGATCAAGGTATAATATACCATACAGGAGACTTTAAGATAGATTTAACTCCAATAGACGGCGGTGTTATGGATTTACACAGAATATGCGAGCTAGGACAAGAAGGAGTCCTTTTACTATTAGCAGATAGTACTAATGTTGAGAGACCAGGATATACAATGTCAGAAAAAATAGTAGGGGCTGGTCTAGATGATTTATTTAGAAAGGCTAATGATAGCAGAATTATAGTTGCAACGTTCTCTTCAAACATACACAGATTACAACAAATAATAGATATGGCGAAGAAATGCGATAGAAAAGTAGCTATATCAGGAAGATCTATGGTCAATGTCATATGCGTTGCAAGAGAGCTTGGATACTTAGACATAGAAGACGATATGTTAGTTGATTTGAACGATATATCTAAATACGATGATAGTGAGCTTGTAATTATAACTACAGGGACTCAAGGAGAACCGATGTCTGCCCTTGCTAGAATGGCAAGTAGCGAACACAAAAAGGTCGAAATTAAAGCTGGGGATTTAGTTATAATATCAGCTCATCCAATACCAGGTAATGAAAAATTAATTTCAAAGGTTATAAACCTACTATTTGAAAAGGGCGCAAGCGTAGTATACAATGACTTAGCTGATATACACGTTTCAGGGCATGCATCTCAAGAAGAGTTAAAATTAATAAATGTAATGGCAAAACCTAAATTCTTTATGCCAGTACACGGTGAGTATAGAATGTTAAAGAGACATGCAGAGCTTGCTGAGGAATTGGGAATGCCAGAAGAAAACATATTTGTGATGCAGACAGGTCAAGTGCTAGAATTAGATAAAAATTCTGCTAAAGTAACTACTACGGTTCCAATAGGAAATGTTTTAGTCGACGGTCTAGGTGTTGGAGATGTAGGAAACATAGTTTTAAGAGATAGAAAACACCTATCAGAGGATGGGCTAATGATAGTTGTAGTAACTATTTCAAAAGAAGATGGAAAAGTTTTAGCAGGACCAGATATAATATCAAGAGGATTCGTATATGTAAGAGAATCAGAAGACTTAATGGACGGTGCGAAGGCTGTAATAAAAGAAGTATTAACTGAATGCGAAGAAAAAAATATAAAAGAATGGGCTTATTTAAAAAATAATATAAAAGAAAATCTTAAAGAATATTTGTACACAAAAACAAAAAGAAATCCAATGATACTACCTATAATAATGGAAGTATAGAATTTGGTTTTAAAGGGTATTGTGAAATAGGTTTTAAATCTATTTTGCAATACCCTATTTTGTTGAAGAGTTTTGCCTTCCAATAATATACCAATTATAAATTTATAATTTTGGAAAATATACATATATAGAATAATCATTTGACGAGGTGACATTATGAAGAGATTTATAAGTGTATTTTTAGCTATAATATTTATTATCTGCCAAAATGCTTTTGTGTTTGCAGATAAAAATACAAGTAACAATATCGATATAGGCTCAAAATCGGCTGTACTTATGGATGTTTCTAGTGGACAGGTATTGTACGAAAAAAATTGCCACGAGAAGTTACCTCCAGCCAGTGTTACTAAGGTAATGACGATGCTTTTAATCTGTGAAGCAATAGAAAGTGGAAAGATAAAAATAAACGACGAGGTTACTATTAGTGAAAATGCAGCTTCGATGGGAGGTAGTCAAATTTTTTTAGAGCCTGGAGAGGTTCAGACAGTAGATACTTTGTTAAAGGGTATATCTGTTGCATCTGCAAATGACGCCTGTGTCGCGATGGCAGAGTACATTGGCGGCAGTGTAGAGGAATTTGTGGATATGATGAATAAAAAAGCCAAAGATCTTAAAATGAACGACACAAATTTTGTAAATACAAACGGTCTTCCTGTAGAGAATCACTACACATCTGCCTATGATATAGGAATAATGTCTAGAGAGCTTTTAAAGCATGAGCTGATTGAAAAATACTTGACTACATGGATGGATAATATAGTTGTAGGTAAGAAAAAAGCGACAATAGGTCTAGCAAATACAAATAAATTGATAAAACACTACAACGGTGCTACAGGCGTGAAGACTGGTTTTACAGGAGAAGCAAAATTTTGTGTATCAGCATCTGCAAAGAGAGGAAAAACTCATCTAATAGCAGTTATTTTAGGAGGACAAACATCAAAGGATAGATTTAAGGATGCAACTACACTTTTAGATTATGGATTTGCAAATTATGAAAGCGTAAAAATATGCTCTAAAAATCAAAAGCTATATACTTTAAAATTGAAAAAGGCAGACTGCGAAAATGTGGGCTTAGTAGCTAAAGACGATTTAGGAATACTAACTAAAAAGGGTGAGTCAAAGGATTTTATTAAAAAGATAGAGGTAGATAAAAATTTAAAGCTTCCTATTAAACAGGGAACTACTTTAGGTAAGGTGAAGATATATAAAGGAAATAAATTAATAGGACAAGTTGACCTTGTAAGTAGTAGGGATATAGACAAAGCTAGTTATTTACAAATGCTAAAGAGATTAGTTGAAGATATCGTGTAATGCTATGATATATCTAAACCCTATATAGATAGGTATTTGCTTATCTGTATAGGGTATTTATTTGATATTGCTATTTATTTACTTTTATATTTATTAAATTATATCAGATTAGAAAAATTATTGTTTTGATTAAATGTATTATTTTTGATATAATAGTAACATTATCAAAAAATAATAAATTCATATATAGTTTAGGCTTATCTAGAAATACAAATAGTAAAACAAAGGAGGCAAAAATTATGGAAAAATATTTTGCAAATATGGTTGTTGTAGATTCTAGTAAATATGCGCTAGATGAAGTCACTAAAACAATCGTAGAACATCTCGAATCAATTCGTGCTAAAGATATAACTTATTTCAAAGGAGAACAAAACGATAAAGTATATATTCATTTTGAAATCGTCAATCAGCATTTAGTCGATGTTGTTGAAGTAGTTATAAAAAAATATGAAGATATTGAATACATTAGTTGTAATTTTTGTCCTAAGATGATTTTTGGTTATAGCGTAGGTTATATTAGTTATAGAGGTAATAATAAAGAATTTATACATAGAAAACTGCTTGAAGATGGGTATAAGAATTCTTATGAGTTTTCAGCATTTATAAATCAAGTTTCTTTAGAAGAAGCGGGATTTGTATATGATGAGGAAAAACATAATTATCGTTTAGTAAATCTTGAAGATCAACAAAAAAGAATCGAAGATCAAGAAAAGTTTGATCAATATTTGAGAGATTCATATCTTTGCCTTTGCTTGCATGAAAAAATAGATGAACCATTTGAATATATTCCGATTGAAAAGCGCGATTTAACACTTGATGACGACATAAGAGAATTAGATTTGCAAGTTCGTCCGTACAATTGTCTAAAAAGAGCTGGAGTTAATACAATCGAAGAATTAATTGGATTAACTAAGGAGGAAGTTTTACAATTTAGAAATTTAAATGATAATGCACTTGAAAATATTTTAGAGCAACTTAGTAAAATTGGACTTAAATTAAAAGAATAAATTTTAGTTATACTATATAAAATAATTAGATTGACATCTATATTTAAATTATTTTGATTAAACATACTATAATTGATATAATAATAGTATTATCTAAAAAATAATTAGGAGAGAAATTAAATGAATTTTTTAAGTGACATTTTAGTATCTCTAGTAGGTATAGTATTTGCGATGACTATACATGAGTTTGGTCATGCGTTTGCGGCGTATTTACTAGGCGATGATACTGCTAAAAGAGCAGGAAGAATGACAATCAATCCATCTAGACATGTGGATATTTTAGGCTTGATTATGCTTGTTATATTTCATTTTGGATGGGCAAAACCAGTACCAGTAAACCCAAATAATTTTAAAAACTATAGAGTTGGAAGCTTTATCGTAGCTATATCTGGGGCTATCGGAAATTTAATAGGAGCTATAATCTGTGCTTTTATTTTAAAATTCAGTCCAATGTACTCTATTAGTTTAATAGCTGCTACAGCTGTAAATTACAATTTATGGTTTGGTGCATTCAACCTACTTCCAGTTCCACCACTTGATGGATGGGGAGTAATTTCTAGTTTTTTACCTTATAAATACAGAGATTTTGAAATAAAATACGAAAATATAGGATATGTAGTATTGATAGTACTATTAATCACAAATTTATATTCTTATATAACAACTCCAATAGTAAGTGTATTTGCAACTATAGTAAGGTTTGTGACAAAAATATAGATGAAGTACAGCATACATTTAAACGTATACGATGGACCTTTAGACCTGCTTTGTGATATGATATCTAAGCAAAAAATAGATATCAAGGATATATCTATAATTGAAATCACAAAGCAGTATTTAGCTTATTTGAATATGCTAGAATCCATGGATTTAGAGGTGACGAGTGATTTTATAACTATGGCTACAAAGCTTTTAGAGATAAAATCAAAATACCTGTTGTTTTCGCAAAGAGATATGGATGAAGAAGAGGATCCAAGACTTGAGCTTATGGAGCAGATAAAAGAATATAAAAAATACAAAAAGGCTAGTGAGGTTTTAAAAGAAAATGTAGATTACATAAATCAGCCTTACTACAGAACTAGAGAGGAAGTTATTACAGATGAAAAGGTCGATTTAAATGAAATATCGATAGAATCTATAAAAGCGATACTTCCATATATATTTAAGGTAAAAACTATACAAGAAGAAGAAAAAGACGAGAGATTAGATAAAATTGTAAGAGGAAAAATAATACCTGTTGAAGAAAAAATAAAATATATAGAAGATATTTTAAAAACTACAGATAATATAAATTTTAACAGCATGGTACAAAGCTACCAAAAGGATGAAGTAATAGCTACATTTTTATCTATACTAGAGCTTATTAAATCTAGAAAAATAGTAGTCGTTCAAGAAAATTTCTTTGAAGACATTATTATAAAAAAGAATTTGGAGAATTAACATGAAGAGAAGTGAGATAAAATATATTATAGAATCAATAATGTTTGCATATGGAGAACCGATAAGTATAAAGGAATTAAATTATGCAATTAATGAAGAACTTTCTCCAAAAGAAATAGAGTATATGCTTAATTTATTAAGGGATGAATATGAAGAGCAAAATAGAGGTATACAGATTATACAGCTAGAAGATAGATATCAAATGTGTACCAATAAGAAATATACTCCTTATATCAAGAAAATCCTAGAGCCTAAAAGAAAGAAAACATTAAGTCAGGCGACATTAGAGACTTTGACTATAATTGCATATAAACAACCTATCACAAAAGTCGAAATTGAGAGCGTTAGAGGTGTAAAATGCGATAAAGTTCTACAGACTTTACTTGAAAATTCTCTAATAAAGGAAGCAGGAAGGTTAAATAAAATAGGAAAACCTATAATATATAAAACAACAGATGAATTTTTAAAGCTTCTAAATATAGAAAAATTAGAAGATTTACCACCAATTGAACAATTTGAAGAAAGTATGGATTAAATATTTAATTAGCGATAGTTAAAAATACGATTTTAGAAGTTTTTAATATATGAAGTAGGGGGGTCGTAACATGAAAAATATAAGCTTACCACTTATAATAGGTTCTGTAATGTGCGTATTGAGTATATTGTTTGGATTTTACACTATAAATTCAGGAGATACTTTTAAAGGTGTTTTATGGATGGTAGCTGCTCTTTGTTGGGCATCTTTTGTTAGAAATGTATTTAGAAAAAATAATAAAAGCAATAGAAAATAAGAAAAAATTAAAAATTGTTGCATGTTTTTACTTGCAACAATTTTTTTGCACTTTTTTAATCTTCGCCAAAAGTATCGTAGTAAAGAGCTTTGATTTCTTCTTCTGATTTGTCTTTTAAAGACTCTGAGATATCCTTATGTGCAATTATAAGGTAGTAATTTATCAATTCGTCAATCATTATAGAAATATCCATTTTAGCCTCCTAGTTTATAATTATTTTCTATATAAGGTGATTGTAGCACAAAATTAAAAAAAATAGTATTTTTTATGGAAATAGGGAATATTAATAATATACTAGAAGAAAATTGTAAAGAGGTGTAAAAATGGACATTTTGAGAGAGGCGACTAGGATAAAGGAGATAGTTCTAGCTGTGGCGGAGGATAAGGGAATAAGTAGCCTAGAAGCGTGGCCAGAAGCTATCTTGTTGTATAAATTAAAATACGAAAATAATTTTAGATAATAAAATTTAAATACTGAAAAAAATCTGTCCAGGTAATCGATTGGACAGATTTTTTTCAGTATTTAATTAATATACATCTAAAACAGCTTCTTTTAATACTTCTCCTATTGCATCGTTTATAACTAGAGAAGCTGTGTTGTCGTATCCAGTTGAGCTCTTATTTATTAAAACTAGATCTCTACCCCTATAGTAATTTATAAAGCTAGCAGCAGGGTAAACAACTAGAGAAGTACCACCTATTATCAACAAATCAGCAGATGATATAGCCCTTATAGCACCTTCAACAGTAGCATTGTCTAATCCCTCTTCATATAAAACAACATCTGGCTTTACAACTGAACCACATTTATCACAATGAGGAATATTACCGCCAAGGTCTAACATTCCATCTAAGTCAAAGAATTTATGACATTTAGTACAGTAATTTCTATGTACAGATCCATGCAATTCGTATACGTTTTTACTTCCAGCCATTTGATGAAGTCCATCTATATTTTGAGTAACTATAGCCTTTAGTTTTCCCATTTCTTCTAATTTAGCTAAGGCCTTATGCGCATTATTAGGTTTAGCATCTGGGTAAATTAATTTATCTTTATAGAATTTAAAAAACTCCTCTGGATATTTAACAAAAAATGTATGAGATACTAGCTGTTCTGGTGTAAAATTTCTATTTAACTTTTCACTGAATAGTCCAGAAGAACTACGGAAATCGGGAATATTTGATTCTGTACTTGTTCCTGCACCTCCGAAGAAAACTATATTATTGCTTTTTTCTATGAGTTCTTTTAATTCATTTATTTTATCATTCATATTAGGACCTCCTAAATTAATTTATATTTATATGATATCAAATTATTTAGTATTTATAAATAATTAAAAAATTTATATTTATTGAGAAAATTATAAAGGGTTTTGTATCAATTTTAATGAATAAGTAGTTAAATAGATAAATTTTTTGAAAAAATAATATTAATTTGTAAATATAGGGGTATATATTTATAATATAAAAGGGACTAAAAAAGAAAAAAGGAGATTTATATGAATTTTAATAAAAAAATAATATTAACTAGCATGGCAGTGATGCCATTTTTCATGGGGACGATAAATGCACAATCTAATGAAGGTGTGGTTACAGCATATGCGTTAAATGTAAGAAGTGGTCCAGATAAATCATACGATATAAAATTTGTAATTTATAAAGATGATAAGGTTACAATTGAGGATTCATCCAATGGATGGTATAAAATAACTACTAAAAGCGAAAAAAAAGGATGGGCAAGCTCTAAGTATATAGATGTAGTTGAAAATGAGTCGACTACAATTAAAAAGGTATCAGCTTCATCACTTAATATGAGAAAGGGTCCATCTACATCTTACGGGATAATAACGACATTGAGTAAAGGTCAAGCGGTTGAGGTTATTTCAGTCGACAATGGATGGGCAAAAATAAAGTATAATTCAAAAATAGGATATGTATCTAACAAGTATTTAAAGGATGAGGTAGATAGCGGTATAAAGATAAAATATGTAAATACATCATCATTAAATGTGAGAACAGGTCCATCTACATCTTATAAAATATTGAAAGTTTATAAATATGGACAGGAAGTTAAGGTAGTATCTATAAACGGAAATTGGGCAAAAATAAAATACAAAGATGGATATGCATACATATCAAATAAATATTTAACTGATAAAATATCAGATAATGAAGATAATAAGAATGAAGGTAATACTGAAAATAACAATCAAGGTGGAATAAAAACTACATATGAAAATTTAAGCTATTCTTTCGATACAATGGTCGATTACGAGTATAAATTATCACAAAAAGGATACAATAAAATTAGAGCTAATATATCTAGTGATTACTCAAATTCTAATAAATATATAAATGCTACTAAAACAGATTTGAGAAAATATTTAAATCCAGATAATTTTACTTCAAATAGCAATGGAAAGCTTCAATTTTTAAGAATAGATAAGTATCGCTCTGGAATAACAGCTAGTGAATTGAATGCTTATTTTGCAAAATACTGTCAATCACATAGCGTATTTTTAAATAAGGGACAGGCATTTATAGATGCAGCTAAGAAATACGATTTAGATGTGACATATTTAGTTGCAGCATCTATGCTTGAGACAGGACATGGAGTTTCTAAATTAGCTCAGGGAGTTTATGTAACTGATTCTTCAGGAAATCAAGTCAAGGTTTATAACTTCTTTGGGATATCTGCATATGACGGAACTGCTGTATCATCAGCTTCTCAATATGCTTATAAAAAGGGATGGACTTCAGTTGATAAAACTATAGATGGCTCAGCTAAATGGCTATCTGATAATTACATACATAGCAGCAAATACAATCAAAATACACTATATAAAATGAGATGGAGCTACAATACAGGTCACCAATATGCTACAGATGTAGATTGGGCAGCCTATATAGGAAAATTGATGAATAAAATAGTTCCTTATTACAACGACTCTACGACTTTAGAGTATTTGATACCTAAATATAAATAATATCAAATTGGAAAATCTAAAATTTTGAATTTTAGATTTTCCTCGAATAAAAATCAGCATAAAATCTTTATACGATTTTCTAAATTATTTTCTGAAACTATATTTTTTAAATTGCCGTAATTATATGTCGCCAAGGCGTATTCCTTCATTTTTTCAAAAATATATTTTTCCATATCGCTTTTGAAATTCACGATATCTTTTCCTATATTCCAGGCATTTAGCTCTCTTAAAATCGTATTTTTCTTAAACTGAAGGACGTAATCCTCAAGTTCTAAGGGCAGATTTTTTTTGTAGTAGGAGCGATCCTTTAAATCTATATTGTACTCTACTATAGAATTTGCAATTGAAGAAATTATATCGCTCGAGGTCGATTTTATAATAGATAAATTTGGATCTAGTATATGGCCTATTTCGTGGCAAAGAGCGCATTTTCCTATAAGGTATATGTTGTGTTTTGTAATAGGTATATTTTCAGTATTGAACGAATTTATAAATAGGTAAAAATTATAGCAAAATGATAAAAAGCCGTTTTTAGAAATAACTACAACTCCTAATTTGGGAAGTGCGCAAATTGGAATATTGCTTTTTTTATAGTAAAATAGATGAATTTGCTTTTTATTTATATTCATTTCTGCTAGAGCATTTGTGAAGAGCTTTTTACATTTTAATTCCTTATAATAAATAGGTATTTTTTTTATATCATATATATTTGAGCAAGTCATACTATACCTCCAAATATAAGACCTTATTATAATAATATTAAAAAGCTTCAAAAAAGAGCTAATCCAAAAAAATAATTTATAATTTACTTTGAGATAGGGGACTTTCAAAATAAATTATAAATATGATATAATTTTATTTTAAAAAGCAAAATCTTGAGATGAAAGGGGATGTCATATATAAATGGATAGCATAAACGATTATTTGAGCAAATTGAAAATTGAAAATGATTTTTTATATAAGAGATTAAAAGATGTGCTTGTAACAAAGGTTGTTTATTACAAAGAGAACAGGATTTTTTATATGTATTTATCGTCCAAGGAAATAATTTCTTATGACATTTTATCATCGCTTAGGGAGGCTTTATTAGATGAATTGGATTATTTTTCTGATATAAAAATAAAGATGAGATATAATGGATTGTCTCGTAAATCTAATAAGGACATAGTAAAAAAGAATTGGGATAATATACTGCATATACTCAGAGATATCTGTCCAGCTATTGAAGGATGGAGAAAGCAGGTTGAATATATGTGTATAGATGACACCTTAAAAATAAAGATACCTAAGGGTATTTTTTACGATAAATTAAAATCGAAAGACTGTGAGCATATAATCCACAATGTCTTTTTAGAGGAGTTTTCTCTAGAGCTAAAGGTCGTATTAGAAAAGGCTGTAGATGAAAAAATCGACACGAAAAAAATAATTGAGAAGATGGATAGAGAGCTTGAGGAAAAAATCAAGGAGATGGAAATTTCTGACTCTAAAAAGGAAGAGGAGGAAGAAGGTGCATACGTAATAAAGGACGAGGAACAAGAGGATACAAATATAATATACGGCGAAAATGTAAATGCAGCATTTGAGCATATTTGCGATATAAACCAAAATATGAGAACTATCTGCATAGTCGGAGAAATATTTAATATAGAAATCAAAGAGCTTAAAAATGGAAAAATTCTTCTTATAGTAGATGTCACAGATAACACGAGCTCTATAAGCTGTAAGCTATTCTTAAACGATATGAATCAGGATAAGGTCTTAAGTAAGATAACAGAAGGGACTTATGTAAAAATCAAGGGAGACGTATTATACGATGCGTTTAAACGCGAGCTTACTATGACTATAAGTGGTATCAGACTAGAGGAAAAGAAATACAGACAGGATACTAGCCCTAAAAAACGTGTAGAGCTCCATGCGCATACTCAAATGTCTTCAATGGATGCATTATGTCAAACTAAAAAGCTCGTGAAGCAGGCGGCTACTTGGGGTCATAAGGCAATAGCTATTACAGACCACGGTGTAGTTCAGGCGTTCCCTGAGGCTATGGACGCCGGTAAAAGCAACAATATAAAGATACTTTACGGCGTGGAGGGTTATTTAGTAGAGGATAATGCACCGATTATAAAGGATCCAAATGATAAAGATCTTTCTCAGACATTTGTAGTATTCGACTTAGAGACTACTGGTTTTTCAAATAAAAACGACAAGATAACTGAAATCGGAGCTGTCAAGGTCCAAAATTTCGAGATTGTAGATAGATTTAATGAGCTAATAAATCCAGAGAAGGATATATCGTATAAGGTTCAGGAATTGACAGGTATAACTAATGATTTGATAAAGGATAAACCTACAATTGAAGAGATTTTGCCTAAGTTTATGGAATTTGTAGGAGACAGTGTGTTAGTTGCGCATAATGCAGAATTCGATATAGGGTTTATAAATCAAAAATGCAAGGAAATGGGCATAAAATTTGAAAATAAAAGTGTAGATACCCTAATGCTCGCTAGAATACTTCTACCACATTTAAAGAGATTTAAGCTTAATAACCTTACAAAGGAGCTAGGAGTTCCTCTACACAACCACCATAGAGCAGTAGATGACGCTGCTGCAACTGCTCATATATTTATAAAATTCTTGGATATGCTCCAAAAGAGGGGCGCAGAAAAATTGAGCGATGTAAATGAAATATTAGGATTTATAGACTATACTAAGCTAAAGACAAAGCATATTACTCTAATAGCTCAAAATTTGGTTGGAATTAAGAATTTATACAAGATAGTATCTGATGCACATGTAAATCATTTTTACAGATCACCGAGAATATTAAAGAGTGTATTGATGGAATATAAAGAAGGAATTATCGTTGGTTCAGCATGTGAGTCGGGAGAAGTGTTCCAGGCTGTCAAACAGAATAAAGACGACGATGAGATAAAAGATATTATAGATTTATACGACTATATAGAGGTAATGCCTATAGACAACAACAGGTTTATGATACACAACGGCGAGGTTGAGGACGAAGACGAGCTTAGAGAATTAAATAAAAAGATCGTAGATGTAGCAAAGAGATTTGGTAAAATTCCAGTGGCTACAGGAGATGTGCACTTTATAGAAAAGCATGAGGCTGTATTTAGAAGGGTACTTAAGTATTCTCAAGGCTACAGTGTAGATGAAGAAGAGACATATCTGCATTTTAGGACTACAGATGAGATGCTAGAGGAGTTTAAGTATTTAGGTGAGGATCTGGCGTACGAGGTCGTAGTCGAAAATACTAATAAAATTGCGGATATGGTAGAGGACTTTTTACCTATACCAAATGAGACATTCCCACCTGTAATAGAGGGTTCAGATACAGAGCTTAGAGAGATGTGCTACTCAAAGGCTAAGAGAATTTACGGAGATCCGATGCCTGAAATAGTAAAAACTCGTCTAGACAGAGAGCTAAACTCTATAATCAGCAACGGTTACGCAGTTATGTATATAATAGCCCAAAAGCTTGTTACAAAATCGCTAGCAGACGGTTATCTAGTTGGATCTAGAGGTTCTGTTGGATCCTCACTTGCAGCTACAATGAGTGATATAACAGAGGTTAACCCACTTCCAGCACATTATATCTGTGAAAATCCAGATTGCAAATATTCTTATTTTTACGATGTAGGTGAATGGGGTTCTGGGGTAGATTTACCGGATAAAGACTGTCCTAAATGCGGTAGAAAGCTTAAAAAAGACGGCCACGATATACCTTTTGAGGTCTTTTTAGGATTTGAGGGAGATAAGGAGCCTGATATAGACCTTAACTTCTCGGGTAGCTATCAGCCGGTAATTCACAAATACACAGAGGAATTATTCGGTGAAGGCCACGTATATAGAGCTGGAACTATAGGTACAGTTGCAGATAAAACTGCATATGGATATGCTAAAAAATATTCAGAGGAAAATGAGTTAGATTTAAATAGTGCAGAGATTTTAAGACTTGCAAAGGGATGTACTGGAGTTAAAAGAACATCAGGACAGCATCCAGGAGGCGTAATGGTTATACCAGATTATAAGGAGGTCTATGATATTACACCTATACAATACCCAGCAAATGATACGTCCTGTGGAGTTATAACGACGCATTTCGACTACCACTCTATAAGTGGTAGAATACTGAAGCTAGACATTCTAGGGCACGACGTTCCGACCATAATAAGAATGCTTGAGGATATTACAGGGCTAGATGCGACAAATATTCCTCTAGATGACAAGGAGACTATGTCCATATTTACATCTACAGAGGCATTAGGTGTAACTCCAGAAGAAATTAACTGTCCAATAGGTTCCCTTGCTATACCAGAATTTGGGACATCCTTCGTTAGACAGATGCTGCTTGACACAAGACCTACTACTTTTGCAGAGCTCGTTCGTATAGCAGGACTTTCACATGGTACAGATGTTTGGCTAAACAATGCACAGGATTTAGTTGTAGATGGAGTAGTTGAATTCAAAGAGGTTATATCTACTCGTGACGATATAATGAACTACTTGCTGTTTAAGGGATTGCCTCCTAAGATGGCGTTTACAATTATGGAGCACGTCAGAAAGGGTAAAGGATTGAAGCCTGAATTTATAGAAGAGATGAACAAACACGATGTGCCTGAGTGGTATATTGAGTCTTGTAAGAAGATAAAATACATGTTCCCTAAGGCACATGCCGTAGCATATGTAATGATGTCGTTTAGACTTGCCTATTTTAAGGTGCATTATCCGGCTGCATTTTATGCGACTTATTTTACAACTAAGGCACAGGATTTTGATGCAGATTTGATTGTGAAGGGGCTCGACAGTATTAAAGCAAAGATAGATCAAATTCACGAGCTAGGAAATGATGCAACAGCAAAGGACAAGACGATGCTTACGGTCCTAGAGGTTGCACTTGAAATGTACGCGAGAAAGATAAAGATAATTCCTGTAGATATTTATAAATCTGATGCGACTAAGTTTCAGGTTGTAGACGATAAGACAATACTTCCACCTATGATAGCTTTACAAGGTGTAGGGGAAAATGCAGCTATAAATATCCAAAGGGAAAGAGAAAACGGAGAATTTATCTCTAAAGAGGATTTGAGAAAGAGAACTAAAATCTCAAAAACAGTAGTGGAGACACTTTCAAATCACGGTTCTCTAAACGATATGAGTGAAAAAAATCAATTATCCTTATTTTAAAAGTTTTACAAAAAAATTGAAATTATTGTGTACAAATCGAAAAAAATAGTGTAAACTATAATAGTTAAAAATGTATTTATACAAAAACACTTGTAAAAAAAAAAATTTTATGTTATAGTAATAGAAAAATAGTATATGGCAGAAGATAAGAGTGAGGCAGTTGTTCTCACTCTTTTATTTTAAATATGTTATAATACAACTGAATAGGAGGCATAAATGAAAAAGAATATTGAATCTATAGTTGAAGAATTAGTATTGCCTGTTTTAGATGCTAAGGATATAGAATTAGTAGATGTAGAATATGTAAAAGAAGCGGGACAATTTTATTTGAGAATCTACCTTGAAAAGGAAGGTGGAATTACATTAAATGATTGTGAAGCTGTATCAAGAGAAATAAATCCTATATTAGACGAAAAAGACCCAATCGAAGAAAATTATTATTTAGAAGTATGTTCACCAGGTCTTGATAGACCTCTTAAAAAAGAAAAAGACTTTATAAGATACGCAGGAAGGGATGTAGAAATCAAATTATACAAACCTTTAAACGGAACAAAACAGCTTGAAGGAGAACTTGTAGGTTTAACTGAAGACAAAAAAATAAAAGTTATAATAGATGATAGTGAAGTTGAGTTTGATAAAAAAGATATTGCGATAATCAGACTTGCTGTGAAATTTTAGCGGTAGTATTAACTAGGGAGGAATAAAAATGAAACAAGAAATTGTAGATCCAAAGCAAGATTTTATGGAAGCGTTAGACGAATTAGAAAAAGACAGAGGGATAGATAAAGAAATTATAATAGATACTATAGAACAAGCACTTTTAACTGCTTACAAAAAGAACTTCGGTTCAGCTCAAAATGTAAGAGTTGAAGTAGATAGAGAAGATGGAGAAGTAAGAGTATTCTCTCAAAGAAGAGTAGTAGATGAATCAGATTTATACGATACTTTCTTAGAAATAGAATTAGCAGATGCTAGAAAAATAGACCCAAGCTATGAATTAGGAGATATAATAGAAAATGAAGTAACTCCTAAGGACTTCGGTAGAATAGCAGCTCAAACTGCTAAGCAAGTAGTTGTACAAAGAATAAGAGAAGCAGAAAGAGAAATCGTATACAATGAATTTATCGAAAAGGAAACAGAAATAGTTACAGGTGAAATAGCTAGAGCTACTTCAAAAACTGTATATGTAAATGTAGGAAAAATAGAAGCTTCTATGCCAGAATCTGAACAAATTCCTGGAGAAGAGTATAAAGCAGGTCAAAAGATAAAAGTATATATACTAGAAGTTAAAAAGACTAATAAAGGACCTCAAATAGTAGTTTCAAGAAGTCATCCAGGTCTTGTTAAGAGATTATTTGAAAAACAAGTAGAAGAAATATACCAAGGTATAGTTCAAATAAAATCTGTTTCAAGAGAAGCTGGTTCAAGAACTAAAATAGCAGTTCAATCAATAGACGAAAGAATAGATCCAATCGGTGCTTGTGTAGGTACTAAAGGTTCCAGAGTAAGAGCTGTAGTAGATGAGTTAGGTGGAGAAAAAATAGATATAATTAATTACAGTGAAGACCCAGCTGAATTTATATCAGCATCACTTAGCCCATCAAAAGTTGTAAGAGTAGATGTAAATGAAGAAGAAAAAACTGCACTTGTAGTAGTTCCTGATTATCAATTATCTTTAGCAATAGGTAAATCTGGTCAAAATGCAAGACTTGCAGCTAAACTTACTAATTGGAAAATAGACATAAAAAGCGAATCACAAATAAAAGAAGAAATGGAATTAAAAGCTAACGAAGAAGAAATCGAATCTACACCTGAAGTAGCTGAAGTAGAAGATATAGATTTAGATACTGAAGTTGATTTAGATTCTGATATTGAAGAATAATCTCAACTAGTATAAAGTTAAGGAGGGATGGCTTTGAAAAAAGTAAAGAAAATACCTCAAAGAAAATGCATAGTATGTCAAGATAGAGATTCTAAAAAAGAGCTTATGAGAATTGTTAAAAACAAAGAAGGCGAAATATTTTTAGATCCATCTGGCAGAGCAAATGGTAGAGGTGCATATATATGTAAAGACTCTGAATGTCTAAAAAAAGCCATAAAGACAAAAGCTTTAAATAGAGCTTTTAAGGTCGAAGTTTCTGATGAAGTATACGAAAAATTATTGACGGAGTTAGAAGCTTATGATAAATAACAATCAAAAAATTCATTCTTATATAGGTCTAGCTATGAGAGCTGGCAAAGTCGTATCAGGAGATGACACAACTTTAAAAGATCTCAAAAAAGGCAAAGTAAATTTAATAATAATCGCCGAGGACGCTTCAGATAATACTAAAAAGTTATTTAAAGACAAATCGGCGTATAGAAAGGTAGACCAAATTCTGTTTTCAACAAAGGTAGAGCTTGGTTTATCTATAGGAAAATCACCGAGAGCAGTGCTAGGGATAAAAGATAAAGCTCTAGCACAAAAGATTTTAGAACTCGTTGAAGTAAAAATTTAATAGGGGGTGATCTTGTGGCAAATACAAGAATAGACCAAATTGCAAAAGAAGTAAAAGTTTCAAATAAAGAAGTTATAGCTAAATTAGCTGAATTAGGAATTGAAGTAGAAAACGAAAATTCAGAAATAGACGAAGAAGACGCACAGTTAGTGACAGAATTATTATTAGAAGAAAATGGTAAGAAAATAAGTATAGATGGACCTTTAACAGTTCAAAATCTATCAGATGCTGTAGGAAAATCAGTTTCAGAAGTAATAATGGAGCTTATGAAAATGGGAACTATGGCAACAATAAATCAAGAGGTTACTTTTGAAGTAGCAGCTCTATTAGCTCAAAAATATGGATTTACATTAGAAGCAGTTGCAAGTGATGTAGATGCAGAAGAAGAAATAGAAAAATTAATGGAAATTGAAGAAGATAGAGAAGAAGATTTAAAACCAAGACCACCAGTTGTAACTGTAATGGGACACGTTGACCATGGTAAGACATCTTTACTTGATGCTATAAGAAATACTCGTGTAACATCAAGTGAAGCAGGTGGAATAACTCAACATATAGGTGCATCTGAAGTATCTATAAACGGACAAAAAATCGTATTTTTAGATACTCCAGGACATGAAGCCTTCACATCAATGAGAGCAAGAGGTGCTCAAGTAACAGATATAGCAATACTTGTAGTTGCAGCAGACGACGGTATAATGCCTCAAACAATAGAAGCTATAAACCATGCCAATGCAGCAGGTGTACCTCTAATAGTAGCTATAAACAAAATAGATAAACCAGGTGCTAACCCAGAAAAGGTTAAAAAAGAATTAGCAGATGAAGGTCTACTAGTAGAAGACTGGGGTGGAACAGTAATATCTGTAGAAGTTTCAGCTAAGAAAAACCAAAATATAGATACATTGCTAGAAATGGTTCTATTAGTTGCAGAAATGGAAGAATTACGCGCAAATCCTAATAAGAGAGCAGTTGGTACTGTAATAGAAGCTCAACTTGATAAAGCTAGAGGACCAGTTGCAACAGTTTTAGTTCAAGGTGGAACTTTAAAAGTTGGTGACCCAATAGTTGCAGGTGTGGCTTCAGGTAAAGTAAGAGCCATGATAAATTCAAAAGGAAAAAGAGTTAAACATGCAGGCCCATCAACAGCAGTAGAAATACTTGGTCTATCTGAAGTACCACTAGGTGGAGATCAATTTGTAGCTGTTCCAACAGATAAAATAGCTAGAAATATTTCTGAAAAGAGACAATTAATCCAAAGAGAAGAAATGCTTAAGTCTTCTCAAAGAATGTCACTTGACGATTTCTTCAACCAAATGAATGAAGGTCAAGTAAAAGACTTAAATGTAGTAATAAAAGCAGATGTTCAAGGTTCAGTTCAAGCTGTAAAACAATCACTTGAAAAATTATCAAATGAAGAAGTTGGCGTAAATGTAATCCACGGTGGTGTAGGTGCGATAAACGAATCAGACGTATTATTAGCTGCTGCATCAAATGCTATAATCATAGGATTCAACGTAAGACCAGTATCAGGTGCTGAATCTTTAGCAGACAAAGAAAATGTAGATATAAGAACATATACAATAATTTACAAAGCTATAGAAGATATACAAGCTGCTATGAGCGGTTTACTAGATCCAGAATTAAAAGACGAAGATACAGGAAAAGCTGAAATAAGAGAAGTATACAAAATTTCAGGTGTTGGTTCTGTTGCAGGTTGCTACGTTACAAGCGGTAAGATATTTAGAAATTCTAAGGTTAGAATCGTTAGAGACGGTATAATAATCCAAGAATGTGAATTATTAGCGCTTAAGAGATTCAAAGACGATGTAAAAGAAGTTAATAGTGGTTTTGAATGTGGTATGAGCTTTGTTAATTACAACGACATAAAAGTAGGTGACGTAATAGAAGCCTACATCCAAAAGGAAGTAAAGAGAGAACTATAATTAACAAAAGAGGTTGATATAATGGCATCAAATAATAGAACACGTAGAATAGCAGAAGAAATTAGAAAAATAGTAAGTACAATGCTAATTAATGGAATAAAAGATCCAAGAATAAATTCTCTAGTAAGTGTAACTGATGTTGAAGTTACAAGCGACTTAAGCTATGCATATGTATATATAAGTATTTTAGGTGGGGATGAAGAATCTACTTTAGAAGGCTTAAAAAGTGCATGTGGGTATATAAGAAGAGAAGTTGGAAAAAATATAAAAATAAGACATATTCCAGAAATTATATTCAAGATCGACGATTCTCTAATAAAGGGAATGTACATGGATGAATTAATCAAAAAAGTCAATAGTGGATATAAAAATTCATCAGAAGAAGATGAAAAAGACGGTGAATAATATGGATAAAATTATTAATTATATAGATGAGGGTAACTATTTTATAGTTACCTCTCATGTAAATCCAGATGGAGACAATATAGGCTCTACTTTATCTATGTATTATTATCTAAAATCTATAAATAAACAGGTCTACTATGTTTTAGACGACGATATTCCTCTTAATTTAAAGTTTTTATTAAATGATATAGATATTTTAAATTCTGAAGAATTCGAAAAGTTAAATTTAAAGGATTTCAGTATAATATCACTAGATTGTGGAGATTTAGGTAGAATATGCTTGGATAAGGACTTAATAGACAGAGCTTCTAAATTGATTTGTATAGATCACCATGCGAGTAATCAGAGCTTTGGGGATCTCAACTATATAATACCAGAGGCGTCTTCAACTTGTGAACTTGTATATAATATATTAAAAAGAATAAACCAAATAAAAAATACACAAGTTATGGATTCAAAGATAGCAACTGCATTGTATGCAGGTGTGGTAACAGATACAGGTAAATTTACTTACTCTAATACTAGTCCTAGCACATTTGATATGGCAAAGGATCTTTTAGTACTTGGAGCAGAGTCCAATAAAGTTATCTGTGAGGTTTATGGAAACAACCCTTATAATTACTACAAATTATTAGGAGAAGCATTAAATACACTTAATATAATTGAAACTAAGGTGGCGACTATAACGCTTACTCAAGATATGTTATCTAGAAATAATGTAAGCTTCAAGGATACAGACGGCATAACACCTTATTGTAGAGATATTGAAAACGTAGAAGTAGGGATTTTAGTAAAAGAAAAATCTCCAAATGAAATTAAAATAAGTCTTAGATCTAAAAATTACGTGGACGTAAGCCAAATTGCAAAGAAATTTAACGGTGGAGGTCATGTGAGAGCTGCTGGATTAACTGTATTTGGAGAAACTATAGAAAATGCAACTAAGATGGTAGTAGATGAGACTTTAAAGTACATTTAAGGATGATATAATGAATAAAATTGTTAATATTTTAAAGCCAACAGGGATGACATCTCATGATGTAGTAAGTTGTGTTAGAAGGATACTAAATATCAAAAAAGTTGGTCATACTGGAACCTTAGATCCAGATGCAGCAGGAGTACTTCCTATATGTTTAGGTAGGGCTACAAAGGTAAGTGAACTTATTTTAAATAAGGACAAGTCCTATATATGTGAATTGACACTTGGAATAGAGACTGACACCTACGATTCATCAGGTACTATTTTGCACAGAAGTGATAAATTCGATATAGAAAAATCAAAAATAATACAGGCTTTTAAATTACAAGAGGGCGAAATCAATCAAATTCCACCAGTTTACTCGGCTTTGAAGGTTAATGGTAAAAAAATGTGCGACTTAGCCAGAAAAGGAAAGGCTGATTCGATAGAGATAAAGCCTAGAAAAGTCAACATAAAAAAAATCGAGATTTTAAATATATCCGATAATAAAATAACTTTTTATGTAGAATGTTCAAAGGGAACATATGTAAGAAGTATATGCCATGATGTAGGAGCTTATCTAGGATGTGGTGGACATATGTCCTTCTTGCTTAGAACTTCATCTGGAAGATTTAATCTAGAAAACGCTATAACTCTAGAACAATTAGAGGAATTTTCTAAAAATGCTACATTAGATGATCATTTATACGATGTAGACTATGTTCTAAGTAATTTATTAGAGGTCGATTTAAAGCCGAGTGCAAAAAAATACTATACAAATGGCGGAACTATTGATTCAAAGAGATTTATTGTAAAAGGATTGAAGACTAACGACGAAAAAAGCTACCTTGTCAGAGTTTATTGTGAAAATATTTTTATAGGTGTAGGAAAAATATCAAAAGATAATAACACTATTACTTTAAAAAGTGATAAACTCTTTATATAGTAAATAATATTTCGGTGGGGAAAAAATAATGATAGTTATAACATCTTTAGACGAATTAGAACAAATAGAAGAAAGTTCTGTCACAATAGGAAAGTTTGAAGGGCTTCATAAAGGTCATAAAGTACTTATACAAAAGACTGTAAATTATGCAAGAGAAAATAATATCAAAAGTGTAGTATTTACTTTTGCAAATAATCCAGCCAATTTTTTTGAAAGTGAAAAAGTAAGAAAAATTATTACTAATAAAGGCAAAATAGATAGTATGAGAGAATTAGGAGTTGATATCGTTTTAAATATACCATTTGATGAATCTATGACTAAGATATCAGCTATAGATTTTGTCCAAAATATTTTAGTAAAAAAATTAAATGTAAAAAAAGTATATGTGGGGCATGATTTTACTTTTGCAAGGAATAAAGAAGGAGATGCAAATTTATTGAAGGTATTAGGTGGAGAATATAATTTCGATGTGGACATAATTAAACCGATAAAAATAAACAATATAAGAGTCAGCAGCACATATATAAGAGATTTATTGGCTCAAGGTAAAGTTGATAAAGTAAAAGATTATTTAGGAAATAATTATATGGTAGAGGGAGTAGTTGTAAGTGGAAAGCAAATAGGTAGAACTATTGGATTTCCTACTGCAAATTTAAAATTCAAAGAAAATTTAATCCTTCCTAGACCTGGTATATATGCTACAAAGGTTTACATTAAAGATAAAGTTTATATGGGAGCTACAAATATAGGCTTTAATCCTACTGTAAGAGTTGAAAAATTATCAATTGAGACTAATATTTTACAGTTTAATCAAGATATTTATGGTGAAACTATAAAACTTGAATTTTTGGAAAGAATAAGAGATGAGAAGAGATTTAATTCTCTAGACGAATTAAAAGAACAATTAAAAAAAGATACAAAAAAAATATATGAAAAGTATATTTGCAAAAGTAATTAAGTTATGATAGAATAGACAAGGAAGTTAACCATTACCCGGCATCTGAATACTCCAATCGATGCTTAGTAAATGGCGCTTGTAAATAAATAAACGGAGGTACATCAAAGGATGAACAAACAAGAAATAATCAAAGAATTTGGAAGAAAAGAAGGAGATACTGGTTCTCCAGAAGTACAAATAGCTTTATTAACAGCTAGAATAAACGAACTTAACGAACATTTAAGAGTTCATAAAAAAGACCACCATTCAAGAAGAGGACTATTAAAAATGGTTGGTAGAAGAAGAAACTTATTAGCTTACCTAAAAGAAAAAGACCTAGAAGGTTACAGAGCTTTAATAGCTAAATTAGGATTAAGAAAATAGTTTTATTACTTTTGATTAAAAAGCAGGTATACATAAATACTTGCTTTTTTTGTATTTAAGATGTAAGGAATGGATATTATAAATGTATAATTATATATTTATATATTTAAAATATTATATACTATTAAAAAATACGATAATTTTAAGCAAGGGGGCTTAATTCATGAAAATAAAACTAATTTGCGACAGTATGTGTGATATTCCAGAAGAAATAAACAATAAAGAGTTTGTGGAAATGATACCCTTGACAATAAATATAGACGGGAAAGAATATAAAGATGGTGTAGATTTCACAAAAGAAGAGTTTTACGATGTTTTAAAAAATAGCGAAAACTTACCAAAAACATCACAAATTACTTACGTTGACTTTAAGGATACATTTGAAAAATACACAAAAGAAGGCTATGATATTATTTGTATAACAGGCTCTTCTAAAGCTTCAGGAACTTTTCAAAGTGCTAATTTAGCTAAAGCTGATGTAGATGGAAACATATATATATTTGACAGTTTATTTTTATCATTGGGAAGTGGACAATATGTTATAAAGGCGGCCCAACTTATAGAAGAAGGAAAGCTTAACGCTAAACAAATAGTAGACGAATTAGAAAATATCAGAGGAAGTGTTAATTTACTATTTGTTCCTTTTACACTTGAATATTTAAAACAAAGTGGAAGACTTCCAAGTGTAGTATCTTTTGTAGGAAATATGCTTAGCATTAAGCCTATATGCACTATGGAGGATGGAAAAAATAAAATAGTATCTAAGGTAAGAGGTACAAAGCAAATAGCTTCTAAGCTTGTAGATATGATTTTAGAGCTAAACGGCGGAAATCTAGAGGACAAGATTTTGACTATAGGATATGGCTCAAATGAGGCAGATTTTAAAAAACTACAACAAGAAGTATCAAAGAAGATAAAAGCAAAAAAAATTTATATAACAAGGGGCGGATCTTGTATTTGCTCTCACACAGGACCTGAAATTTTAGCGATAAGTTCTTCTTATTAGGTATAAATAACTACATAATAACAGTAAGCCTTATTGTTTATTTATAATATTTTTGATAATATATTAAAGAGAATGAAAAAAGGGTTTAATATAATAGGAGGTAAAAGCATTAATGTTTGAACATAAGATTTTTACAATGGAATTAGCAGGCAGAGAGCTGTCTGTAGAGATAGGAAAGATAGCACAATTAGCAAGCGGTAGTGCTATACTTAAATACGGGGAAACTATGGTAATGGTAAACGTGTCTAAGTCAGCTGAACCAAGAGAAGGGGTAGACTTTTTCCCACTAAGTGTTGATTACGAAGAAAAATTATATTCAGTAGGTAAAATCCCAGGCGGATTCTTAAAAAGAGAAGGGAAACCATCTGAAAAAGCTATACTTACATCAAGACTTATAGATAGACCGATAAGACCATTATTCCCAAAAGGATTTAGAAACGACGTACAAGTAGTAGCTACTGTACTATCAGTAGACCACGACTGTACACCAGATATAGTTGCGATGATAGGATCATCAGTTGCTCTATCAATATCAGAAATACCATTTAACGGTCCAACTGGATCTGTTTCTATGGGACTTGTAGACGGAGCATTAGTAGTAAATCCTACAGCTGAGCAAAGAGAAAAAAGTTCACTACATCTTACTGTTTCAGGAACAAAGGATGCAGTAATGATGGTTGAAGCAGGTGCAGAGGAAATACCTGAATCATTAATGCTTGAAGCAATACTTACAGCTCACGAAGAAATCAAAAAAATAGTTGAATTTATAGAAAATATAGCAGCTGAAGTCGGCAAAGAAAAAATGGAATTTGTAGAACCAGAACCAGATGCAGAAATAGAAGCTAAGGTTCGTGAAATGGCTACAGATAAAATGAAAGAAGCTGTAAGAGTAATAGAAAAATTAGAAAGACAAGAAGCTATGGACGCCGTTAAAAATGAAATACTAGAAAGCTTCGACGAAGAAACTTTAGAAGAATTTGAAGGCGATATAGTAGCTGTTTTAGATAAAATAATAAAAGAACAAGTTAGAAAGATGATAGTACATGAAGGTAGAAGACCAGATGCTAGAAAAACTGACGAAATAAGACCTATATGGTGTGATTGCGGTTTTGTACCTAGAGCACATGGTTCTGGGTTATTTACAAGAGGTCAAACTCAAGTAATGACAATAACAACTCTAGGAGCATTAGGAGACGTTCAAATACTTGATGGATTAGACGAAGAAGAAAACAAGAGATATATGCATCACTACAACTTCCCAGCTTACTCTGTAGGTGAAGCTAGACCATCTAGAGGACCAGGAAGAAGAGAAATAGGTCACGGTGCATTAGCAGAAAGAGCATTACTTCCAGTAATACCATCTAAAGAAGAATTCCCATATGCAATAAGACTTGTATCAGAAGTTTTAAGCTCAAATGGTTCAACTTCTCAAGGTAGTGTTTGTGGATCTACTCTATCACTATTAGATGCTGGTGTTCCAATAAAAGACATGGTAGCAGGTATCGCTATGGGTCTAATAGAACAAGATGGGGAAATAGCTATACTTTCAGATATACAAGGTATGGAAGACCACTTAGGAGATATGGACTTTAAGGTTGCAGGTACAGAACACGGTATAACAGCTATACAAATGGATATAAAAATAGCTGGTATAGACGAAGATATATTAAAAAGAGCACTTGCACAAGCTAGATTAGGTAGATTACACATACTAAACGAAATGAGAAAAACAATAGATGCTCCAAGACCACAATTATCTAAATACGCACCTAAGATAGTGACTATGAATATAAATCCAGATAAGATAAGAGATGTTATAGGACCTGGTGGAAAAGTGATAACTAAGATAATCGACGAAACAGGAGTTAAAATAGACATAGAACAAACTGGTGAAGTATTTATATCTGGTATAGATGCTGAAATGATAGAATTAGCACAAAAGAAAATATCAGATATAGTTGCAGAAGTAGAAGTGGGACAAGTATACAAAGGTAAAGTAACTAGAATACTAAACTTCGGTGCTTTCGTAGAATTACTTCCAGGAAAAGAAGGTCTACTTCATATATCTCATATAGCTCATGAAAGAGTAAACAAAGTAGAAGATGTATTAAACATAGGCGATGAAGTAGAAGTTAAGGTTACTGAAATAGACGAAAAAGGAAGAGTAAATGTATCTAGAAAGGTATTACTTCCTAAACCTAAAAGAGATCACAAATAAAATTAAATCGTAGACAAAAAATCTTTCCCGTTTTAGGGTAAAGATTTTTTTTGTTTTTGAAAAATATGAATAAAACAATTTTCCTTCAAATAATATGTAATATAGGATTGTACATAAATAAGGAGGAAGTTTTGATGATAATGATGGTTATCAATAAGAACAAATTGAAAAAAATAATTGTATTCATATTAATTGTTTTATTTATAATAGCAGGTATTATATACACTGTAAAAAATAAAACGCTAGATACTATGGACATACTAGATTTAGCGGGAAATAATCAGCCTTATACTATGGGAACAAATGAAAATAGTAACTACGTTGCAATTACCTGCAACGTAGATTTAGGCTGGGAGGATGAGTATATCCAAAAAATTTTGGAAATTCTAGACAAAGAAAATGTAAAAATAACATTTGCAGTTACGGGGAAATGGGCTGAAAAAAACGAGGATAAATTACTACAAATGAAGGAGAAGGGTCATGAAATTGCAAATCATGGATACCAGCATTTAAATTACGACACATTGTCCTACGATGAAAATTTAAATCAGATTAAAAAATCAAAAGATATAATCGATTCGATAACTAAGACAGAGAGCCGTTTTTTTCAGGCACCGTCGGGAGCCTTTGGAGATGAGACTGTGAAAGCCGCAAATGATCTAGGTTATATATGCTATAAATGGGATGTAGACACTATAGACTGGATGGATAAGGATAATCCACAAAATATAATAAATAGAATAAAAAAGAAGGATATAAAAAACGGAAGTATAGTTTTAATGCATCCAACAAACGCCACAGCTACGTGTTTGGGAGATATAATATCTATAATCAGGGATAAGGGATATGTACCAGGTAAATTAAGCGATGTATTTTCAAAATGAGAATTTTTCACTTGTATAAATTTATTGTGTACACTATAATTAATACATATATAATTTTCAATATTTAAACAATTGGAGGACAGTATGTACAAATGTCAGACCTTAAAAAATGGACTTACTATAATTGGAGAAGAAATTCCGTATTTAAAATCAATATCATTAGGTATTTGGATAAAAGCAGGTTCAGTTATGGAGACAGAGGAAAATAGTGGAGTATCGCATTTTATAGAGCATATGTTATTTAAAGGTACGAAAAATAGATCAGCAAAGGATTTGGCGAGAGAAATAGATAATTTAGGTGGAGTAATAAACGCCTTTACTAGCAAGGAATGCACATGTTTTTATGTAAAATTGCTAGATGAGCATATAAACATAGGGATAGATGTACTGAGTGATATGATACTTAATTCTTCATTTGACGAAAAAGACATTGAAAAAGAAAAATTTGTGATTTTAGAAGAGTTGAAAATGTATGAGGATTCTCCAGAGGATTTGGCTTATGATTTATTACTTGAAAATATTTATAAAAATCATAACCTTGGAATGAATATTTTAGGCGATAGAAAAACTCTTAAAAACTTTAAAAGAGAAAATATTTTAGATTACTACAACAAATATTATATTCCAAATAATTCGGTAATATCTGTTTGTGGTAATTTTAAATTTGAAGAGATTGTAGAGCGAATCCAAGAAAAGTTTAAGGCTTGGGAGAAAAAGGAAATACATACACAGCTTACAAAACCGAACTTTAATCCATGTTTTATAAAAAAGAACAAGGATACAGAGCAGGTAAATTTAGCAATAAATTTAGAGGCTATACCTATGACAAATGACAGAGAGGTCTATGCTTTAGCTGTAGTAAACAATGTCTTTGGAGGAAGCATAAGCTCGAGATTATTTCAGAAGATACGTGAAGAAAAAGGGCTCGTTTATTCGATATATTCATCACAGACTTTATATGAAACATGTGGAGAATTGGGGATATTTGCTAGCACCAGCACCGAAAATATAAAAAAAGTATACGACATGATACTAGAGGAAATAAAACTTATTAGAGAAAATTACATTTCACCTCAAGAGATAAGTGAAAGTAAAGAGCAGCTAAAGGGAAGCTATATGCTAGATCTTGAAAGTACTAGCAGTAGAATGATGTCAAATGGCAAAAGTCTACTTATGAGAAATAAAGTCGACGACGAACAGGATATTATAGATTATATTAATAGAGTAGAATACGAAGATGTAGTAAGAATAATCGAAAAAGTTTTTAATCTAGATAAATTAGGAGTCTGTATAGTAGGTAAAGATGTAGAAGATATAAATTTATAATATAATAAAATCTTTATAAGACATATTTAAATTTATATTGGAGGGGTATTTATGTATTTATCTGAAATAGCTGGAAAAGAAATAGTCAATCTAGTGACAGGGGAAAGATTAGGTGTAGTCGGTGAGTGTGATATTATAATAGATGAGACAGATGGTAGTATTTTAGCTTTATCTATACCGAGAGAGAGAGGTTTTTTAGGTCTTAGAAAAGATAAAGATGTATTAGAAGTGCCTTGGAGAAATGTTAGAAAGATTGGAAATGATATGATAATAATAGAATATGAAGGGATATATTAGGAGGATAATATGGGAGTTTTAGTACAAAAATTTGGTGGTACTTCAGTAGCATCATATGAAAAGATGAAAGAAGTCTGTAAAATAATAGAAGCGCATAAAGAACAATATAAAGATATAGCAGTAGTAGTTTCAGCTATGGGTAGAAAGGGAGCTCCATACGCTACAGATACACTTATAGGAATGTGCACTAATATAAATGACAGACCGACTAAGAGAGAACTTGACATGATAATGTCATGTGGTGAAATAATATCAGGAACAATACTTGCTACTATGCTAGATTCAATGGGAATACCAGCTACATTTTTAACTGGAATTCAAGCAGGTATAACAACTACAAAGGCATTTTCAAATGCAAAAATCAAAAAAATAAATCCTAAAAAAATACAAAAGGAATTAGCTGATGGAAAAGTAGTAATTATAGCAGGATTCCAAGGTGGAACAGAGGATGGAGAAATAACTACTCTAGGTAGAGGTGGTTCAGATACATCTGCTGTTGCTATAGGTAAGGCTTTAGGAAGTGATTTAGTTCAAATATACACAGATGTAGATGGTATAATGACAGCTGACCCAAGAATAGAACCAGATGCTAAGGTTTTAAAATATGTAGATTACGATGAAGTATTCCAAATGGCTGAAAAGGGTGCTAAGGTTATACATCCAAGAGCTGTAGAGCTTGCTAAAAACGCAGACATAATACTTCAAATAAAAAATACTTACAATCCAAGCTATGAAGGAACTAAAATAGGTCCAGCTAACGTGCTTAAGGATGTATACGAAGACAGCTCAAAGGTTAAATTTATGAGTGCTGTTGCTCATAAAGACAAAATAGCTCAAGTAAAAGTAATAGCAAATGAAATTGAGTTTTCTAAGATATTAAATGAAATGGAAGACAGACATATCAATATGGATATGATAAACTTCTTCACAGAAAAGAAGGCTTTTGCTCTTGATGTAAATAATTTAGAAGAAGTTGAAAATATAATTAAAAAATACAATGTAGAATACGAAATAAAATCAGATTGTGCTAAGGTAACATTAATAGGAAATAAGGTTACTGAAACACCTGGTGTTATAGCAAAAATAATGAGAGCTTTAAATGCAGAAAATGTTACATTACTTCAATCTTCTGACTCATACAATTCACTTTCTTGTCTTGTAGATGAAAAAGATATGGTAACAACAGTTCACGTTATACACAATGCTTTTTCTGCTCAATAAACGATAAAATAGTAAACTACGATAGACTTGCTTTAACGGGCAGGTCTATTTTTTTTAAATAAAATTATCTATTTTGGATAAAATATTTTTAGTTATTATATTAGAAATAAATTCATTTGTAATATATACTAATTAAAATAAATCTCAAGAGGTGACAAAATGAAAAAGCATGAAGATTTTTGTAGTGATTATATAAAGTTTTGTGATTGGAAGTTTGAAGGAATAGACGAGTTAGAAAAAAATGCAGTACAAAATTTAGCACAAAATGTAGCACAAAATGCATCGCAAAGTACATCACAAAATACAGCAGAAAACAACAAAACAGAAAATACAAAGGAAAATCAAGTCATACAAAATATAAATGAAATAGGAGCACCTAAGGTACCTACAAACGAAAACAAAGAAATACAATGCATAACAATAATAGGTGAAATAGAAGGTCATTTTATGGGAAATCCTCAAAAGAAGGCCACAAAATACGAACACATAATACCGATGCTCTATTCTGTAGAAGAGGATCCTCAAATAAAGGGAATTTTAGTAATACTAAATACTGTAGGAGGCGATGTAGAGGCAGGACTTGCTATGGCAGAGCTAATAAATAGTTTATCCAAAAAGGTAGTCACACTAGTTTTGGGAGGAAGTCACTCGATAGGAGTTCCGCTTGCAACTGCTGGAGATTATTCGTTTATAGCGCCAAGTGCTACTATGATAGTACATCCAGTTAGAACAAATGGACTCGTAATAGGTGTAAACGAAACATTTGAATATTTTAAAAAGATGCAGGAGAGAATAAATGATTTTATAGTTAGAACATCTAATATATCTAAGGAGAATCTGACAAAATTGATGCATGCAAAGGACGAATTAGTCAGCGATGTAGGTAGTGTACTTATTGGAAAAGAAGCCGTAGAATACGGACTTATAGATGAAGTAGGAGGACTTAAAGAATCTCTTACAAAACTTAAAGATTTAATAAAAGAATGTGACAATAAATAAACAACATAAATCTTATGTGTTTAAATACTATAATTTATGATATAATAGTAAAATACAATAAAGTGTTAGTGTTTACGCATTAACACTTTTTGCTGTGAGTACCGTAATTTACAGCATTTAATATCCTTAAAATAAGAGGTGAGATGAGTGGCAGGTAAGAAAAAACAAAGCAAATTTTCTAACAAGAAAAAAAATAATAATATTGTAATTGGATCAGAGTACAGTAATTTAATAACAATATTTATAGGTATCTTTTTATTATACAGTTTAAATTCTACATCTATGGGCCTTTTGGGAAAAGTGACTCAAGAGGTGTTTAAAGGGCTATTTGGTTCTTTAGCTATGCTGATACCTATAGTGATTATTGTAATAGGTATTTTAGGTTTCTTTGATCACAATGAGTACGTGTTTAGATTCAGAAAGAGCAAAATATGTTACATAGCTATAGTATTTATATTTATTTTTTACGGACTTTTGAATTCAAATCTTATACCAGTCGACAATCCATTAAGACCAGAGATGATAAGCTCAATTATGAAGGTTTCAGTTGAAGAAGGCGGAATAGGTCTAGTTACATCTATAATTGCCTACTATATAAAGGCAGTATTTGGTATAACTGGTGGATGGTTAATAAGTATATTTGCTCTATTTTTGAGTATTTTATTCGTGTTTAATATATCATTAAAGGATTTAATTCTAAGTATAAAGGATAAATCTACAAGTGCTAAAAATGGAGATGTTGATTTCAAAGATGTAATACAAAATATAAAGAAATCAGCTTTAGATATGGTAACTGATGAAGTCGAAGATACTACTATGGACACTACAATAGTAGAAGAAAAAGAAGGCTTTTTCAAAAAGCTTCTAAACAAGAAAAATAAAAAAGAGGAAGAAGTGCCTCAAATTGAAAGTAGCGAAAATGAAAAAGCAGATTCAAATGAATACGACGATGAAAAGACTATTAAAATAGTAGGCTTTAACCAAGCAGATGACGATGTTTTAGAAATACTTGAAGGTACACAAAGTTTAGACGACTTAAAAGAATTACGAGATCTTATAAACAAAGAAGGTACTACAAATGAAAAGAAGGAAGTTTCTGAGTCGACTTCTAATTACGACAAATCTATATTTGACACAAATAAAGTGGATTTAGGAAAAACACAAGATATAAAACAGCTTGATTTTAATTTAGAAGGCGATAACTACAAGAGACCTTCTATAAATTGTCTTAAAAATTACAATAGTAATAAAGATTATAAAGAAGCAGATAAGAGTGAGGCAGTTAAAGAGACACTTAGTAATTTTAATATCAATATAAAAGACTGCAATGCTACATTTGGACCTACTATAACTAGATACGAAGTATCTCCAGAGGCTGGAACAAAAGTAAGTAAGATAGTAAACCTATCTGATGACCTAGCACTTGGCCTAGCTGCTAGAAGTATAAGAATAGAAGCTCCAGTTCCAGGAAAATCTGTAATAGGTATAGAAGTTCCAAACGACAATCCTCAAGTTGTAGGTCTTAGAGAGGTTATAACTAGCGACGAGTTTAAGAATCATCCATCTAGCCTGGCAGTTGGACTTGGAAAAGAAATAACAGGAAAACCGCTTATAGCAGATTTAGCGAAAATGCCTCATCTACTTATAGCAGGGGCTACAGGCTCTGGTAAGAGTGTTTGCGTAAATACAATAATAACATCTCTACTATATAAATCATCACCAGACGATGTTAAGCTTCTTTTAATAGATCCTAAGGTAGTTGAGCTTGCTCATTATAATGGAATACCACACTTACTATCTCCAGTAGTTACAGATCCTAAAAAGGCTTCAAATGCTTTAAATTGGGCAGTAAGTGAGATGAACAAGAGATATAAGCTATTTGCAGAAAATGGAGTAAAGGACATAACAGGCTACAACAAAAAATGTGATGAAAAAATGTATAAAATTGTCATAATAATAGACGAGTTAGCCGATTTAATGATGGCATGCGGTAATGAAGTAGAGGATTATATATGTAGACTTGCTCAAATGGCAAGAGCTGCAGGTATGCATTTAATTATAGCTACACAAAGACCATCTGTAGATGTAATCACTGGTATAATCAAGGCAAATATTCCTTCGAGAATAGCATTTGCAGTTTCTTCACAAACAGATTCTAGAACTATTTTAGATATGGGTGGAGCTGAAAAATTACTTGGAAAAGGAGATATGCTTTATTATCCTCTAGGAGCTGCTAAACCAGTTAGAATACAAGGTGCCTTCATATCAGAGGAAGAATCAGAAAAAGTAATAGAAGAGATAAAAACTCAAAAACAAGAAGAAGTAAAATACGAAGAAGAGATAATCGAAACTATATCTAAGGTTGTACCAGTTAAAGAAAGCGACGAGGATGAATTCTTAGAAGAAGCTATAGAATTTGTCGTATCAAATAACCAAGGTTCAGCTTCAATGCTTCAAAGAAAATTCAAAATAGGATTTAATAGAGCTGCTAGACTTATAGATTCTATGGAGGAAAGAGGTATAGTTGGACCAAGTGAGGGAAGTAAGCCTCGTAAGGTTTTAATAACAAAGGAAGAATTAGAAAATTTAAAAAGAGAAAGTCGATAAGGAGTTAATTAATTTATGTTAAAAATAGCATTAGAATCCCTGGGTTGCTCGAAAAACCTAGTGGATGCAGAAATAATGATGGGTATATTAAATGAAAAAGGTTATAGACTGACAGGTGATTTTGACGAAGCTGATGTGATAATTGTAAATACTTGCGGTTTTATAGAATCAGCTAAGCAGGAATCAATAGATACTATATTAGATTTTGCAGATCTTAAACAAACTGGAAATTTAAAATTATTGATAGTTACAGGATGTCTAGCTCAGAGATATGCAGACGAATTAAAAGAAGAAATACCAGAGATAGATGCTATAGTAGGTACAGGAAGCTACCAAAATATAGACGAAATAATAGGAAAGCTTAAAGAAGAGCATCAAATAGTGAGCTTAAATAATATAGAGTTTGCATACGATGAGACTCTACCTAGATATGTATCTACTCCAAGTCATATGGCTTACTTAAAAATAGGTGAAGGCTGTGACAACAAATGTACTTACTGTATAATTCCTAAGCTTAGAGGTAAATACAGAAGTAGAAAAATGGAGGATATAATTTCAGAGGCTAAAAAGCTTGCCGAGATGGGAGTTAAGGAGTTAATCGTAATAGCTCAAGATACTACTAAATACGGCGTAGATTTATACGGTGAGGAAAGACTTGCCGAGCTTCTAGAGGAATTAGCTCAAATAGATGGATTTAAATGGATTAGAGTTATGTACTCTTATCCAGAATCAATAACTGAAAAGCTAGTAAATGTAATAAGCAAATATGATAATATATGTAACTACTTCGATATGCCTATACAACACGCGAGCAATAGAATATTAAAGCTGATGAATAGAAAAACTACTAAAGAGGATATTCTGTCTAAGGTAAAGATGATTAGAAATATTATACCAGATGCTACACTTAGAACTAGTATAATAGTAGGATTTCCAGGGGAAACAGATGAGGATTTTGAAGAGCTTGTAGATTTTGTAAAGGAAGTCGAATTTGATAAATTAGGAGTATTTACTTACTCTAGAGAAGAAGATACTCCTGCTGATAGACTGCCTAATCATCTTGAAGAGGAAGTTAAATTAGAAAGACAAGAGAGATTGATGTTAGTACAACAAACTATCTCAGAACAAAAAAACAATCAAAAAATAGGTAATAAATATGAAGTATTAGTTGAAGAACAAATAGAAGACAACGTGTATATAGGTAGAACTATGTACGATGCAGAGGAAATAGACGCTATAGTATATATAAAATCTATAAGAGAACTTCAAGTAGGGGAATTTGTAGATGTAGTTATAACTGATGCTTTAGAGTATGATTTAATGGGGGTATTAGAGGATGAATTTACCGAATAAGCTTACACTACTTAGAATATGTCTAATACCAGTATTCGTAATACTTATGCTATCACAAATAAATAATTTCTTCTTAATAGCATGTATTGTGTTTATGGTGGCTTCTATAACAGATTTCTTAGATGGGAAAATAGCTAGAAAATATAATTTAGTTACAGATTTTGGAAAGTTTATGGATCCATTGGCAGATAAGTTATTAGTTTTATCTGCGCTTATATGCATGATAGATTACGATTTAGTAGCTGGCTGGATGGTAATAATAATCGTAGCGAGAGAGCTGACTGTAAGTATTTTAAGGGCAATAGCTGCCGACAATGGAAAAGTAATAGCTGCTAGTGGCGGTGGAAAAATAAAAACTACAAGCCAAATGATAGCTATAATATTCCTACTTATAGGTGCTAATTTCTCAAATGATATTATACTTCTTATTGGAACAGTGGCTATGTACATTGCTACAATATTTACACTTTATTCAGGGATAGATTACTTGTATAAAAACAGAGAATTATTTATGAATAGTAAATAATTTTTAGAGAGCTATATGTCGTGCTGTTTTCAAATTGACATATAGCTCTTTTTGGATTATCGGAGACAGGAATTATTTTCTAATATTTTTAAATAAAAATGTAAAATATGTGTATAAAAAATTAAAAATTTGTCCATAAACACAGTAGAAAATAATATATTTATCGATTGACTGAAAAAGTTTTATAAGATATAATAAAAATATAAAAGCGAACAAATGTTTGATTGTTGAAAATAATACGATGGAGGAATGAATTATATGACTATAGAAAAAGAAAAATTAGATACATTGAATCAGGTATTAGGTAAAATAGAAAAGGATTTTGGTAAAGGCTCAATAATGAGACTTGGAGAAGCTTCATCAATGGTTATAGATTCTATATCAACAGGTTCAATTGGACTTGATATAGCAATAGGTATAGGTGGGCTTCCTAGAGGTAGAATAGTTGAAATATACGGACCAGAATCTTCAGGTAAGACAACAGTAGCGCTTCACACAGTTGCTGAAGCACAAAAAGAAGGTGGAATAGCAGCCTTCATAGATGCAGAGCATGCTCTAGATCCAGTTTATGCAAAGGCATTAGGTGTAGATGTAGATAACCTTATAATATCTCAACCAGATACAGGAGAACAAGCTTTAGAAATAGCAGAAGCATTGATAAGAAGTGGAGCTATAGATATAATCGTAATAGACTCAGTAGCAGCTTTAGTTCCAAAGGCAGAAATAGAAGGCGATATGGGAGACTCTCATGTAGGTTTACAGGCTAGACTTATGTCTCAAGCACTTAGAAAATTAACAGGTTCAATCAAAAAATCAAATTGTGTTGCTATATTTATAAACCAACTTAGAGAAAAAGTAGGTATAATGTTTGGTAATCCAGAGACTACTACAGGTGGTCGTGCGCTTAAATTCTACTCATCAGTTAGATTAGATGTTAGAAAGATAGACACAATAAAACAAGGAGATAAGATTTTAGGAAGTAGAACTAGAGTTAAAGTAGTAAAAAATAAAGTAGCTCCTCCTTTTAAACAAGCAGAATTTGACATAATGTACGGAGAGGGTATATCAAAAATAGGTGATTTACTAGATATAGCTGCAAATGTAGATATAGTTAAAAAATCAGGTTCTTGGTATAATTATCAAGATATAAAATTAGGACAAGGTAGAGAAAATGTTAAGAAATTCTTAGCTGACAATATGGATTTAGCTAATGAAATAGAAGAAAAGGTTAGAAAATACTATAAATTAGGTGCAGAATACAAAGACGCTGAAGACGAAGCTTCTGAAGATATTGAAGCATCAAAAAATAATATAGAAGATAGTATGGATTCTATTACAGTAGAAGAATAATAATTGCTATCTATAAACCTCCTATAACCTTGACACAAAGTAGAAAAAATTATAAAATTAAATGAGGTAAAGTATTCTAATTTAATATAATTTTTTGTTGTTAATCATAAGAAACTATTTACGGTTTCTAATCAATATTTAAGCTGTCGATATTTTAAGGACAGCTTAAAAACATATTCCAAGATTATAAATGTGATACTTAAATCAATGTCGGTCTTTTACTAAAAGATAAAAATCGACCTAAATACGAAAATAAGGAGTAATATTGAATTTTGGGATTAAATAATAAAGGAGGTGGATGTCATAGTAAACGCGATTATAGCAGCAGTAGTTGGCTTGATTATAGGTGCAGTAGCTGGATATTTTGGTAGAAAAAATATATCAGAAGCAAAAATCGGTGAAGCAAATACCCTAGCTAAAAATATAGTAGATCAAGCAAATAAAGATGCAGAAACAATTAAAAAAGAAAAGCTTCTAGAAGCAAAAGAAGAAATTCATAGATTTAGAAGTGATGCTGAAAAGGAAAGTAGAGAAAGAAGAAACGAATTACAAAAATATGAAAGAAGAGTAATTCAAAAAGAAGAATCTCTAGATAGAAAACAACAAAGTATAGAAAACAAAGAATCTAATTTAAATCAAAAGTTAAAAATTGTAGACGAAAAACAAAAAGAAGTTGAGGCTATAAAATTAAAACAACTTGAAAAATTAGAGGATATATCAGGTATTACTTGTGAGAAAGCAAAAGAAATCATACTAAGTAATGCAGAAAAAGAAGTAAGACATGAAATGTCAATAATGATTAAAGACATTGAAACTCAAGCAAAGGAAAACGCTGAAAAGAAATCAAGAGAAATAATTGGTTACGCAATTCAAAAATGTGCAGCAGATCATGTTGCAGAGACTACAGTAACAGTAGTTAACTTACCAAATGACGAAATGAAAGGTAGAATAATAGGTAGAGAAGGTAGAAATATTAGAACTTTAGAGACTCTAACAGGAATTGACCTTATAATAGACGATACGCCTGAAGCTGTAATATTATCTGGATTTGATCCTATTAGAAGAGAAATTGCGAGAATAGCTTTGGAAAAACTTATATCTGATGGAAGAATACATCCAGCAAGAATAGAAGAAATGGTAGAAAAAGCTAAAAAAGAAGTAGATAACATAATAAAAGAATACGGTGAACAAGCTACATTTGAAACAGGTGTTCACAGTTTACATCCAGAATTAGTTAAGCTATTAGGTAGACTTAACTACAGAACTAGTTATGGGCAAAACGTTTTAAAACACTCTATAGAAGTAGCACATATAGCTGGAATTATGGCAGCTGAAATAGGTGCTGACATTAAGCTTGCCAAAAGAGCAGGATTGCTTCACGATATAGGTAAGGCAGTAGACCATGAGATGGAAGGTACACATGTTGAAATAGGTATGGATTTACTTAGAAGATACAAAGAATCTAAGGAAGTTATACATGCTATGAGTACTCACCATGGAGACCACGAGCCTCAAACAGTTGAAGCAGTACTAGTTACAGCGGCAGATGCAATATCTGCAGCAAGACCAGGTGCTAGAAGAGAAACACTAGAAGCGTATATTAAGAGATTAGAAAAACTTGAAGAAATTGCAAATTCATATGATGGCGTAGAAAAATCTTATGCAATCCAAGCTGGTAGAGAAATAAGAATTATGGTTAAACCAGAAAAAATTAACGATGAAGAGCTTCACCTATTAGCTAGAGATATAACTAAGAAGATCGAGGAAGAGCTTGAATATCCAGGTCAAATAAAGGTTAGTATAATAAGAGAAACTAGAGCTGTAGAATATGCAAAATAATAATTAGTAAAAAAGCCTCTTTTGAAGTGATTCAAGAGAGGCTTTTTGTATAAAAATCTATTTATGGTAAATTATATACATAAATGATATAATTTAAGTATAGATTTGCAAAAATTTTAGCATAAAGATGTTAAATTCTGGAGTTAATTCTTACAATGAAACAGAGAGGAGGATTAATATGAGTCAATTTATAAATATTAACTCTCAATTAGACGCATTAAGGATGAAAGAATTTGAAAAAAAATTTTATGAAAGAATATCCGATGATGTAAAGATTGTTCCTAAAGTGACCCCTTTTAAAGGCATAAACATAGATTTAATGTGTGTTAAAGATAATAAAATTTTATTTGTAAAATTTATGGATACTTCAGAAGAATTATTTTCAATATTAGATGAAGAATTGATTGAAGTTATGAACGAAGAATTCAATTTACTTAGATTGAAAATGGCTCAGCATCACAACAATATTTCCTATAATTTTGTTTATATAATGCCTTATGTAGAAATCTACGACGGGTATGAATTTGAAGATTTTGTAGATAATAATATAATAGATAAAAATAAGCTAGAACAATTAATTGAAAAAGAAATATCTATGGAGGATTATTTAAAAGAAGAGAACAACGAGATAGAACTAAACATGTATATTTTAGATATATGTCCGGAGTACTATGTTTTAAATAATCAGATGCATATAAATAAAGAATTCAAAAAGATTACATTCGTCAGCGATGACTATGAGTACAGTGCCACGATGTTAGACGAGAATCAACTGGAGAAGGCTATATCGATTAATTACGGCAATAATTTATTTAGAGGTGGTTGTGGTACTGGGAAAACAACTATAATGCTATCTAGAGCCGTTAAATTGGCGCGTGTATATCCACAGCATAGATTTGTAGTATTTGTAGCCTCAAAGAAGCTGTGCAACCAATTAAAGGAGTCTCTAGAGATTTTATACAAGGACAACAACAATTTAGAAATTCACACAATATCGTCGTTTTTATTCAAATTAGCTAAGAAATTCAATTTAATAGCCGACTATAGAATGTTTAAACAGGATTACGAAAAATATTTAAATAATTTGATCAAGCAGGCTAGAAATGTCGTAAAAAATAAAAATATGTTTAAAGGAATATTCATAGATGAGGCAGAATCTTTTAAATATGACGAAATAAAATTTATTTCAGAGTTTTTATACAAGACAAAAAATATATTCGATATATATTACTGCAATGCTTTGAACATGACTAATGATTTGAATATATTTAAAAACAACAGACAAGATCTAGAATTTGACGATATCATAGATTTAGACATAAATTACAGACAAAATAAAAATCTAGTTGAATTTGTAAATAGATTTTGTCAAAATTCAAACGACTATATTAAAAGCCTAAGACCGATGGTAGAAGGAGATATATATCTGTTTACTAAGCCAATTCATAAATCGGGACAGGATCCTGAGATAATAAAGGCAACTGACTTAGAGGAGCAGATAGAATCTATTTTATGGGAAATCGACTTTTTATTAAACAAAAAGGGCTTGAATTACTCAGATATAGCTATAGTATATCCATACAACAAGAAAAAGCTAAAAAATGGTAAAACAATATATTTTCAGTATATCCTAAGAAAAGCTCTAGAAGAGGCTAAAATTCCATATATGATAGCCGAGGATGAAATAACAAAGCTCACTAAAAAGGTCGGTATAACGATTTCTAACATATACGGCATAAAAAATCTAGAGTACAAAGCAGTAATATTTTGCGAATTGGAGATGTTGTACAATCAAACAATTGGAGATACAAGACAAGATTATCAGATAAACGATTTTGTGGGAGATTTAAATAAAATTTACCTTGCTGTAAATATTCCTACTGATTATTTAAAAATAATAACTACATTCAGTGAGGATGCGAGCGAGATAATAAAAATTTTAATTAAATCTAAATGATGGAAATAATTTAACTAAATTCAAATAAGATCACTATGAAATCGCTTTAATCATGAAAATGATAAAAGTGATTTTTTAGTTAAAAATCAGTAAATTATATATTGGGAAGGATAAAGAAAATGGAAGAAGCAAAAATATTGACTAAGAAGGAACTAAAATTATATGATGAGTTTTCAATAAATTTTAATCCCAAGACAAAAAGAGATTATTTATTGAAGGTAATATATTTTAAAAAGTTCATAGAAGAGAAATATTTACTAGAAGTCGACAAAGAGGATTGCGCTAAATTTATGGAGGAAGTGAAGGAAAAATACGCAAAATCTACTAGTGAAAAAATATACAGCTATTTACATAGCTTCTACTCTTTTTTACAAAGAAACAAACATATAGAAGTAAATCCATTTAGCTATGTGCAAAAGCCTGTAGTAACAAGACAAAAGGGAAAAGACGACGTACTAAGCATACAAGAGATAAACAAGCTTGTAGATTCATTATATAAATTAAATTCAAGAGATAGACTCATAATGGTATTTTTAGCTACTACAGGATGCATGCTAAATGAGCTTGTAGACGTTAGATGGAAGGATTTAATAGTAGATGAAAATGATAACTACTATGTGAGATTGGGTAAAGGCAAAAAAGAAAGAATAGTAAAATTACATCCATATTGCTTTAAGCTTATAGAAGACTACAGATATCATTCAGGCTTAAGCGAAATCATTTTACCTACTGATGACTTTATATTTACAACACAAAAAAGCAATTCTATAACAGATAGAAATGTCAGAATAATAGTCCAAAAGGCATTTGACTTAGCAGGCCTTAAAAACTATTCTGCAAAGGATTTAAGACATTCCTACGCTGCTATAAGCCTTATGCTAGGTGCCGATAGAGAGGAAGTACAAAAGCAACTAGGATGGAGCGATAAATACTACGCAATCAGATACAAAAATGTAATAGATTTTGTCGATAGCGAGAGTATAGATTACATGATGCAAAAAGATAATATGCTTATAAATAAGAAATAGAAAAATAAATATTTGAACAAATTTAAAAAAAGTATTGTTATAGTTCGTGAAATTATATATAATTATGATGTTGAAAATAACTAAGAAATGATTAAGGACGGTGCGAATTATGGATAATAAATACAGTACATACTCAAATCCTCTTACTGAGAGATATTGCAGTAAGGATATGAGTTATATATTCTCTCCACAATTTAAATTTTCTACTTGGAGAAAATTATGGATAGCTCTTGCAGAGGGAGAAAAAGAATTAGGAATAAACATAACAGATGAACAAATAGAAGAATTAAAAGCTCATATAGATGACATCAACTTTGACGATGCTAAAAAAATAGAAAAAGAAGTAAGACATGACGTTATGAGTCACGTTAAAGCTTACGGAATGCAATGTCCAAAGGCTAAAGGTATAATACATCTAGGTGCTACTTCAGCTTACGTTGGAGACAACACAGACGTAATACAAATGACAGAAGCTTTAAAATTAGTAAGAGTTAAATTAGTAAACTTAATAAACAACTTAAAACAATTTGCTCTTAAAAACAAAGATATCCCAACTTTAGGATTTACTCATTTCCAAGCTGCTCAGCTTACAACAGTTGGTAAGAGAGCGACTTTATGGGCTCAAGATTTAATAATAGATTTAGAAGACTTAAACTACAGATTAGAAAACATGAAGCTTAGAGGTGTTAAAGGTACAACAGGTACTCAAGCTAGCTTCATGGCTCTATTCGAAGGAGATACTGCTAAAATAAAACAATTAGATAAAATAGTATGCAACAAAATGGGATTTGAATCTTCTTACCATGTAAGTGGACAAACTTACACTAGAAAATTAGATTCTCAAGTTTTAAACGTACTAGCAGGAATAGCTCAAAGTATGCATAAGATGACTAACGATATAAGATTACTTCAACATCTTAAAGAATTAGAAGAACCATTTGAAAAGAACCAAATAGGATCTTCAGCTATGGCATATAAGAGAAACCCAATGAGAAGTGAAAGAATATCATCACTTTCAAAATATATAATATCAGAGTCTATCTCTCCAGCTATGGTAGAAGCTACTCAATGGCTAGAAAGAACATTAGACGACTCTGCTAACAAGAGACTTGCTGTACCACAATCATTTATGGCAGTAGATGCTATACTTGAAATAGGTATAAACGTAACAGACGGTCTTGTAGTTTACGAAAGCATGATAAACAAACACATAAGCGAAGAACTACCTTTTATGGCTACTGAAAATATATTAATGGAAGCTGTTAAGAGAGGTGGAGACAGACAAGAATTACACGAAGAAATAAGAGAATTATCTATGAAGGCAGCTTATAGAGTTAAACACGAAGGGTTAAATAACAACCTAATAGATTTAATATTAGAATCTGACAAATTCAACATGTTAAAGAGAGAAGAAATATCAGATATATTAGATCCTATGAAGTTCGTAGGTAGAGCTCCAGAACAAGTTGTAGAATTCGTAGAAGAATACTTAGATCCAGCTATAGAACCATTTAAAGATTTTATAGGTGACGTTGAAGTAGATTTAAGAGTTTAATATTAAAATTACGGCAAAGTATTAGTTTGAGGAATACAAACAAAAAAGGTAGGAGTATATCAATCGGTATATCCCTACCTTTTTTCTTATTAAAATTATTTATAATATAAACACTATAGCCTAAAGCTCAATAATTACTTTACCATTAGTATGTCCATTAGCAACTAATTTTAATGCCTCACCCGCTTCTTCAATAGTGAATATACGTGAATCTATTGAAGGCACAATGTTATTTTCTTCAACAATTCGCGTAATTTCTTCTAATTGTTCTCCGTCAGCACGTACAAAAATAAAACGATATTCTTTTTCCTCTTTTTTGGCTAATTTATCATATTTTGCACCCGCAAGTGAGA
>NZ_JAXEWM010000114.1:0-2951 GCF_034113885.1 Intestinibacter sp.
CAATCCTCCATTACTTCATCTTCTATTCTTCCTCTGCCTGGTTCTAGTTCATCTAAAAAACATTCCTTTAAACAACTGTGTCCTATATCTCTTTCTAATTTTGCCCTAGCTTTAAAGACCTCTGGGAAGTCCATTCTAATCTTATTCCAATAACCCATGCCACCTTTAACACAACCAATACAATTATTATTTCTATATCCTAAGTCATACATTTTTGGTCTTGCTATACCTAATTCTTTTAGTAATCCATGTGCATCTTCTTTAGTTAAGTTGTTTTCTATAAGTGGAAATTCATGTTTGAAGTCTGGCATACTTTCTATTGTTCTCTCTGCTCTAGCACGTTCTCTTTTACTACAATCAAATCCCCAAACATAAGTTATATCTGTAATACCACTTTCTTTTAACTTATATTCATATTCTTTTCTTACTCTCTTTTTTAGCACATTAGTGCATGGAGCAAAGTGTGGTCCATTAATATATCTAAACTGCCTTATAACATTTTCCACATTTTTATATTCACTTGTTAATATTTTTATAGGCTTTCCTAGTGCCTTTTCGCAATCTTTTATAAATCTTAAAGAATCTTCTTCTTGATCTTCTATATGTGTATAAATAAATTCATCTACTGTATTTCTTACTAAGTATCCAGCAATAAAACTTGATACTCCTGCTGAAATCCAACATATTTTCATAACTACCACTACATAAGTCTTAGTAGTGGAAGTAGTTAAGCACCTTCAATAAGGCATCCGTACTACTTTACATATAAACGTTAATAAACACTTATTATATAACCTGGTCTACCAGGATCAGTTATGTTTATCTCCTTTCTTTCTCATATTTAATCACCTGATTTATTCCTCTTGGCTACTTAAAACAAGGTTGAAAGCGTGTATTAATTCAGAGTACAAATATATTGTATGGAGGTATATTCACATCCTTTCACTTAAATTTTTTAATTAGTTAAAACTGACTAAGTAGATATTGAGAAAATATGTAAAAAAAAATTGGGGAGTGCTTCACATCCTTTCATAATTTAATTTGCACAATAGTCAGTTAAAACTTTAAGAGAATTAATACACAATGTTCTACGCTTACACATCTATCTCAACCCTTTTTCAAGTAGCCAAGATTTTATTTTTTTATTTAATTTCTAAAATGGCATATCTCCATCTGTTTCAGGAACTACATCGTCTGGAATACCTGCTCCAAAAGAATCATCATTACTGCTTGTACTATTTTTAGCTTCTATAAATTCAAAACTTTCAACTACAACATCAGTAGTGTATCTCTTAGTACCATCTTGTGCTTCATAGCTTCCTGTTCTGATATTTCCTGTTAATGCAATTCTATTTCCTTTAGCAAAATGTTCAGATATAGTTTCTCCTGGTTTACCAAATGCAACACAATTTATAAAATCACTTTCATCTCTCTTAAATTGCCTGTTAATTGCAACTGTAAATCTACATACACCTTTACCACTTCCTGCTGCAAATCTTAGTTCAGGATCTTTTGTTAATCTTCCCATTAAAACTACTTTATTCATTTATTCGCTCTCCTTTTTTAATAAATTTTTGAACCTTATCTGTAACTTTTGCAATAATAACTGCAGTTTCATTTAGTTCTTTATTATCTTTAAGTAAATTATCTCTATTGATAATTAATAACTCACTTCTAGAAACTAACTTTAAATTGTCTATTGAAGTATTTTGTTTATTTCTATCTAAAAATATTAATGCATGATTTTTAGGAAGTTTTCCATTATGTTTTTCCCATTCAACCACATGTTTTAACCTCCATTTGTTAGGCTCTGCAACCTTAAGCATTATATATCCATCTTTAGTTATTCTTTCAGAACCTACAGGCTTATGATTAATAGGTGCCTGTCCTTTTTTAAACCAACCTTTTTCAGCGCCTTTAGCACATACACCTTTTTGACCTTTATTGGCTGGAACATTACCTTTTTTGAATCTTCCATTAAATCCAGTATTTAGCTTATATCTACCAATTGCATTTTTAACCAATTCAAATGTAAATTCTCTATCAAATTTTTTATTCATTAACTCTACTATTTCCGCATAATGATGCCCTGGAGTTATTTCTTTTAGATATTCTTTTTCTTTATCTGACCACTTAACACAATGTCTCATATTTAACCTTCTAACAACTTTGAAGTTTGAACTGTACTTCTTCCAAGTGTTTCAGCTTTGAATTTTTCTGCATTTAATACTAAATTTGCATTATCAACTATCTTAGCAGCTACATCTGTTATAGATTTTGCTCTAAGTATTTCATCTTTTAATTCATCACCTTTTAGATTTTTATCATCAAGTCTTTTTAGTGTATTAAAAAGATAATTATTTAAATCTCCTAAATTGTTTTGATTGTCTTGTTTTTCCATTATTGCCACTCCTCCTATAAACTTATTCTTATTTTAGGTCTGTTTTGCAGTATTTTTTTCTGCCTTCTTTCGTAATCCTTTTGTTCTTCTAATTCAAGTTCATTTAATTTTTTTATCAAATCAGGTCCTTTTAAATTAGTTTCTACCTTCTTTATCGCTTTTGGTGGTGGATCTAAATCTCTAGTCCATTTGTAAATTAAGTTTTTTGCTCCAGCTTTTGTATATCCAAATTTTTTAGAAACATCTATTATTAAATCTCTATTTGTTGTACTACTGTAATGTTTTCTAACATATACTCTTGCTTTTTGTGTTCTCTCTAAATCTTGTTTCAATTTCTTCCACCTCCTTCTTTGCTTCACTTAATAGCTTGTAATGTGAAGTATAGTCATAACTTTTATCTTGTAGCTTTACTGAATCATTCCAATGCGAATGGTCCAATAACTCACTATCAGCATTAAGAAGCATTTTTATTTTCTTCATCATCTTTATCCCAACCTAATAATTTCTTTTCTAAATCCTCATAGTCATATTGTCTTGGCTCAAAGTTATT
>NZ_JAXEWM010000115.1:0-2143 GCF_034113885.1 Intestinibacter sp.
ATAAAATAGTGGGTAGCGATTATCTTTATAGTGCGATAAAACTATGCCTTAATGAATTTGACTACATCAGGAAAAACCTAAGGCGACATGGTGAAGAGTATAGTCTTGATAGTTTAATTGAATACTACAAAAAGACTGACGCTTTATTTACTGAAGCAAGCGATGCTCTTATTGAAGAGATAGTAGAAATAAATAAAGAAGAGGACTTATTACTGCAAAACCGTTATTCTCAAGGGTGCTAAAAGGTGCTAATTATTACACGATTTGCTTAAAAAGGTGCTAAATATTACACGATTTAAGGTAAGTGTGCTAAAATTGTATTAAACCCTCTTACATGAGACATCTTATGTAAATAGGTCTGATACAAAGATATCGGACTTTTTTTATGGAAAAATATAAGATTTCAATATAAAATTGCGTTTTTTCTATCAACAAGGTTCGAACAACTTGGCTCTAACGATAATCATTTATTATTTAAAATTCTATCCTTTACCCGATTTGCCTTAAGGGTGCTAAGATTTTTATACGATTATAGGCAGGGGTGCTAAAAATTACACGATTTAACACGATATTAAATTTAAGTATTTTTAAATTACTGATGGAGAGTACAAAAATACAAATTTTTGATGTAAACGACATACATTAATTTATCGTAACGCTTATTGTATACTTTATTGTATACTTTTTACAATAAATATAGTATACAATTAATAAACAAAAGAAGGTTGCTATTATGGATAAATACTTGGATATTCTTGAAAACTTATTGCTTTTAGAAGATGAATATGAATGGTTAGATTTTAAAGAGAATTGGTTTAATAAAGATGAAATTGGTGAATACATTTCGGCTGTTGCCAATGGGGCATGTCTATGTGGTAAGGAATATGGTTATATTATATGGGGAGTAAAAGATAATTCTAGAGATATAGTTGGAACATCAATTAATTTCGATAAAGATATTAATCATGAACCATATAAGCATTATTTAGCAAGAAATTTAAAACCTAGTACAGCTTTGAGGTTATTGAAAAAGAATATCAAGGTAAGCGTATTGTTATGCTTCAAATTCCGTCATCAAAATCAGTTCAAACCAAATACAAAGATGTTTCTTATTTTAGAATTGGATCTAGTAAGGAAAAAATCAATAAATTTCCAGAATGGGAACTCAAGCTAAATATAACTCTTCAAGAAGGGTTCCCAACAATAGTAAATGTTGCAGCTCCAGATTATGCCCAAGAGTTAACATTTGAAAAACTGTTTATGTATTATGCGGCTAAAGGTATTTCACTAAAACCAGATAGTTTTGAGAGGAGCCTAAAATTAAAAAACAAGAATGGGCAATATAACGTTATGGCTTATATTTTATCTGATCAAAACTCGATTCCTGTTAGAGTATCTATTTTTAGCGGAAGAGATAAAACAGCTCCACTATTTTCTGTTAAAGAGTTTGGAAATACATGTATCTTGTACTCTATGGATAAAATACTTGAATATGGTGATGCTATTAATATAATTCAAGCAGATGAAAGAAATAGGATTTCTGAAAGAAGGGATGTACCGCTATTTGATTATGAAGCATTTCATGAAGCAATATTAAACGCATTTATTCATAATAAGTGGTTGACTTTAAATGCACCTCAAATTTCTATTTTTACTGATAGAATAGAAATATTATCACATGGTGGTCTAGCTATAGATCAGGATGAGAAGGGGTTTTATAGTGGCACAAGTCTACCTGTTAATGATGTTCTTGCATCTATTTTTCTTCAATTAAGAATCAGTGAACGTTCTGGCAGAGGAGTTCCAAAAATTGTTGGCAGATACGGAAAAGAGTCAATTCAAATTGAAAAAAATAGAATTATAGTCACAATTCCTTTTGAAAAGATTGAGGTAAATAAGTTTATAGTATCCAATAATGTATCCAATAAAGTATCCAATAAAGTAAATAGAACTCAAGAAAAAATAATTACTGCAATTAGAAATAATTCAAATGTTACTATAAATCAACTAATGGTAATTACTGGTTTGTCTGAACCTGGTGTAAAAAAGAATTTAAAACACTTAAAAGATGCTGGAATTATTGCACGAATAGGTGCAAATAAAAATGGATACTGGGAGGTGCTAAAATGATTCACCAAATGAA
>NZ_JAXEWM010000116.1:0-9995 GCF_034113885.1 Intestinibacter sp.
ATTTTTGTGATACCCCTATATAGATTTATACTCCATAATAATATGGAATGGCATGAACGATTTACTTGCAAAAGTCGTATAATGTTTTTTGTAGAGAATTAAAGAACAAGCCAACATGATATCCATCGCATACAGCATGTGCAGTTGTCAAAGTACAAGGCATAAGAATCTTGCCGTCTTTTTCTTCGTATTTTCCAGCTGTAATTATAGGTATATATTTAGGCTCACCATTTGCAACATATGTACCAAATCCAGTAAAATTAACCCAAGGTACGCATGATACACAATAAAAATTAGCCGGTTGACCTGGCTTAACCTTCACACCTTTTACATCCTTGTAATAATCCATATCCTTAGTAATAGCTGCGTAAAAAGTTTCGAAATCATCATCAAAATTAGTCCAGCAATCAGAAAATGTCTTGTCATCTTCATGAAAAATTGTGTAATTAGGAACGAGATAATCCCATACACATAAATCGCCATTTTCATCTTCGAACATCTTGAAATTTTCTAAAGCATTTAGAGTTTTAGTCAAGCAATAAATAAATGTAGCATAAAATTTAATATTTTTGCTATGACAGTAATCTATAAATTTTGTAACATCTATATTTGATGTCATGCTGTAGCCCACCTTTAATTTTTCTTTATAATAAAGGTAGTGATCCTTACGTTCCCAGTTTTCTATGTCTACCTTTTTGTAATTTATCACGATAATCACCTCAAATTTAATTTATAATACAACATAAATAGTAAATTTTACTAAATTACTTCTTGATATTAGTGTATCAAATCAATTTATATAAGGCAATTTTAAGGTTTACATAAGGCAGAAATTCTATAAGAAAAAGGCGTTTCTCCAGTAAACTTTTTAAAAACAGTACTATAATAATTTTGATTATTAAAACCAACAGCTATAGCCACATCGAGTATACTCAAATTCATATCTAATAGAAGAGTTTTGCTCTTTTCTATGCGAAAATGATTTAAAAAATGGCAAAAAGTATATCCAGTCGCAGTTTTAAAAATACTACAGAAATAGCTTTTATTAATATTTAAATGTTTACATATATCGTCAATGCTTATATTTTGATCGTAATTATCGTGAACGTATTCGATGGATTTTTTTATATGCAAATTAAATGATTTATTGTCTATTATTTGATTGAATTTGTCTTTTGCAATATTTGAAATAAAGCTGGAGCAATAATTTAAGCATTCTAACGTGCGATAGGGAATAGGAGTATTAGTCTTATTTGTAGATATAGGACCTAGCACAAAAAATCCTTTATAGTTATCTATGCTCAAAATTTTATAGTAAATACTATTATGTATATCTAATATGTAATCTATATGATTTTCATATTTATCGATTAAATTATAAATATCATTTAGAGGATATATTGAATCAAAATACTCGTCATATCCTATTTTATATATTTCCTCCAATTCATAAGAAACAGCCTTGACAGGTATATTGCAGCACTGGTAAAAATCTGTCATCGTTGAAATTATAAAATTCATTTTTCCACCTCAAAAGTCATTAGTTATCAAAATTAACTAAATATATTATAAAAAATACAAATATATTTAAATTAAAAAAAATAAATATATTTTATAATGATGTTAATGAAAATCAATATCAATTAATGATACATTATTTATATTTGTAAGTCAACAAAATTGATTTAAATACAAGACGGCGGAGGAAAAGAATGAACAAGAAAAATATTTTTAAACTTATACTAGACATAGTAATGCTGGTATTATTCGTGACATTTTTTGATAAGAATTTAATCAGCTTTAAATTTCATATTATGAGTGGATTAGTATTTGGAGTGCTTATCTTAATACATATGTTGTTAAATAAAAAATGGATAATAAATATAAGCAAAAGATTATTTGATAAAAATCTAAAAACTAGAACAAAGGTATCATATATTATAAGTGCGATTTTGTTTGTAATGGTGTTTTTAATAATATTAAGCGGTATACTTATGATGAAGGCAACGGATTACGATAAAATAGCGCTTTGGAGGATGATTCATATAGGAGCTTCATATTTATCAATCGTGTTAATTGGTGTGCATGTTGGTCTTTATTGGAGATTTATAAGTGGTATGGTAAAGAAGGTATTTGCTTGATTCAAGGGCATTATTATGCTAAAATTAAATACATACATGGAGAGATAAAAGCCTGGGAGATATTTGACGATATTTCCGAGGCTTTTTTTAATTTTTTAGGAGGATGAATATGAAGAGTTATTTTAGTTACAAGGATGCTTATATTGAAGATGGAAAAAAGATATTAGAAATTAACATACTACCAGAAAAATACTGCAATTTTGATTGTGTATTTTGCCCTATTGGAAGATCAAAAAATAAAATAGATACTCCAATATCATTTGAAGGGACAGAAGAATCAATAGCTGAACTAGGTAAAGTCATAGAAAATACAAAGCCTGAATTAGTATTTATAAACTCAAAAGGGGAAGCACTGGTGAATGACAGAGTTGAGGAAGTAGTTAATTTTATAAAATCTAAGGGATTGCCAGTAAGACTTCTTTCTAATGGTTATATACTTGCTAGAGACGAATATATAAATATAGCAAACAAGTGCGATGAAATCATAGGTGAAATAAAAATGATAACAGAGGAGGATTTCAAAAAAATCCAAAGACCAATTGAAGGATATACATTAGATGAGTATATATCAAATATGGTCTCATTTAATAAACAATATAATGGAAAGTTTATATTTGAAATAACTATAGTCAAGGGATATAATGACGACGAAAAATCAGTTAAAAAATTAAAAGATATAGTTAAAACGATATCTCCTGATAAATTAGTTGTTGTTAGAATTGACGATGAAAGAGTAAAAAAGACTATGTGGGTGTCTGATGAAAGATTTGAAGAGATAGAAAAAACATTAATGCCTTAAAATATATCAACATGTTAGTTATGTGACATATGTCATTGAAAAAGGATATAAAAAACGATAAAATTTAAAAGTAGATTATTGAATAAAAAGTTTATTTACATATAAAATTTATGAAATTTAAATACAAAGGGGATGTTCATAGATGCAAATCAAAAAAACTATATGTCCGTATGATTGTCCGACTTCATGTGGATTATTAGTAGAAACAGATGGAAAAAAGATATTTAAAGTGACAGGAGACGAAAATCATCCTGCTACAAATGGTCTAATTTGTAAGAAAATGAGAAAATACGAAAAATCTATTCACTCACAAGATAGAATTTTAACTCCACTAAAAAGAATCGGAAAAAAGGGAGAAGGAAGATTCAAGCCAATAACATGGGATGAGGCTGTAGAAGAAATAACTATTAAATGGAAAAAGATTATAAAAGAACAAGGTCCAAGTGCGATTCTTCCTGTCTACTACTCAGGTGTCATGAGTGTTATACAGAGAAACTGTGGAGATGCATTGTTCAACAAGATGGGTGCATGTTCATTAGTTAAAACTCTATGCTCTTCTGCAAAAGGAGCAGGATATAATTCAGTAATGGGAACTACAGGTGCACTAGATCCTAGGGAGCTTAAAGACAGCGATTACTATATAGTTTGGGGAAGTAACATGAAGGCGACTCGAATCCAAACTATGCCTGAATTAATCAACGCTAGAAAACAAGGCAAAAAAGTAGTTTTAATAGAAGTTTACTCAAAACCTATGGAAAAATACTGCGACCAAGTCGTTTTGATTAAGCCTGGAACTGACGGAGCCGTGGCGCGTGCGATGATGAATGTAATGGTGGAGGAAAATCTTCAAGACGAGGAATTTTTATTAGAAAATACTATAGGATATAAAGACTTCAAAGAAACTCTAACTAACTATACACCAGAATGGGCAGAAAAAATAACTGGAATTTCAAAAGAAACAATCACAAATTTAGCTAGAGAATACGCAAAAGCAAAAGCACCAGCAATTATTCTAGGTAGTGGAAATTCTAGATATACAAACGGCGGAATGACAGTAAGGCTTATAACAATACTATCAATATTCACAGGTGCTATAAAATATTCAGGTGGTGGATTATGTGGGACATCGCCATCTTCTCAATCGTATATAGATAAAAATGTAATAGCACGCAACGATTTTAGAACAAATAAAGCGAGAATGGTAAATATAAACCAAGTTTCATCAGCGTTAAACGATGAAATAAATCCAATTAAAAGCATATTTGTCTACGCATCAAATCCAGTATGCTCTATAAGTAACCAAAATAAAATGATAAAAGGTCTTTTGAGAGATGATTTATTTACTGTAGTTCATGAAAGATTTATGACAGATACAGCAAAATACGCAGATATCGTACTTCCTGCGACTTTTTCTGTAGAGCAAACAGATGTATATACTTCTTACGGATACTGTACTTTAGCGACTGCCAAAAAAATAATAAATCCACCGGGAGAATGCAAAAGCGACTGGGATATGTTTAGACTATTGGCAAAATCTATGGGATATCAAGATGATTATTTCGATAAAACAGAAGAAGAAATTTTCGAGGAGTTGCTTGAAAAATCATTGAAGGATGTAAAAACTATATCTGAAGAGGATAAAGCTATTTTAAAACAAGGTGGATCTATTTCAACGCCATTTGCAAATCACATGGATATCAAAACTAAATCAGGAAAGATACAAATTACAAATGATGAAATGGAAGAAAGGATACCTCGATATATAGAAAATTCATCACAAGATTATCCATTGAATTTAGTTGCTGTGCCAAGCTGTGAAACTTTAAATTCTATTTTCTTAGAGAGAAAAGATATCGTAGAAAAGAGAGGAAAAGTTACATTAAAGGTCAATCCTAAAGATGCAAAATCTAGAAACATAGAAGATAGAGATGAAATAATTTGCTTCAATGATTTAGGAGAGGTTGGATTCATAGTAGAGGTTACAGATACTGTAGCTCAAGGTGCTGTCGTAGCAGAAGGTGTCTATAATATGGATTTTTCTATAAATGGAAGATTAGTCAATGCACTTCATGATGACAGATTATCTGATATAGGTGAGGCAACTACATTAAATTCAAACACAGTAGATATAAAAAAAGCATAAAAAAGATATGAAATATTATAAAAATAATATAAAATTTAAAATAGAAATTAGTAAATAAAGATAGGGGGACGTATATGTATAATATAGGCGTTGATATTGGTGGAACAGGAATAAAAATAGGAGTTGTAGATTGTAAGGGAAACATAGTTTACAGAGACCAATGTAGTACAGATGTAAAAGGTGGATTTGACAAAATTATTTCCGATATAGATGCAGTAATCAGAAGAATTATCAAAGAAAATTCAATAGATGCTTCACAAATTGGATCTATAGGCTTCGGTCTACCTGGATACATAGACAAAGATGGAAAAGCAAACTGCGTAAATTTAAATTGGAACAAGGTTGACTTTATAAAATCACTAAAGAATACTTTTCCTGAATTTGATATTTTAGCAGAAAATGATGCTACTGTAGCGGGATTAGCAGAGAGTAGATTTGGAAGCGCTAGAAACAGTAGCTCATCAGTTCTTATAACTCTAGGAACAGGAGTAGGTGGCGGAATTGTTATCAACGGAAGACCTTTCAGTGGAGCACATGGGGTAGGCTCTGAAATCGGTCATATGATTATAGGGGAAAATTTCTACGATTGTAACTGTGGAAATAACGGATGCTTCGAAACCTTCTGTTCAGCAACAGCGATAATAAAATACGCACAAAAGCTTTTATCAGAAGAAAATGCTCCAACAAGTGCGATACTTGATATGTGTAAAGGAGATATTTCTAAAATAGATGCTAAAATAGTTTTTGATGCATATAGACAAGATGACCAAATAGCAAAAGAGGTCATAGCAAGATTTAAAAAATATTTAGCTATAGGAATAGCAAATATAGTAAATACTTTAGATCCTGAAGTAGTTGCAATTGGTGGAGGATTATCAAAATCATCAGATATAATACTAGACGGGTTAAAGGAAATGGTCAGAGAACATATTACTTATAAGGATGAAGAATTTGCAGATATAGTAATAGCGACTTTAGGTAATGATGCTGGAATAATAGGCGCATCAATATTGAAATAAATTTTAAGTAAATATAAGTTCTGCTCGTATTTCTTGATTAAAATACGAGCAGAATAATCTGTGTTTATTTAAAATAAGATTTTTTATCTAAATCAAGCGATGCAATAGTTGAGCAAATAGAAATTTCCTCTAATGAAGTAATTGTAGCAATTATAAAAACAAAATATAGATAAAATTCGCATGAAATAAAATAATTTAAAATTGGATAAACAAAAATCAACAACCCAGTTAGTTTATTCAAATAAGTATGAATCATTCCAAACTGCTTAAATCTAATAAAAATCACGATTATAGAAGAAACCTTAATTAGAGCAATTACAATAATCCATATCATCATATAAAAATTCAACTTCAAAATAGGTATAAACTTAAATAAAATAACTGAGATAATAATCACATCTGCAACACTATCGAGTTTAGCACCGAATTCACTAGTAGCGTTTATTTTACGGGCGATGAAGCCATCTAACACATCAGTAATACCACATATTATGTATATTAAAATAAAAGGTAATTTTTCCGGATTTAAATAAAAAAGTACAATAGATAGAATTATTCTTGAAAAAGATAAAACGTTAGGTATATATTTCATTATTTACAATCCTCCAAAGTTCAAATTTATTATATCTTTTATAATATTTTGCCATAAAATAAGGAAAAATCTATATTTTGTTGACATATTTTTACAATAAGACTACTATAAAACTATAAATATAATATATGTCTTCGGGGCAGGGTGAAATTCCCTACCGGCGGTGATAGCCCGCGAACTATTTTTAATAGCTGATTTGGTGAAATTCCAAAGCCGACAGTATAGTCTGGATGAGAGAAGAGAAAATGAATGATGGTTTAGATAGTATTGAGCTCGGAGATGTTTTTCTTCGAGCTTTTTTAGTATAGAAAAATATATACTTTTATATCCGAAGATGTAGAAAATTTGGAGGAATAATAAATGGCAAAATATTATATTGGATTTGATTGTGGTACACAAAGTGCTAAGACTGCTTTATACAGAGATGATATGGTTTGCATGGCTAAAACTCAGATAGCTACAAATTTGAAATGTCCAAAACCTGAATGGCTTGAAATGGATGTAAACGATTATTTATCAGGGGTAATAGAAGGTATAAAATACTGTGTTGAAACTAGTGGTATAGACCCTAAAGATATCAGAGCTATCTGCGGTGATGGTGTTATCTGCGGAATTGTTGGAGTTGACGAGGATTTAAACCCTATTACACCTTATATAAATTATCTAGATTCAAGAACTAAGGAAGATGCAAAATGGTTGAACGAAAATGTCGAGGATATCTGGGCGACTGAAAGTGGAAATGCTTATGTTGATTCTTTCTATCCACCTTTATTTGCACGTTGGTTCTTAAAAAATGTAGATGGATTTAGAGAAAATGGTGCAAAGCTTCTTAACAATGGTCCATATGTGTTAGCTAAATTAGCTGGACTTAAAGCAAAGAATGCATTTATAGATTGGGCGACTATTTCTGGATGGGCTCTTGGATACGATGTAATAAACAAAAAATGGTCAGAAAAACAAATGGAATTACTTGAAATACCTATGGAAATGCTACCCAAAATCGTTAAACCTTGGGATATCGTAGGACATCTATGTGAAGAAATGGCCGAGACTTTAGGTATACCAGCTGGAATCCCTATTGTTGCAGGTGCAGGTGATACTATGCAATCAAACATAGCTTGCGGAATATTAGAATCAAACATGGCATCTGATGTAGCTGGAACTTGCGCGATGTTTACAGTTACAACTGACGGTATAAATGAAAAGTTAAGTACTAAGGATTCAGGATTGATATTCTGTAGCGGAACACTTCCAGATACTTATTTTTACTGGGGATATATAAGAACAGGTGGATTGTCACTTAGATGGTTTAGAGATAATATTTGTGATAAGGTAGATGATTCAGCATATTACGATGTGCTACAAGAAAGAGCTGAAAAGGTAAAACCGGGATGTGATGGGGTTTTATTTCTTCCATATCTACAAGGGGGCTCTGTTGGAATCGAAAATGCAAGTGGTGCATTCTTAAACCTAACTACAAATACTGATCAAGGAATAATGTGGAGAGCAGTGTTGGAGGCTATCGGATACGACTATATTAATGTTTCAGATATGTATAGAGCTGCTGGATGTAATTTAGACAAAATTGTCGTTACAGAAGGTGGAAGCAAGAGTAGTCTATGGAATCAAATAAAGGCTGATATGCTTGGTAGTGAAGTTGTGACTCTTGAAAATGTAGAGGGAGCTGTACTTTCTGATGCTATCTTGGCTGCTTATGCTGTTGGAGATATAGACGACTTGAAAAAGGCTCTTTTAGATGTAGTTAAAATCAAGAGAGTTTATACTCCTAATCCAGAGAATACTAAGTATTACAGAGAGATGTTTGGAATTCAACAACAAATAATTAGAAGCGATATGAAGAGTGTGTTTACTCAGTTAGAAAAAATGAGAAACTTATAAGGTGTATTGAAAAGGGGTTAAGAATAAATCAAATGGGAAATAATCAAAAAACAAAGGAAACAACAATAAAATATTTTGATAATACAGCGAAAGATTACGATAATGGCCATGATGGAAAGTTTGTAAGTTGTATGTATCAAGAAATTTTAGACAGAGTAAACAAATTAGAAGGAAATACAATACTTGATTTGGGGTGTGGGAATGGAAATATTATTTCGTTGCTTAAAAAAGAAAGAGAAGCTTTTTATTATGGATTAGATATTTCTAAAAATATGATTGAGGAAGCTAAAGAGAGATGTGGTGAAGATGTAGATTTTGTTGTAGGAGATGCAGAAAATCTACCATATCCAAATGATAAATTTGATATTATAATTTGCAATGCCTCATTTCATCATTACCCTAGACCAGAGGTTGCAGTTTCAGAAATAAAAAGAGTTCTTAAGAAAGATGGAACACTTATATTAGGAGATCCAACAGTTCCAGGAATTTTTATAAAATTTTTTAATAAGATGATACAATATTCTAATTCAGGAGATTCAAGGATTTGGTATAAAAAAGATATAGTACCGTTATTTGAAAATGCGGGATTTAAGGTTTATGATTGGAAAAAAATAAATTATAGAACTTTTATATTTAATGCAAAAAAAAATTAGAACTGAAATAGAAAAGGCGGTTTATAATAAAATCGTCTTTTTTGCTGTAAAAATTTAATAAAGCTAATGTAAAAAAATATATATTTAATATAAATATACTTTTTATAAATATATACATTGACAGATGATGTATATAATATTATTATATAAATAAGTAATAAATATAACTATAATAAATAGAACTTATGGTGGTGATTAAAATATTATTAGAGTTGACTAAATAAAAAATATATCAGCAAAGGAGGAATAGAGTTGTCTATAACATCAGATTTATTGAGAGGTCATACTGATACAATTATCTTATCTCAACTGATAAAGGGAGATACATATGGATACGCGATCAACAAGGTCATAAAAGATAAGACAAACAATATGTACGAATTAAAGGAAGCGACATTATACTCAGCTTTTAGAAGACTTGAAAAACTAGGATATATATCTTCTTATTGGGGGAATGAAGATAAAGGAGCTAGACGAAGATATTATACAATTACTGAGCTGGGCATTAAGGCATATGAACAAAATAAAATGGATTGGGAAGAAGCAAAGAATTTAATCGATAGCTTAATCGGGGAGGAAAAATAAAAAATGCTTACTAAATACGATTTAAAAATTGAGCAATATGTAGAAGAATTATTTGAAAATGCACCAAATAATAAAAAATCTATGGAATTTAAAGAAGAATTACTTGCAAACCTACTTGAAAAATACAACGATTTAGTTCAATCAGGGATGGAGAGAGAGGCAGC
>NZ_JAXEWM010000117.1:0-2150 GCF_034113885.1 Intestinibacter sp.
TACCAGGAATGGCTATAGGTCAAGCTGTTCTAGCAGTAACATCACAGTGCGTAGGTGCAAATGACGAGTACCAAACAAAATATTATACTAAAAAACTGCTAAAATTGACATATATTGGTATGATAATCACTAATATAATTATATTTATAGTACTAGCTCCGATTTTAGATGTATATAATTTATCACAAGAAACATCACGAATGGCTAGAGATATTATAATTTATCACGGAGTTATGGGAATGCTGATTTGGCCTTTATCATTTACATTGCCAAATACTCTTAGAGCTTGTAACGATGTTAAATTCTGTATGATAGTTTGTATAGTTTCAATGTGGATTTTTAGAATTGGATTTAGTTATATTGTAGGTAAATTCATGGGCTGGGGAGTGTTCGGCGTATGGGTTGCTATGACAATAGACTGGATGGTTAGAAGTGTATTTTTTGTATGGAGATATTTGAGCGGAAGATGGAAGCTATATTGGTATTAATAAAAATCCCTAGATAGATTGAGGTTTATCTGTCTAGGGATTTTTTCAAAATATATTAATCTACAACGACTACAGAATTGAAGCTAGATTCTTTATCGTCTACAGTTAATTTTATATTATCGTAGTAATTTACTTTGTCGTCAGAGACTGTCGTATTTTTTTGGTAGATTACAAATAGTTTTTGCGACAATTCTTCAGTATTATCCTTTTTACTTAGGGAAGCTACAATATTTAAAGTATCGTCCTCTATATTACAGCTTATGTCGGTAAATTCATTTTTAAAACCTAAGAAATATATATAAGTGTTAGAGCTAGTATTTATCTGATAAACACCCTCTTCTAGAGAAGTGTCATCGATTATATTTTTAATTTTTCTATTGTTTAATGCAGATATATCTATTTTGTTTAATTTTACCATGTTCTCTGAATCGTTGCTATTACTACATCCAAAGCAAAAAATACTCGATATAATTAATGTAATAAGTAATATTTTTTTCATAGGATTCTCCTTAATCTATATATTATTTTAGAGATAATACATTTTTTACATGAATCATAGTTCCTATTAAAAGGCAGTCTTCATCTATATTGAATTTAGAGTTGTGGATAGGGTAAGTGGCATTTTTATTTTCGTTACCACATCCTAAGTTGAAAAATACACCTGGTACTTTTTGTAAAAACCATGAGAAATCCTCAGCGCCAAGAGGAGATTTTTCCTTTTCTAGGACTTTGTCAGCTCCTAGAAGCTCAGATGTATTTTTTACAACTAAATCTACTAGCTCAGAATTATTGACTAGAGTTGGAATTCCTGGTATTATTTCTAAATCTACCTTTCCTCCAAATCCGGCGCTTATATTTTCGCATAGGGCTTTAATTTTTTCTTTGGCAAGGTGTCTGCTGTCCTCGTTTAATGTTCTTAATGTACCTGTCAGCTTGACTTCATCGCATATAATATTTCCTTTATGACCGCCTTCTATTTTTCCAAATGATATTACTACAGAATCTGTGGGATCTATATTTCTACTTACGATGCTTTGAAGTGCAGTCACTAAGTAAGAGGCTATAACTATGGCGTCGACTCCTTCATGTGGGTACGCTCCATGTCCATTTTTGCCTAATACCTTTAAAATAAGTCTATCTGTTGATGCAGCGGCAGTTCCTTTTTTTATCTCGATATAGCCTGTTTTTATATGAGAACCGACATGTATGCCAAATATTATGTCAACTTTGGGATTTTCCAAGCATCCCTCTTCAATCATATATTTTCCTGCGCCGATTTCTTCACCAGGCTGGAAAAGGAATTTTACATTTACCTTCAATAAATCTCTATTTTCATATAGTATTTTACAAGCGCCTAATAGCATTGCAGTATGAGCATCGTGTCCACAAGCATGCATGACACCTTCATTTTGAGATTTGTATTCTAAATCTAATTCTTCTGATATAGGTAGGGCATCTATATCGGCTCTTAGAGCTACTGTTTTTTCAAAGCCGTTGTTTATTTCAGCGACTACAGCAGTTGTATTTTTATACTCCACATAGTCGATACCTATTTCATCTAAATATTTTTTGATTTTTTCTCTAGTTTTAAATTCCTTTAAACCCAATTCCGGTGTTTCGTGTAGATCTCGTCTTACATTTATTATCCAATCTTCTATATTT
>NZ_JAXEWM010000118.1:0-12188 GCF_034113885.1 Intestinibacter sp.
TTTCTATATTAAAGGAAGTCACTTGTGATTCCTTAGTAATATTCGACGAATTAGGAGCAGGTACAGATCCAGTAGAAGGAGCAGCTCTTGCAATTGCCATACTAGAAGACGTAAATATGGCAGGGGCTAAATGTATAGCTACAACTCACTATAGTGAGCTTAAAAATTACGCTCTTACTAAAAAAGGTGTAGAAAACGCAGCCGTTGAATTTGATGTAGAAACATTGAGTCCTACATATAGATTGCTAATAGGTGTTCCAGGTAAGTCTAACGCATTTGAAATATCAAAAAAATTAGGCTTGAGTGAATACGTAATAAATAGAGCTAAGGAATTTATAAATACAGACAATATAGAGCTAGAAGACGTACTACAAAACGTAGAAAAGAACAGACTAAAGGCAGAAGAAGAACGCTTAGAAGCAGAAAAATTAAGACAAGAAATAGAAGAAGTAAAGGCTGAATACGACGAAAGACTTAGAAGAGTAATGGCTCAAAGAGATAAGATTATCAGCAAAGCCAAATCTGAGGCATTTAGCATAACTAGACAAGCAAAAGAACAGTCAGACAATATTTTAAAAGAGCTTAGAAAATTAGAAACACAAATGGCATCTAAGGAAAAACATAAAAAGATTGAAGAGCTTAGAAAAGAATTGTCAGATTCTATGGGAGACCTTCAGCCTTCTGTAAAAAGCATGATAGTTCCAAAGGTATCTTCTAAAGAAATAAAAGACTTAAAACCAGGTGATGATGTCAAGGTAGTCACATTAAACCAAGAGGGTAGTGTAGTTTCTGTAGACAAAAAGAAAAAAGAAGCTGTAGTACAAATTGGTATAATGAAGATGACTCTGCCATTTAAATCACTAAAACAAATACCAAAAGACAAAAAATCAACAGTTACAAAACAAACTCGTAAGATAATCAGCGAAAAATCAGGAAGAGTAAAAGGCGAAGTTGATTTAAGAGGATTAAACCTAGAGGAAGCAATAATAGAAATGGATAAATACTTAGATGATGCCTGTGTTGCTGGGCTTGAAACAGTCACAATTATTCACGGTATAGGTACAGGAGTTCTTAAAAAGGGACTTCAAGACGTGCTAAAGAGAAATAAACACGTCAAATCAAAAAGACCAGGTGAATACGGCGAAGGTGGAGCAGGTGTTACTATAGTAACTTTAAAATAAAGGTGAAAAATATGATAATAGTATCAGCTTGTTTATTAGGAGAAAACTGTAAATACAGTGGAGGAAATAATAAATCAGAAAAAGTACTAAAATATCTAGAGGATAAAGAATATATTGCAGTGTGTCCAGAGCAATTAGGAGGCTTGACAACTCCGAGAGATCCATCGGAAATAGTAACTGATGGCAACAAAGACGGCAAGTATGTACTAAATGGCAAAACAAAGGTCGTATCAAATAAAGGTATAGATGTGACATCGAATTTTATAAAAGGTGCAGAGGAAGCTTTAAAAATAGCTCAAAAAAACAATGCAACAGAAGCTATTTTAAAGGCGATCAGTCCATCTTGCGGTTGCAGATATATATATGATGGAACTTTTTCAAAGAAAAAAATAAAGGGGATGGGAGTTACAGCTTCTATCCTCAGCCAAAATAATATAAAAATAATAGATGAAGAACAAATATAATGTTAAATATCTTGAAAAAATTCATAATTTGATTTAACATAAAATAATAAAATACGAACGTATTACGGCAAGAGAGGAGAATAAAATGCAAGATTTCAAGGCAGCAGTAGCAAATTGTCTTAAAAGTAAAATAGAAGATTTATCTTATGATGAGATATTACAGCTTATAGAAATACCACCAAATAAAGATATGGGAGATTATGCGTTCCCATGCTTTAAATTAGCAAAGGTCTTTAGAAAAGCACCAAACTTAATAGCACAAGATATAGCAGAAAGTATACCAGCAGAAGGAGACATATCAAAGGTAGTTCCAATGGGAGGATATGTCAACTTTTTCGTGAATAAATCACAATTAGCAAAAACTGTTATAAACAACGTATTAACTCAAAAAGACGACTATGGTAAAAGTAAAATAGGTGAAGGTAAGAACATAATAGTAGAGTTCTCATCTCCTAATATAGCAAAGCCTTTCCATATAGGTCATATAAGAACAACTGTTATAGGTAATGCAATATATAAATTATATGCTTCTCAAGGATATAACACTATAAGAATAAACCACTTAGGAGACTACGGTACTCAATTTGGTAAGCTAATAGTTGCTTTCAAAAAATGGGGCGACAAGGAAACAGTAGAAAAAAATCCTATAAAAGAATTACTAGCTTTATATATAAAATTCCACGATGTAGCTAAAGAACAACCAGAGCTAGAAGAAGAAGCTAGAGCATGGTTTGTTAAATTAGAAAACGGAGATGAAGAAGCTAAGGAATTATGGACTTGGTTCAGAAACGAAAGCTTAAAAGAATTCGATAAGGTTTATAAATTAATGGATATAGAATTTGATTCATTTGCTGGAGAAAGCTTCTATACAGATAAAATGGATGCAGTAATAAAAGAATTAGAAGATAAACATCTTCTAAAAGAATCTAGAGGAGCTAAAATCGTAGACCTAGAAGAATACGGTATGCCACCAGCTCTTATCCAAAAAAATGACGGTTCTACTTTATACATGACAAGAGACCTAGCAGCAGCAATATACAGAAAGAACACATATAACTTTGATAAATGTATATATGTAGTTGCATCTCAACAAAACCTTCATTTCCAACAATGGTTCAAGGTAATAGAGCTTATGGGATATGACTGGTACGATAAGCTAGAACATGTTAACTTCGGTATGGTATCTCTAGAAGGAGGAACTTTATCTACAAGAAATGGTAGAGTTGTATTCTTAGAAGATGTACTTGACCAAGCTATACAAAAAACTAGAGAAATAATAGAAAGTAAAAATCCTGATATAGAAAATATAGATCAAACAGTTAAAGATGTAGGTGTTGGAGCTGTTATATTCCAAGAATTATCAAACAGCAGAATAAAAGATTACGTATTTACTTGGGATAAAACATTGAGCTTCGATGGAGAAACTGGACCATATGTTCAATATACTCATGCAAGATGTTGTTCAGTTTTAAGAAAAGCAGGAGAAGAAGTGACAGCAGATATAAACTATGATTTATTATCTGATGAAGATAGCTCAGAAGTATTAAAATTAATAGGCGACTTCAACAAAAACATATTAGTTGCTTTAAGAAAGAGCGAACCACATATAATAACTAGATTTGTTTTAGACCTAGCACAAGCATTCAACAAATTCTACCATGATAACCCAATATTAGTAGATGATGCTGAAGTTAGAAAGGCTAGACTGGCATTAGTTGAAGCTACTAGACAAACTATCAAAAATGGTTTAGCATTATTAGGAATGCACGCACCAGAAAGAATGTAATTAAAGTAAAATTTAAAAGGGGCTGTTGTACTATGGGGAGACCTAGAAATAGTGCGGGGCTCCTTTTTATTAGTAGAAATAAAAAAGAGGGCAAAGGAGGATGCATCTCGAGTGAAGGATGATTTAATTAAAAATTGCTATATATCAGCATTTGATGTAGAGGATAGCAGTCTAAAAAATTTAATAATAATAGGCACTAAGTGTCTAATAGATAATAAATCTCAGAGAAATGTGTACACTGACAACAAAAGGCTTAGAGATGAGTTGATTTATTTTAATTTTTACGATAATAAGCCGAAATATGCAGATGTTTTGAATTTATTGTTGCCTCTTATTTTATCAAATACAAATATACAAAAAAGTGAGGAAGAGGTATTATCCTTAATTCAGAAGTATATAAAATATCTTAAAAAGGATCAGTACTTATTTGATTACATTTTAGCTTCTGTATTATATAATAGTCTTATTCATAATTTAATGGATAATCAAAATATGGAATATGAAGAAATACTTCAGTCTATTAAAGAAAAAATGATCGGATTACAAATAGATTTAGAAAAGTCTAACATGATAAAATTTCAAATGGCTAGAATAAAAGCTATACAAATTATAGACAATTATATAGATTTAAAGGTATGTGATTATAAGGAAAATGAAATAATAACGAATTTATTAAATGTGATTTACGATATTTACATAGAAGATAGAGAATCTCTAAATGATGGAATTTCTAGTATAAAAAAATCTATATTATCTATACTATCAGCAGATGCAAATTTAAATATAGAAAATATAGATTTTATATCTTCAATGGCTGTATATATTACTAAATTAAGAAAATACTCAATAAATAAATCTGAATACACCAAGAGTTCGGATCCAAGAAGTCTAATTAATTTGAATCAAGGCGATACTATAGTAGATCCAATTTTAAATAAAATACAGGTTATATCTAAGGATTTTTCTGATAATATATTGAGAATTTCCGTCAAAGCAAAATCTGGAAAATATACATTTAATTTTAAAAAAATCTAGCAATTTTGTTCTAGATAGCTAATAAATTGGTCTTCACTAGTTTCTGTCAAAAAACATAGTTCCTTTACTATACTGTTTCTAAGCTCGATAAAGTCAGGATTATTTGTTTTTTTGCCTGTGAATTCTAGTGATTTTATAATTAATAGTAAGTCTCTTTTTGATAAATCGTTAATAGTAACTTGATCAATTAATTCCATAGCGAACTCCTTTTCTAAAGTAATTATATACTATTATATTACAACATTATTCGATTTAAATATAGAGGAAAACCATGTATAAAAGAAAAAAGAGGTGAAAAAATTGAAAATATTGCTTACAACTTTGAATTCAAAGTTTATCCATACTAATTTAGCGATTAGATATATAAAGGAAAGTATAAAAGATTTAACAGATGTCGAAATAAGAGAGTACACTATTAATAATCAATTAGACTATATTTTAAAGGATATATATTTGGCTGGATACGATGCTGTATTTTTCTCAACGTATATTTGGAATGTATACGATATAGTCAAATTATGCGAAAATCTAAAAAAGGTAAATCCTAAATTGATAATAGGCTTAGGTGGACCTGAGGTTTCTTATGACAGTGAAGATGCCATGGCTAAGTATGAATTTGTCGATTATATACTTCGCGGTGAAGGCGAGATGGTTATGAGAGACTTAGTTAAATACTTCAATGGAGAAATCGACATAAAGGATGTAGATGGTGTTACCTATAGATGCGATGGCGAGGTTATAAAGAATAAGGAAAGAGAATTATTAAAAGACTTAGATTTAATACCAAGTCCATACGAAAATTTAAACGTAAAGGAATATGAAAATAGAATCGTATACTACGAAACATCTAGAGGATGTCCTTTTAACTGCCAATACTGTCTATCTTCAGCTATAAAGGGTCTTAGATATTTTAGTATAGATAGAGTCAAAAGAGACCTTAAAAAATTAATAGATGCAAAAGTATCTCAAATAAAATTTATAGATAGAACGTTTAATGCAAATAAAAAATTTGCGAAGGAAATAATGAAATTCCTTATGGAAAACGACAACGGATACACTACATATCACTTCGAGGTTACAGCACATTTACTAGATGATGATATGCTAGAGTTTTTAAAGGACTGCAAGGAAGGATTATTCCAGTTTGAGATAGGTGTTCAAACTACAAATCAAGAGGCTTTAGATGCAGTTGGAAGAAGAGATGATTTTGAAAAGCTATCTCATGTTGTAAAAACTATAGAATCTTATCAAAATATCCATCAGCATCTAGATTTAATAGCTGGACTACCTTATGAAGGATACGATAGCTTCGAAAAATCATTTAACGATGTATTTGCATTACAAATAGAGCAATTGCAATTGGGATTTTTAAAGATGATAAAGGGTACAGGTATGAGAGCTAGAGCAGAGGAATTTGAGTATGAGTACAAGAATTACGCTCCATATGAAGTGCTTTGCAATAAATTTATAAGTTACGACGAAATACTAAAACTAAAGGATATAGAAGATATATTAGAGAGATACTACAACTCTAATAATTTCTCTCTATCTGTAAAATATATAATTGAAAATTACTACAGTGAAAGTGCGTTTAAGTTCTTCGAAGATTTTGCAAATTATTTCAATGAAATGGGGTATTTCCACCTTGCTCAAGGGAAAAATCAGCTGTACAGTATATTAGCAGATTTTTATAAAGAAAAAATCGGCGAAAACTACGATTTATTCATGGAAATATTAAAATACGACTATGTTTCTCTAGGAAAAATATCAAGTGTTCCAAATATATTCAACAAGCTAGAAGTTAAGGATATGAAGGCTAGAGTACATGAGTTTTTACACAACAGAGAAAATCTAGAAAAATATCTGCCTAAGCATGTAGATACACCTGCAAAATATATATTAAAATACGTTCATTTTGAATGCTTTAAATACGATATATTAAAATTAAAGGAAGATATTCACGCAAAGCTAGACAAGCAAGAAACTGTAATTTTATTTGTTTACGATGATATAAAGGTATTTGAAAAATCTAGAACTCACAAGGTTGAGCTTAAAGAGCTTGAAAACAAGTAAAATATAAATAAGGAGGACGAACATGAAATTTAGAATAGATAAATATTTACTACCTAAAGCAGATGAATTGGCATTTATAACAATTAAAGAAGATGCAGAATTTCATATAGAAGGATATAAGGTACCAAAAAACGGATTAAATGTACCTATAAAAAACGAAGTATTAGTAAAAGGAATAAAGGAAAACACTGCACAAGAGGGCTTAAACTCTATGTCTATAGCAGATGCTATGATATATATAATAGGTATCGATCCAGAATTTAAATACAACGATGAATATAAAAAATTTTTAAAGGCTTTAGAAGCAAATGTAAAATTCGACGCAAGATCATATATGGGATATATGTCTAGAAAATATTTCGAAATAGGAGAAGTAACAGATGCACTTATATATGTGAAGGCTCTTATTACACTATATCCAGATGATGTTCAAGGACTATACAACTATGCTATAGTATGTCAAGAGCTTGCTACTCAATATCAAAAAGACTACGATGCAAAGGCAATGAACGATATGCTATTAGAGGCAGGAGAAAAGCTTGAAAAAGTAACTAATCTAGATCCAAACTTTGCTCTTGCTTATTACCATTTAGGATATCACTACTACAATCAAAGTCAATACATAAAATCAAAGGTAATCTGGGAGGAAGCACTTAAATTAGGTTTAGAAGAAGATTTTGCGGCAGAGGTACAAGATAATCTAGGCAAAATGTACTCTAAGGTAGAATATGAAGAAGGATATACTCTAGTATTCCAAGGAAAATTTGAAGAAGGACTAGAAAAGCTACTTCCATTAGAAGATAAATACGGGGATTGGTGGAATTTACTATTTATAATAGGATTAGCGTATAAAAATATGGAGGAAATAGATAAGGCTAAGGAATACTTCGAAAAAATCCTTAGAATGAAGCCACAACAAGTCGACACAATAGTAGAATTAGCTTTATGTGAGGCTGCATCAATGAATATGAATAGAGCTATAGAATTATTAGAAGCAGCAGCTAAGCTAAAAGAAGACCCAGAAATACTTTGCAACTTGGGTATGGCTTACTTGAATGTCGGTAATTTCGATGATGCTAATTATTATATAGAAAGAGCATATGAGTTAAATCCAGAGGACGAGGTTACTATAGCTTGTAAGAGAGAATTAGCTAAATATGTATAGACATTAAAGTATAAAAAATTACTAGATTAATATAAAATAAAAACTGTTGTATAAGTACGATAATTTTACAACAGTTTTTGTTTTCTAAACTAATTTATTTTCATCTAAAAGGTTAGAATTATTACTATGAATACTAGCATTTTCATTTATAAAATCCATAAATTTTTTCATATTTAACTATTTAATAGTCGAATTTTTCCTTATCAAAATGTGCGATTGCAAATCCTAAGTCGACATCACCGTTTAGTACAGCCTCTTCACATTTAGTATCAGTGTATTCTTTTATATTTAAAATAATATCTGGATAAACCTTATTAAATTCATTTATTAAATCTAAAGAAAGGGCATTTATTACTCCAAAAGGAACACCTATATTTAAAAATTTCTTATTCTTTTGTTTAATTTCCTCGATACCTTCTGTGAGAATATCAAACTGGTAAACTATAGTAGATGCTTTATTTTTCAAATATTCACCGTACTCAGTTAATTGATTACCACTAGATGTTCTATTAAAAAGAGGAACACCGATTTCTTTTTCTAAATTACTTATTGATTTACTTAAACCTTGTTGAGATATATATAAACTTTTTGATGCTTTAGAAAAGCTTCCATCTTCACATATTTGCAAGAAATATCTTAATGTTTTTATATCCATTTAGACCTCCAAATTTTGTATCATATATAATATATTATACCAGATTACATATTTTTACAATTTTGCTTATCAAATATTTGATTTTGTATTATTATATAGGAGAAAATTATAATTTTAAGAGGAGAGTATATATGAATAATTGCTATGAATGTGGAGAAAAATTAATACTTAAAATAGATAATGAAGGGAATAAAGTACAATACTGTGAGAATTGCAAGGCATTTAGATATCCAATATTTAATACAGCTATAATCACAGCAGTTGTAAATAAATCTAAAAATAAAGTGCTTTTAATAAAGCAATACGGAAAAAGTGACTATATATTAGTAGCAGGATATGTAAACAAGGGAGAGTCAGCAGAGCAGACAATAGTCAGAGAGGTCAAAGAAGAGCTAAGATTAGACGTAATAGATTACGAATATATGAGAAGTGAGTATTTTGAAAAATCAAACACACTAATGATGAATTTTATATCTGTAGTTGAAGATGACGATTTATCAAATATATCTGATGAAGTTGATAAAGCTACTTGGTTTTCGTTTGAAGAGGCTAGACAAAATATAAAAAAAGGTAGCTTAGCAGAGAAGTTTTTAATAAAAATACTAGATAAATTAGAATCAAAATAAAATTAAATATTATTGTATATAAAATATATGAAATAAATTTATTGGATACAGTATTTTATATAGATATAAAACATAAGATTCAAAAACATTGTTAAAAAAAACATAAACATAAAATTTGTAAAAAAATAAAAACATGTAAATTAAAGTATAAATAATAATTATTATACGAGAAAATAATTTCCTAGAATAAATACAAAAATAAGTTGTAAGTTATACAACTATTATCTGTTTTTCAAGATATCATATCCTTGGTAAAATAATAGTGAAAATAACTTATGACTTAATTTTATATTTATAAATATTTATTCAAGGGGGAAATAGATTATGGCAAAAGAAGTAAACCTAGTAGAACAAATGCAAAGTATGACAATAGATCTTAACAGTAAAGTTTTAATAGAAAAAGCCGAAAGAGACGGCGTTGAAACAATGTACAAAAGAAAATTAGGATATAATGTACAATGTGGATTTGGTCTTAAAGGTGTTTGTTGTAGAAACTGTGGTATGGGACCATGTAGAATAAGTGCAAAAACTCCAAGAGGACTTTGTGGAGCTGATGAACATACAATAGTTGCTAGAAACTATGCTAGAATGTGTGCAGGTGGTACTGCAGCTCACTCTGACCATGCTAGAGATATAACTCATACAATGGCTTTAACATCAAAAGATGGTGGATATACTATAAAAGAACCAGAACAATTAATAGCATTAGCAAAATCTTGGGGAATAGAAACAGAAGGCAAGGATATATATGATATAGTCCATGAGGTTGCATATGAAGGATTAATGGAATTTGGTAAACCATTTGGAGTATCAAGATTCTTAGTAAATGCTCCTAAGAAAAGACAAGAAATCTGGAAAAAATATGGATATGAACCAAGAGCAATAGATAGAGAAATAGCTACAGTAATGCATTCAACTCATATAGGATGTGCAGCTGACTGTGAATCAATAATAGATATTGCTATAAGATGCTCTATGGCAGATGGATGGCAAGGATCTATGATAGGAACTCAATTCTCTGATATCATGTTTGGTAGTCCAAAACCAGTTCGTACAGAAGCTAATTTAAATGTATTAGAAGAAAATAATGTAAATATCATATTACATGGACACGAACCAACATTATCAGAAATGATAGTTTTAGCAGCTGATTTACCAGAAATGAAGGCATTAGCTAAAGAAGTTGGAGCTGACGGAATAACATTATCAGGTATATGCTGCACAGGTAATGAGCTTACAATGAGACATGGTATAAAAATAGCAGGTGACTTCCATCAACAAGAACTTGCAATAGTTACAGGCGCTGTAGAAGCTATGATAGTTGATGTTCAATGTATATTCCCAGCATGTGCAGAAGTAGCTAAGCATTATCATACTAAATTTATAACTACTTCACCAAAGGCTCAAATAACTGGTGCTACTTATATGGAATTCCATGAAGAAACAGCAGTTGAAGATGCTAAAACAATAGTTAGAGAAGCTATATTAAACTTCAAAAACAGAGATAAATCAAAAGTTTTAATACCAGATTTAAAATCAGAAGGTGTAGTAGGCTTCAGTGAAGCAGCAATAGTTGGACAATTAAACAACGTTGTAAATTCTCAAATAGATGAAATGAATACAGTAAAACCTTTAGTTGATGCTTTAGCATCAGGAGTAATAAGAGGTGTAGTAGGAGTAGTTGGATGTAACAATGCTAAAACTCCATCAAATTACAACCATTTAACTGTAATAAAAGAATTAATTAAAAATTATTTCTTAGTAGTTTGTACAGGATGCGGTGCATCAGTAGCAGCTAAGAATGGATTAATGTTAAAAGAAAATGCTAAAAAATACGCAGGTAAAGGACTTGCAACAGTTTGTGAGTTAGTTGATATACCACCAGTACTACATGTTGGATCTTGTGTTGACAATTCTCGTATATTGAATGTATGTACGGCAGTTGCAAACTTTATGGATTGTGATGTATGTGATTTACCAGTGGCAGGCTGTGCACCAGAATGGATGTCAGAAAAGGCTATAGCTATAGGTACTTATGTAGTTGCAACAGGTATAGATACTTATTTAGGTGTAATGCCTCCAGTAGGTGGTTCATCAAGAGCTGTTGATTACTTATGTGGAGGATTAAAAGAAAAATTAGGAGCTTGTTTCCACGTTTGTGAAGAGCCAGTTCAATTAGCTAAAATGATAATGGATGATATAGAAGCTAAAAGACCTGCTTTCGAAGAACTATATCAAAAAAATGTTATGAATAAATAATTAAAAGAATTATTAACTATTAAAGATAAAAAATCTCTAGATAATTCCCTGTCTAGAGATTTTAAATAAAATTTATTTTTTAAAAGAATGATAATTTCACAAAACCATATTCATATTCCAACTTGAAAATGTCATTCTAAATATTATAACAAAAGGCTATGTCTGTCTAATAAATAGTCTTTTGTTTTTTTATTATGGACTTTAGTCTGTTGAGTATGCGTGCATGCTCAACAATAAACCACCCGCTATGCGGGTGCGGAAATGATAGTTATACTAAAAAATCACCTTTCTTGGTGTATAATGTAGTTGTTCAGGCTACAAATATAATAAAGAAAGGTGATTTTATGGCAAATAAAACGAATAGCTTATCTCATACGAGATGGCTATGCAAATACCATATTGTCTTCACACCTAAGTATAGACGAAAAATCATATATAATCAATATCGAGAAAGTATAGGACAAATAATTAGACAGTTATGTGACTATAAAGGTGTTGAGATAATAGAAGGGCACTTGATGCCCGACCATATACATATGTTGGTCAGTATACCTCCTAAAATCAGTGTATCTAGTTTCATGGGGTATTTGAAAGGCAAAAGTGCACTAATGATATTCGATAGACATGCGAATTTAAAATATAAATTTGGAAACAGACATTTTTGGGCCGAAGGGTTTTACGTTAGTACCGTAGGCATCAATGAAGCAACAATAAAAAAATATATACGAGATCAAGAAAAACAAGATATATTAAAAGATAAATTAAGTGTAAAAGAATATGTTGACCCTTTCAAAGGGTAGCTGGTATTAAAATCCCTTTAGGGATTGCATAGTATCAAAGGGCTGTAGCTTGAACGAAGTGAAAGCTGGCGCCCTTTAGGCGCAGCCAGTAAAAGAGGCTTATAGCCTCAGAGCAAACCACCCGTTTTACGGGTGGTTATGATT
>NZ_JAXEWM010000119.1:0-28954 GCF_034113885.1 Intestinibacter sp.
AATGAATTTTATTATTTTTATTTACTAAATTTTCATCATTTTCTTTATGTATATTATTTTTTTGATGTAAGTCATTCTGTTTTTCAGTTTTTATAATTTCATCAATAAGTTCCATCTTTTTATATTTAGAAATATTTTTTATATCTAATGTAGAGGTGCAAGCAGATACAATTTATAATGATAGTATAAATTTACAAAAGCAAATTGTGACATTGAGGGAAGGTCAAGAAACTAGTATTTGGAGCGGTTCAGGGAACAAAAATAATATAAAAGGAAATTACTATTCTAAAAATATAAAAATAGCTGCCGTTGATAAAAATGGAATGATAAGAGCGAAAATGGTAGGTGTTACCTCAATTGTCTATCGAAATGAAGATAATAAAGAAATAGAAACTACAATAATCGTATATAGAAAGATGCTAGAGCCTTTAACTGAAATCAAAGAGCCTAGATACACTCTTGATGACGATGGAATATACAGAAATTCAAAATCTAGCGAAGAAAATTCAAATAAAGCGAGAATAATGTTAGTAGGAGACTTGATGAATCAAACTAGACAACAAGAGGCTGCTTTGACAGAGGATGGGACTTATAATTTTAATGAGAGCTTTTCACTAGTTAAAGATATTTTTTCAAAAGCGGATTATGTAGTTGGAAATATAGAATCACTGCTTTCTAATTCATCACCTTATATGAAGGAGCAAAATTTTGCAGGAAATAGACCTTATTGTAATGGTCCAATTACTTATTTAGATGCACTTAGATATGCTGGCTTTGACACTTTAGTAAATGGAAATAATCATATGACTGACAGCGGGGAAAGAGGTTTAATAGAAACTAACAACGCACTAGATAAATACAAATTTTCTCATACAGGATGCTTCACATCTGAAGAAGAGCAGAGATTTGTTATTACTGAAATAAATGGAATAAAGGTCGCTGTGTTATCTTATAGTGAAAAATTTAATAAAAAGGATACAACATTACCTGAAGAAAAAAGGGAAATGATGATCAATAGATATTCTAAGGAAAAGGTAGAAAAAGACATAAAGGATGCAAGAGATAAGGGTGCAGAATTTGTAATTGTGTACAATCACTGGGGAAGAGAATTTTGGAATGATTATACAGAAAAACAAGCTCTACACGCTCAAGAGATAGCTGATGCAGGTGCCGATTTAATAATAGGCTCACATCCTCATGCATTGCAGACAAGTGATGCCTTAATTAATAAGGAAGGAAAATCAGTTCCTGTAATGTATTCAATGGGGAATTTTGTATCACACCAAACTAGTACAGTTACAAAGGATACATTTATTTTAAATGTAGTATTGACAAAAGATGATAGTGGAGAAGTTGAAATATCAGAGATGGGATATATACCTTGTCATGTATTAAAAGAAAACAATGGAGCTTCTTATGTTGTTACTCCTATTTCTTCAGAATTTAACAAGGGTATAGATATGAATTCTTCTTATTATTATGAATTATCTAATGCGTATAGTAGAATAACAGCTATAATAAACGATACTATACCGGAGATAACTTCATTTGATCAAATTACAAATTAATATATAAATTTAAATACAAAAGGGGTATATATGATGACTGAAAAAAATAAATACAATATAGTAATAGCAGATCCAGCAAAAAATATAACAGTTTTTGTTTTAGATGATATAGATAAAAAATTGTATAAAAGCGTTGCAAAAGATATTTTAGAAAATACAGATTACGAAGCTGAGCAAGTTGGATTTATAAAAGAGCCTATTATGGGTGGAGACATAAGACTTGAAATGATGGGTGGAGAGTTTTGTGGAAATGCTTCTAGAAGTATAGGAATGTTTTTTGCACAAGAAAATAATATAAAAAATGGAATTGTATCTGTTGAAATAACAGGAAGTAATAAACCTTTGAAGACAAAGGTAGATTTAGAAAAGGAAACAGCTGAAATAGAAATGCCTATTCCTAAAGGAATTGAAAATATTTGTGTAGAGGATTTAGGAAATTTTCCAATTGTAATAATAGAAGGAATTAACCATATAATAGCTGAAAATATCGATGCTACAGAAGAAAATTTTGAAAAATTTAAAAAAGCTGTATATGAAAATTACGATGTAGAGGCTTTTGGAGTTATGTTCTTTGATGTAGATAAGAAATATATTACTCCAGTAGTATATGTAAAGGATACAGATACGACTTTCTTTGAAAGCAGCTGTGGAAGTGGTACATTGGCTACAATTTTCTATCTAGGAAAAGATTTAAAGGACGGAGATTTGAAGTACAGCATCAGTCAACCAGGTGGAACTATAGATGCAGAAATAAATAAAGAAAATGGACAAACTAAAAAGATAACTATAGGTGGAGTTGTAAAATTAAGCTCTAAAATTGAAATAGAATTGTAGAAATTGAGGTATTATTGTTACTAAAGGTGCAATAATACCTTTATTAATTTGAAAAGTTAAGATTTTGTAAATTTTAGAAGTTTAAATATTAATACAAATGCAAAAATACTGTGATATACTTAAATTAAAATTAGATACCTATAGATTATTTAAGGAGGAGTTACGATGGCTGGAATTTTAAGTAGATTTAAGGATATAATGTCTTCAAACATTAATGCATTATTAGATAAGGTAGAGGATCCAATGAAAATGATAGATCAATACCTTAGAAATCTAGAAAGTGATTTAGGTAAGGTTAAAGCAGAAACAGCAGCAGTTATGGCTGAGGAAACAAGAGCAAAAAGAGAGCTAGATGAATGTACAGAATCTATAAATAAAATGCAAGCTTATGCAGAAAAAGCATTATTAGCAGGTAATGAAGCTGATGCTAGAGCATTTTTAGAGAAAAAATCAGAATTAAGTAAAAAATTATCATCACTTCAACAGACTTATGATATAGCAAAAGAAAATTCAACTAAGATGAGAGCTATGCATGATAAGATAGTTAAAGATATAGCAGAACTAAATTCAAGAAGAGATCAATTAAAGGCTAAAATGGCAGTTGCTGAAACTCAAGAAAAATTAAATAAAATAGGCTCTAGTATAGATGGAGCAATGGGCAATATGTCTAAATTCGATGAAATGGAAGCAAAAATAAATAAGAAATTAGACACAGCAAATGCTATGGCGGAATTAAATTCTTCTAAGGATAGCAGTAATATAGATGATTTAATGGCAAAATACGATACACAAACTGGTGGGGCATCTTCTTCAGAAACAGATGATGAATTAGCTGCATTAAAGGCTAAATTAGGTTTACAATAAGTATTTTGGAGTTAGATTAAAGGCATTTAATACTAGAAGGGGAGATTTATGGAGAGTGTAAAAACGTATTATTGCACAAATTGTGGGGCAGTGATGGAATTTGATGTTTCGTCACAAAATTTAAAATGTCCAAATTGTGGCAATGAAATTGAAATAAAACATGATGAAAGTAAGGTTGTAGAACACCAACTAACAAAAAAAGCGATAAATTCTATAAAAGCAGAAGAAAAAACATCTACTAGTATGGAATGTGAAGGCTGTGGTGCTCTTGTGGAGGTAGACGCTACAAGCACTGCTACAGTATGTCCATATTGTGGCTCAAATTATGTATTGGCTAAAAAGCAAATGGATGCATTAGTTCCAGATGGAGTAGTACCATTTAGAATTGACAAGGTAAAAATCGGGGAGATTTATCATGATTGGATAAAAAGCAGATGGCTTGCTCCAAATACGCTGAAGAGCTTGTATCAGACTGATAAGATCCAAGGTATATATATGCCATTTTGGACATTTGATGCAGATGTAGATGCTTCATATCAAGCTATGGGTGGAGAGGATTACGAAGTCACTTATGAGGATTCAGATGGAAAAACTCATACAGAAATAAAAACTAGATGGCATCCTACATCAGGACATGTACATAATTTCTTTGATGATGTATTAATAAGAGCATCAGATAAATTAAAATCAAATTTATTAAATTCTATGGTTTATAATACTCAAAATATATCTTCTTTTTCACCTGATTATATGTCTGGTTATTGTTCTGAGATATATACTGTAGATTTAGATGATGCTCATAGAGAAGCAATAAATAAGATGGAAAATGAAATGAGAAGCTTATGTGAAAGCGATGTGCTTAGAAGATACGACAGAGTAAGAGGTTTATCTATGAATTCATCTTATCAAAATGAAACTTATAAGCATGTATTACTACCTGTTTATTCGACAGCTTATTATTATAAGGATAAGGAATACCATGTTTTAATAAATGGTCAATCAGGTGTAATAGTAGGTGAGTATCCTAAGAGTGCATTTAAAATAGCTGCTATAGTTGTAGCAATACTTGTTATAATGGCTTTGATTTGGTATTTTATGAATTCATAGAAAATAGGAGGCATAATATGGGACTTTTTAGTGGACAACTGGCAAATGTAGTAGAATGGGAACAGTTTAGAGACGACATGATCTTTTGGAAATGGGATAATAAAGAAATTAAAAAAGGAAGTAAATTAATTATTAGACCAGGCCAAGATGCGATATTTATGTTTAATGGAAAAGTAGAAGGTGTATTTAAGGACGAAGGAAGCTTCGATATAGAATCTCAAATAGTGCCTTTCTTATCAACATTAAAAGGATTTAAATTTGGATTTAACAGTGGTATGAGAGCTGAGGTTTTATTTGTCAATACTAAGGAATTGACAGTAAAATGGGGAACAAAAAATGCTATAAATATACCAACGCCAAATCTTCCAGGAGGAATGCCTATAAAATCTTTTGGAACATTTTGCTGTAAGGTAGCTGATTATCAATTACTTATAGACAAGGTAGCAGGCGTTAAAAAGCAATACACAATAGATGATGTGAAAGAACGTATAATGTCTATGCTAGACCAAACTCTTATGAGATGGATAGTAAAGGAAGGAAAAGATATATTTAATATTCAAGCAAATGCATTTGAAATTTCTAACGGTATTAAAACTGATTTAGATATGGAAATGCAAAAGATAGGAATAGCTATTACTAGCTTTGCAATAGCTAGTGTTAGCTATCCAAAGGAAATACAAGAAATGGCTACAAAGGCAGCATCACAAAGTATGATAAATGACATGAATAAGTATACTCAAATGGCTATGGCAGATTCGATAGCAAATGGTTCAAATGGTGGTAGTGGCTCAAGTATGGCTGCTGATATGGCTAGCATGCAAATGGGTATGATGATGGGTCAACAGATGGCAAATCAAATGATGGGTGCAGGACAGCAAATGAATCAACAACCTGTGCAGCCTCAACAACCTGTTAATCCACAAGGTGGCGGAAATGTGGCTAAATTCTGTCCAAACTGTGGTACACCAAATAACGGAGGTTCTAACTTCTGTCCAAATTGTGGTACTAAGTTAGTATTATAATATCGATTTTTAGATTGTTTAAGAAGGAGTAAAATTTATTTTACTCCTTTATTAATAGATTAAATTTCTACAATTAAGTCATCTAAGACTATTTTAGGTACATGGTGGGTATTATCTTCATCCTTCCAGTATTTTATATCGTCGCCCTCTTTTATGTCTTCGATTACAACATTTTGATTTGGCTTACCTAAAGCTAGTATCAATTCTATATTGTAGTTTTGAGGTAGGTTTAAATCTTGAGATATGTTTTTTCTATTAAATGCACCTATCATACAACCTCCGAGACCTTCTTCTATAGATTTTAATAAAATACTTTGACAAGCAAGTCCTAAGTCAATATCGAAAGTAGGAGATTTTTTTATTTTTTCATCAGATAAAAATAGTATAAAAGCAGTAGGTCGTTGGCCTTCTACAGGACCATTCCAATCCTTTAAATATCCTGCCCATTTAATATTTTCGTAAATTATGTTTAATTGAGAAGCTTTTGTTATAGGTAAAAATCTTATAGTTTGCATATTTCTACCAGATGAAGTAAATCTCGCTACGTTCAACATTTCTTTGAGCATATCGATAGAGATTTTATAGCTTTCATCAAATATACGATAGCTTCTGTTGTTTTTTATTAGATTTTCAATCATTCTCTCGTCCTCCTTAATACCAATATTTAATATATTATGTATATACATAAAAAATCCTCTAAATGAGTATAGAGGATTTTTATACTTAAAAATTATCGATAAATCTATCTATCTTCAATATTAATAGATTCTATTGCAACACTACCACTTCTAACAACAACGATATTATTAGGATATTGTTTTGCGAATACATCTATCAATCTATCAACTTTCTTTTCAGTGTGTACACATTGTAAAAGTATGCTTTTTTTGCCAATATCAACTATATCCATATCAAATACTTTAGCCATTTGGAAAATATCGTTTTTATCTTGTGTAGAGCAATTTTTTACTTTTATAAATAGAAGTTCTTTAGTATGAGTTTCTAAAGTAGTTAAGTCGATAACCTTTATAACTTCTACGAATCTATTTAATTGTTTTTTTATTTGTTCAAAAGTAACATCATCACAGTAAACACCGATAGTCATTCTTGATGTTGCAGGATCTTCTGTTTTTCCTACTGTCAATGTGTCTAGATTATATAATTTAGCTGAGAATAAACTTGAAATTTTAGCAAGTACCCCAGAATAATTTTCTACGTAAAGAGCAATCCATCTTTTCTTCATCATTTTATCTATATTCCTTTCTAATAGTTAGTTTCAAGTAACATTGCGTTAAGAGGTTTACCACCTTGAACCATTGGTAAAACAACGTCTTTGAAGTCGATTAATATTTCAATAATAGTTGGTGCATCTGTATTTTTCTTAGCTTCTTCAAATGCATCAAATAATTTATCTTCGTCCATAACTCTTATTCCATAAGCTCCATAGCTTTCTGCGAGCTTTATAAAATCTGGAGTATATGGAGGACAGCAATCTGGTATATTATTTCCATTGAAATTACATTTTCCTTCACAGCTTTTTCTCTTTCTCAAGCATGTTCCAGAATAGTTCTTATCGTGGAAAAATTGTTGCATTTGTCTAACCATTCCTAAGAAACCATTATTGATAATAACTAACGTTATAGGAAGTTCTAGTTGAACTGCAGTTGCAAGTTCTTGTATAGTCATTTGTACACCACCATCACCAGCGATGCAAACAACTCTCTTATCTGGATTACCAATTTGTGCTCCTATAGCAGCAGGTAAACCAAATCCCATAGTACCTAGTCCACCAGAAGTTATTAATTGTTTATTTTTATTCATTTCTAAAAATTGAGTAGTCCACATTTGATGTTGACCTACGTCTGTTACAAATATACCATCGTCAAAAGCTTTATTTAAATTATTAAATATAGCTTGAGGTGAAATTCCTCCTTCTACAGAGCTTGGTGCAGTTACTGGACGTTCTTTATCCCAAGCTTTTATTTGTTCAACCCATTCCTTTGTATCAAGCTCTTTAGCTAATGGAATTAACTCTTTTATAGCTGCCTTAGCATCTGCAACTATAGGTATATTTACCACTATATTTCTAGATATAGAAGCAGAATCTATATCTATATGTATTATTTTAGCATTTGGAGCAAATTCAGATATTTTACCTGTAACTCTATCGTTAAATCTTGTTCCTATTGAAAATAATACGTCACATTCATTAACTGCTTTATTAGATGCATAGCTACCATGCATACCTACATTACCTATGAAAAGAGGATGAGAAGTAGGGATAGCACCTTTTCCCATTATAGTAGTTATAACAGGAATTTGTGTTATATCTACAAGCTTTTCGAATTCTTCATTCGCATGTGAAATATTAACTCCTCCACCTATTAAGAATAGAGGTTTTTTAGCAGCTTTAAGCATTTTTAAAGCTTTTTTAATTTGTCCTATATGAACACCAGTGCTTGGTTTATATCCTCTGATATCTACTGTTTTTGGGTATTCAGCAGATCCCATAGCGCCTACGATATCGCTTGGCAAATCTATTACAACAGGACCAGGTTTTCCTGTTCTTGCAATATAAAATGCTTCTTTAATTATTCTACCTAAATCCTCTCTTTTTCTGATAGTCATAGAGAACTTAGCTATAGTTCTAGTTATACCTACTATATCGACTTCTTGGAAGGCATCGTTGCCTATTACTGCAGTCGAAACTTGTCCAGTAAAGCATACTAGAGGTATACCGTCGTAGTTTGCATCAGCTATACCTGTAACTAGATTAGTTGCCCCTGGCCCACTTGTAACTAAGCAGACACCAACTTTTCCAGTTGAACGAGCATATCCTTCTGCTGCGTGAATAAGACCTTGTTCATGTCTTGGTAAAATTAATTCTATATCTGGTTCGTGATATAGTGCATCGAAAATATCCTTGTCATATCCACCTGGATAAGCAAATATTTTATCAACACCTTCTTCGATTAAAGAATTGATGATTAATTGAGATCCTGTAATTTCCATATTGTCCTCCCTATTATTTCAAAAATGTATTAATTAAAAAAATATAATAAAAAACCCCAAGCTAATATATATAGCTTAGGGCGAATTATCTAATCCGTGTTACCACCTAAATTCAAAGAAAAATTCTTTGCACTCAGCCGATACTTAATAAAAATATCGTTTTCGTTTTAACGGTCGAAAATCCGATGGAGCCTACTTAAAAAAATTGTTCAGTCCACAGCTCAGAGGCTACTTCAATTTTAGACTCATGAAAATTTCCACCAACCATTTTCTCTCTGTATTTTATCTAAAACATACTGCTCCTCGTCAAAGCCTTTAATTTTATATAAGGTATAATAATTCTAACACTTATTTCCATAATATGTCAATTATATAAATTGAGAAAGTTCATGTATTCAAAAAACAAATAAAAACCAATTATTGATCTAACAATTTTTTTAGTTTAGATAGACGTCTTAGACATTCATCTAGAGTTTCTTTAGATCTAGCGAAGTGAAGTCTAATAAGGTTATTTACTTCCTCCCTGAAAAAGCTTGAACCTGGAACAGGGGCTACACCTATATTTTTAGTCATCCACTCTGAAAATTCTAAATCGTTCATTCCTTTAAATTGATCTAACTCTAAAAATTTAGATATGTCGACTAATACAAAATAAGTTCCCTGTGGAATAGTGTGTTCAAGTCCTATTTCATCTAGTCCTTTTAGAAAATAGTCTCTTTTTTCAGTATAAGTTTTTTTCAATTCTTCGTAATAAGATTCGTCGAAATTAAGCCCAACTACTGCCGCTTCTTGTAGAGGAGAAGGTGCTCCTACAGTTAAGAAATCGTGGACCTTTTTAGCGCATTCAACTATTTCCTCTGGTCCAACTAAATATCCAAGTCTCCATCCTGTGATAGAATACGTCTTTGATAGAGAGCTTGTAGAGATAGTTCTTTCGTACATACCAGGCAGTGATGCAAAATATGTATGATGGTAAGGTTCATATATCAAATGTTCATATACCTCATCTGTTATTACAAATGTATCGTATTTTACAGCTAAATCGGCTATAATCATAAGCTCTTCCTTTGTAAATACTTTTCCAGTTGGATTTGAAGGATTGCAAAGTATTATCGCCTTTGGATTTTGTTTAAATGCATTTTCTAAAACTTCAACATCGAAATCAAAAGTAGGTGGAACTAGTGGAACGTATATAGGTTCAGCTCCTGATAATATGGCATCAGCTCCGTAGTTTTCATAAAATGGAGAGAAGACTATAACCTTATCTCCAGGATTACAAACTGTCATCATAGCACACATCATAGCTTCTGTACCACCACAAGTTACTAATACTTCTTTTTCAAAATCGATATTTCTTTTAAATGCTTTACTTTGTTTTTTTGCAATTGCTTCCCTTAAATTTGGCGCCCCAAAAGTTACAGAATATTGATGAGGACCTTCAGCTGCTATTTTAGCCAAAGCATCAGTCATTGCTTTTGGCGGTGGAAAATCTGGGAAACCTTGAGATAAATTTATAGCTCCGTATTTATCGCTTATTCTAGTCATTCTTCTGATTACTGAATCAGTAAATGTATTAACTCTGTTACTTAATTTTGGCATTTTTTCCTCCTGTATAATATTAATTAAAAACTTTTATCAATAATATAATTGTATACAAAAATAGGAAAAAATCATATTGAATATCGAAAAAATGGATAATTTTATAAAAAATAAACTTCAATTAGTGAAAAATACCTCTGCCAAAAATAGAAAATTATTGAGTATATAAAGATTGCATAAATAAATACCTAGAAAATTGCTAAAACATATAAAGATTATATAAAGATTTTGCAAATATGTATTATAATATAGATTGTAATAAATTTCCCATATTATAAAGTCTTTATTTGAAGATTATAGAGGATTATTTATCAAAATATAAAATATTAACTAGGAGAATATAAAATATTATTCAAGGTTTAAAAATTTGAACAGGAGGAAGGAAATGCAAATAGTTGTAATAGGATGCGGAAAAGTAGGGAGAACTTTGATTGAGCATCTAGCAATGGAAGGACATGACATTGTAGTCATAGACAATAATTCACAAAATATAGAGGATATAGTAAACACATATGATGTCATGGGGATTTGTGGAAATGGAGCTATTTACGATATCCAAATGGAGGCTGGTGTAAATAAGGCCGATTTATTCATATCAGTTACATCATCTGATGAGGTTAACTTAATTTCTTGCTTGATAGCAAGAGAATTAGGAGCTAAAAATTTAATTGCAAGAGTTAGAAATCCAGATTATGCATCACAGATATCATTTATGAGAGATAGATTGGGAATTAGTATGATGATAAATCCAGAAAAGGCTGCTGCTGATGAAATAGCGCGTATATTAAAATTCCCATCAGCCCTTAAGGTAGACCAATTTGCAAAGGGACTTGTAGATTTAGCAGAGATAAAAGTTAAGCAAGGAAGTAAATTAGTAGGAATATCATTGAGTGATTTGAATAGAAAGTTTAAATCTAGTGTACTAGTATGTGCACTTCAAAGACAACAAAGAGTACATATACCAGATGGTAGATTTTCTTTAGAAGAGGGTGACAAAATACATATTACTGCATCCCATAAGGATTTAGAGAATTTTATGGTTTCAGCTGGAATTTACGAGAGAAAAATCAAGTCAGTTATGATAATAGGCGGAGGTAGAATAGCATTTTATCTTTCTAAGCAATTAGCTGAAATTGGTATAAAGGTGAAAATTATAGATAATGATGAAAAAACATGTGAAAGACTGAGTATGCTTTTACCAAAGGCAGATATTATAAATGCCGATGGTACAGATCAAGATGTTTTATTAGAAGAAGGTATAGAGCATGTAGATGCGTGTGTATCTATGACTGGTATAGACGAAGAAAATGTAATTATATCTATGTATGCATCTAAATGTAATGTGCCTAAGGTAATAACAAAGGTAAATAGATTTTCAATAATTAATATGCTGGAATCTATAGGTATAGAAAGTGTCATTTCACCTAAAGATATTACAGCAAATCAAATAGTTAGATATGTAAGAGCAAAGGCAAACAAAGTTGATAGTGGTATAGAAACACTTTACAAAATTGTAGACAAAAAAGTAGAAGCTATTGAATTTATAGCGAATAAAAATGTAAGCTTTTTAGGTGTACCTCTAAAAAAATTAAATACGAAAGAAAACCTACTTGTAGCAGGTATAATGCGAGGTAATAAGTTGATTGTACCGAGCGGGGACGATTTTATACAAGCTGGAGATAGTGTAATAATAGTTACAACAAATTCTTTCTTAACTAGCCTGGAAGATATTTTAGCTTAGGAGGTTGTAGTTATGAACAGGAGGATGATTTTAAGGACTTTAGGAAATATATTGTTATTTGAAGGAATTATAATGGTATTGCCACTTTTAGTATCTTTAATTTATAAAGAGCGTAAGGCTATGTATTTTATTATAACTATAGCAGTTGCTTTGGCAGTAGGAGGATTTCTTTCAAATTTAAAAACAGAAGATAAGCGTATATACGCAAAAGAAGGATTTATAATAGTAGCTCTTAGTTGGATTGTTGTATCTTTAATTGGAGCCTTGCCTTTTTATATGAGTGGGGAAATCCCAAGCTATATAGATGCGTTTTTTGAAACTGTTTCTGGATTTACGACTACAGGTTCTAGTATTTTAAACGATATAGAAAGTCTATCGAAGGGTATGCTATTTTGGAGATGCTTTACTCACTGGATAGGTGGTATGGGAGTACTTGTATTTGTACTTGCATTTTTACCACAATCAGAAGGTCAAAATATGTTCCTTATGAAGGCCGAGGTTCCGGGACCTGTAGTAGGTAAATTAGTATCTAAGGTTAAAATGACTGCGAGAATATTATATGCTATATATGCTGTACTTACTTTGTTAGAAATAATATTTTTATTGATTGGAAAGATGCCACTTTACGATAGTATTGTGCATGCATTTTCTACAGCAGGTACAGGTGGATATTCTATAAAAAATACTAGTATAGCTTATTACGATAGCTATTATATACATATCGTGATATCTGTATTTATGCTGTTGTTTGGAGTAAATTTTAATTTATATTATTTATTGCTGTTAAAAGATTTCAAACAAATATTAAAAAGTGAAGAGCTTAAATGTTACTTGTTAATAGTAGTCAGTTTTACAGCTATAATTACAGTTAATACATTAGGTATTTATGGAAATGTAGCAGAATCATTTAGATATTCGTTTTTCCAGGTTGCATCTATTATAACTACGACTGGATTTGCTACAACTGATTTTAATCTATGGCCATCGTTGTCGAAAGTTCTGATATTATTATTGATGGTTATAGGTGCATGTGCCGGTTCCACTGGTGGAGGTATGAAAATATCTAGGGTTATGATGCTAATAAAATCAGCAAGATCTAGTATAAAAAAAATGATTAGCCCGAGAAGTGTAACGACAATAAAGATAGAGGGAAAGCCTGTGGATAAGCAAGTGCTTGATTTTTCGTATTCTTATTTCGTAGTATATGTATTTATATTATTAGGATCTATGTTATTAATTTCATTTGAAAATTTAGATATGGTTACAATAATAACAGCTCCTTTAACTTGTCTGGGAAATGTAGGACCAGGATTAGGGGAAATAATAGGTCCTGTAGGTAACTTTTCATCGCTATCTAATTTTTCAAAATTAATACTTAGTTTTGACATGTTAGCAGGACGTCTTGAATTATTCCCTATGATAATGCTTTGCTATAGTTTTAAAGAATGGTTATCTGCATCAAAATCAAAAATATTTAAAAAGTAAATACATAAAAGAGAGTGTTTAAAATAGTGGCTTCATTATTTTATTTTAGTTGGGAGATTCTTTGTTTCATATATATTATTTGAAATGATTTTAGGGTTTACAATTATAGAAGCTACTATTTTAAACTATATAAAGTGTTTATATAAATTGGAGTAATTTTACATACTAGATAAATAAAATATATTTTGTGGGAATTTTCTCCTCATCGTCGTGTTTATAAAAGCTAGTAATATTGCTTTAATATACTTGTAAGACGTCTTGAATTATTTCTAATAATAATATTTCATTATAATTTTAAATAATGTATAGCTATATCTACAAAAAAATTTAAAAAGATACAAAAAAATAATATAATAATAAATGATATATATCGTAAAAAATATTATAATTAAATTAATATAATTTTTATGAAAACATAATTATTGTTTCATTTTATATATGAGGGGAGTAATTAGTATGAAAAATGATAAAAATGTTGAACTTATTTCACCAATCGGCGAAATTTGTAAAAAAGTGGATTTAAAAAAGGCAATGGTACCTATTTGTGATGAAAAGCTATCACCATTTGCATCTTATGTAGGGGATATGCATAAGTTGAACAAGCCTAAAAAAAATACGACGAAAGTGGAAGCCGATTTTTTATTGGAAAAAGGTCATATTGGAGATATAGAAAAGGCCATTTTATTTACAATAAATCGTTTATTGTTTGCTACATCTTTACAGATTACTTTTTATTTAAAAAAGAGCGGATATGATATAGAATCTAAAACAGTAGCTAGAAAATTGACAAGGCTTAAGGAAAAAAGCTTTGTAAGACAAATAGAATTTGTTTCTGAAAATAGTATTAGTTCATATAAAGCGTATTATTTAGGATATCATGGAACAGGTTTATTGAGGGCGTTAGATGTAAAAACGTATTCTCAGGGTTATGTAAGTGAAATAAAAACATCTAAAATTAAATCTATATTAGCATCAAACCAATTATTAACTCAGGTTATGAATGATGAATTAGAATATGAGGTGTCTAAGGTTATAGTTAATGATAGTATTAGAGGTTGTATCGTTAGACCACAATCAATTTTAAAATTCAATGACCGTAATTTTTTTGTTGAGGTAGTCAGAAAAACTTCGGATTGGCAGGAAAAATTAAGCCAAAAATTGTTAAGATATGATACAGTTATAGAAAATTATAAAAATTTAAATATCAAATTTAAAACAAAACCAATACTTATAATACAAGGTGAATCATATGAACATATGTTTGATATAATGAACTTATATAATAGCAATAATTATGAAAATATCGATGTGATATTTACTTTTGATAGAATTTTATTGTATCAATTGGAAAATGCATTTTTTACCATTGAACAAAAAGTGCCAAAGAAGAGCTTCTTTTCATTTTTATTTAGAGGAAGAAAAAATAATTAATTGATGAAAAAGGTAGAAATAAGGAATAATTTTATATAATAAATAAAATTTAATATAAAAATATAAAAATTCAAATATAGTTCATAAAAAATTTACATTAAATTCATATTAAAAAGGTATTATCTAAGTATAGAAAGACTAGCTTAATAATTTACTTAAATACCCGGATAATGATAGATTCCCTCACACTCTTTTATCTATCATTATCAAATTTGGCCCTGTACCCTCGTTAATCAGGGCTTTTTTTTTGCTTTTTATTATAAAGTACTCATTTTTCCTAAATAACTTTAAAAAGATAGAAAATTCTTATATAATAGGAGTTAAGTAAGAAATTTATATTTTTTTGTAAATAAATGTATATTTATTAATATATATATTTTTTTAATTTATTTTTAAAGAGGTGAGATGGTGGAAAGAGTATTGTTCTTTGGTATTTTACTTTTCATAGCATTATTTATATTGAATTTAAAATTATCCTATGTTGCATCTAGAAGTATTAACTTTAAATTAGGTGTATTTTTTTCAATTATAACTTTACTATTTTTAGCAGTTAATGGCATAAGTGATGAATTTAGAATTGTACCAATAGTAACTTCTTTGCTTGTAATAGTTTGTATGTGCATAGGATTAGTTAAGTACATTTTTAAGATTTTCAATGGAAAAGTCGATGTGATTTTAGCATTTTGTTTATTGACAGTATTAATTTGTGAGGGATATACGAGATTAGATCCTTATGGTTCTTTTTTATATTTTATATTTAAGGAAAATATCAATGTACATAAAATAGAAATTTTTGCAATTATAGGATTTATAATATTTTTATCAGTAAAAATATTTGCAGGAATTTTCTTTAAAAAAGATTTAAATTTTTTGGATAAAAAACAATTTCAAGTAAAAGATGGAAAAGGTAAGTAATATATACAAAAGGTATGAAATAAAATCTATTATTTCATACCTTTTGTAGTTTTAAGAAAATTAATTATACTTTTTACACTAATTTAGGCGATACTAAGAATATTGTACTTGAAAATGATAGGTTTACAAGTATTATATATCTTGTTATTCCAGCCAAATTGAAGAAAAAAGTTAACTTCTAGATCCTTTTCTGTTTTAGAAGAATCTATTGCTATTAAGGCCTTAGTAATTGTTTTATTTGTATATCCTAAGTTTTTGAGAGCTTCTGTTATTTCGTCGTCCATATTTTGCATTATAGCGAGTGCATCATCATAATTTTCATCAAATAGAGATTTAAGATTTGATATTAAATTTATAGAGCATTGAGTCTGTTCGCATAAAAAGTTTATTGAATGAAGATATCCTTTATCTCTACTAATTATGTAATAATCGATATTTTTACTTTTGTTAGATCCTATAAGCAAACCTAAGCAGCTCACTAATTGAAAATCAAGACAGTTTTTACCTCCAGATTCTATATGGATATTTTTAATAGTTGCTTTTGTTTCGATAGTTTTTATAAGATTTTCGTGAAAATTGTGAACCGTAGTTTTATCAGTTGTAAAAAGTATTATTAAGTCGTTCTTGTCTAAATAATTAGCCCCTTTAAGAGAGCGTATATTTACATTTTCCGTGTCTACTAAAAAAATTTTTTGCATTTTTAATCTCCCTTTTAATTATTAATTTTAAATAATGAGCTCATCTATTTAGAATTATTTACAAAAAAAATTTTTATATACAAAATTTTAAAATAATGTAATTAAAAAATAATAAATTTGCAAATTATATTAAAATGTGATACATTACAAGTATAAAGTTAAAATATAGATATAAAATTTGATATATTCTTCGGGGCAGGGTGAAATTCCCGACCGGCGGTATAGCCCGCGAGCTAAATTATTTTTAGCTGATTTGGTGAGATTCCAAAGCCGACAGTAAAGTCTGGATGAGAGAAGATAAAGTAATAAATTATTTAAAATTTTTAATAATTTTATTATTATTTTTGTTATTGATTGTAAGAGCTCTGATATATATCAGAGCTTTTTTAATGATCTTTTAAAAAAAGAAAGAAGGAATTTTTATGAAATTTGATTCAAAATGTCAAGAAGACAATTACTATATGAAAAAGGCTTTAGAACTTGCAAAATTGGGAATCGGATTTGTAAATCCTAATCCACTAGTTGGATGCGTAATTGTAAAAGATGGAAAGATAATCGGACAAGGATATCATATGAAATATGGACAAGCCCATGCCGAAGTAAATGCGATAAATAGCGTTACAGAGGATATCGAAGGAGCTACAGTTTATGTTACATTAGAACCGTGTTCACATTACGGGAAAACTCCTCCATGTGCAGATAATTTAGTAAGACATAAGGTAGGGAGAGTTGTTATATGTAACGTAGATACCAACCCCCTAGTAGGTGGGAAAGGAATCAAAAAATTAAAAGAAAATGGAATAGAAGTTACAACTGGGGTACTAGAAGAAGAAGGTTTAAAAATAAATGAAGTGTTTTTCCACTATATAAATAAAAAGATACCTTTGATAGTATCGAAAACTGCAATAAGTATGGATGGTAAAATCGCTACAAAGCATATGGAATCTCAGTGGATTTCAAATGAAAAATCTAGACAGATGACCCATGAATTTAGAAATAAGTATATGGCCATTATGGTTGGAATAAATACAGTTTTAAAAGACAATCCAAGCTTGACTACTAGAATAGAAAATAGAAAAACAAGAAACCCAATAAGAATTGTAGTCGATACAAGCTTAAAGATACCTATAGATTCAAATTTAGTTCAAGATCAAAAAGCAAAAACAATAGTTTTTACATGTAACAACGATTTAGAGAAAATAAATTGTTTAAAGGAAAAAGGTGTAGATATCTATATAGCACCAAAATTAGATGGTAAGGTAGATTTAAACTTTATAGTAGAAAAATTAGGCGAATTAAAGATAGATTCAGTTTTAGTAGAAGGTGGGGCCACTTTAAATGACAGTCTTTTTAGAAATAATCTAGTTGATAAGGTGAAAATATTTATGGCTCCCAAAATAATAGGTGGAAAAGAAGCACCTAGCTTTGTATCTGGAGAAGGTATAGAAAAATTAAGCGATGCAACAAATTTGAAAATTCAAAACATAACTATGATAGATGAAGATGTTCTAATAGAAGCAGATGTGATTAAATAAATTTTGATTGCAGAAAGGAGGTATTATGTTTACAGGAATTATTGAGGAAGTGGGAGTAGTCAAAAATATTACAGCGAATGGAAAAAGCGGTAAGATAAGAATTTCAGCTAATAAGGTTTTGGAAGATGTTAATCTAGGTGATTCTATAGCAGTTAATGGAGTTTGTCTGACTGTATGTGAGGTTTTTCAAAATGAATTTGTAGCAGATGTAATGATGGAAACAGTCAGAGCGACAAATTTGAGTACTTTAACTAGAAATTCAAAGGTAAATTTAGAGAGAGCTATGAGCTTATCCTCTAGATTTGGTGGACATATAGTTACAGGTCATGTGGATACGACAGGATCTATAATAGATTTTAAAAAGGAAGAAAATGCAGTTTGGATAAGTATAAAGGCCGACGAAGAGTTTTTAGATTATGTTGTACATAAAGGCTCAATAACTATAGATGGTGTAAGTCTTACAGTTGCTTATGTAGATAAAAAAATACTTAAAGTATCGATAATACCTCATACAAAAGATAACACTACACTTTTAGGCAAAAAGGTTGGAGATTTAGTAAATTTAGAAAGTGATATCATCGGAAAATATGTAAAAAGATTTACATCTTTATCTAACCAAAACGATGAAAAAAATAATAAAAAGAGCAATATAGATTTAGATTTCTTAATCAAAAATGGATTTTAATATTATACAGGGGTGATTTTATGACAAAATTTAATACAATTCCAGAAGCTATAGAAGATTTAAAAAATGGAAAGATGATAATCGTAGTAGATGATGAAGATAGAGAAAATGAAGGCGACCTATTGATGGCAGCTGATATGGTAACACCAGAAGCTATCAACTTTATGACTAAATACGGCAGAGGATTAATATGTATGCCAGCATTAAAAGAAAAATTTGAAGAAATAAATCTACCACTAATGGTCAGAAACAACACAGATTCTTTTAAAACTGCATTTACTATTTCTATAGATGGATCAAATACAACTACAGGAATATCAGCATACGATAGATGTGAAACTATAAGACAATTTACCAATAAGGACGCTAAAGAATGTGATTTTAAAACTCCTGGACATATGTTTCCTCTAGTAGCTAAAGATGGAGGTGTCCTTGTTAGAAATGGACATACAGAGGCTGCTGTAGATTTAGCTAAAATAGCAGGATTTTCTCCAATAGGCGTAATATGCGAGATATTAAAGGAAGATGGAACAATGGCTAGAGTAGATGATTTGATGAAATTCAAAGAAGAACACGACTTAAAAATCATAACTATAGCTGATTTAATAAAATACAGAAAAATAACAGAAGTAACTGCTGAGAGAGTAAGTAGCGCTACATTACCTACAAGTTACGGAATATTCGAAATAATCGGATATAGAGATATATACAATGGAGAAGAACACGTAGCTCTTAAATACGGAGATTTAGATAGTGAAAATGTACTAGTTAGAGTTCACTCAGAATGCTTGACAGGAGATGCGTTCCACTCAATTAAATGCGATTGTGGAAAACAATTAAATTCAGCTATGGAAACTATAGCAAAAACTGGAAGTGGACTAGTTATATATCTAAGACAAGAGGGTAGAGGAATCGGTCTTATAAATAAAATAAGAGCTTACCATATGCAAGATGAAGGGTATGATACTATAGAAGCTAATTTAGTTTTAGGATTTGAAAATGACTTGAGAGATTTTAATATGGCGGCGCAAATATTGAAGGATTTAGGTGTAAAGAGTATTAGACTTTTGAGCAACAACCCTGATAAATTAGAACAATTAGAAGAATATGGAATAAAAATAAATGAAAGAGTTTCTACTGAAGAAGAAATAACACAATACAATATAGATTATTTAAGAACTAAGAGAGATAAAATGGGACATATGTTAGAAATAGGCTAATAAAATATCAAATAAGATACTTTATAAATATACATAAACTAATAATTGGAGGAATAGAAAATGATATATGAAGGAAAATTAAATGGAAGTGGATTAAAAATAGGTATAGTTGCAGCTCGTTTCAATGAGTTTATAGTATCTAAATTAGTATCAGGAGCAGAAGATTGCTTATATCGTCATGATGTGGCTAAGGAAGATGTTGAAATAGCATGGGTACCAGGAGCATTTGAAATACCACTTGTAGCTCAAGCGATGGCTAGAACTAAAAAATACGATGCAATAATTTGCTTAGGATGCGTTATAAGAGGAGCTACTTCACATTATGATTATGTTTGTAATGAAGTTTCTAAAGGAATAGCAAAAGTATCTCTAGATGAAAATTTACCAGTAATGTTCGGTGTTGTTACAACTGAAAACATAGAACAAGCTATAGAAAGAGCTGGAACAAAAGCAGGAAATAAAGGATATGATTGTGCAATGGGTGCTTTAGAAATGGTTTCTTTATTAAAAGGAATAAAATAATTGATTTTGATAATATAATAAAATAACCTGACGAGTTTAAATTGAAATTTCTCGTCAGGTTATTTTTTTGAATATTGTTCTTTTTATACATTAGTATTAAAATATAATTAATATTAAAAGGAGTAAAAGGGTGTCTTTAATATGAGATGCGAACAATATATGAATTCAAATGAAATAAACTATTTAAAGGAGGACAAAAAAATAAATTTTAATAAGAAAGTAGAATTTATTGTGGCAACAGATTTGCACTATATTTCCAAGAAAGCGAATGTAGATGGAGAATTAAATGAAATATGTGAGGCAAAGGGCGATTTGAAACAAATGAAATATATCTCTGAAATAATAGATGCCTTTATAAGTGAAGTTATAGAATATAAACCCAGTGGAGGCTTAATTATATGTGGAGATTTAACGTACAATGGGGAGATGGTAAGTCATATAGATCTCATGAAGAAGCTACAAAGGGTAATAGACAATGGTATAAAGATCTATGTAATTCCTGGAAACCACGATATTAAAAACTACAATGCATATAAATATAAACCTACACAGAAGGTTCCAGTAAAAAATGTTTCTCCAAAGGATTTTAAAGAAATATATTTTAACTGTGGATTTAACGAAGCTATATATGAAGATAAATATTCACTTAGCTATATTGCACCAGTTTTAGAGGATTTATGGCTTGTAATGCTCGATACTAATTTTTATCAAAATAACAACTGGAAAAATCCTGTTGCAATAAAAGGTGTATTAAGTGAAAGTACTTATGAATGGCTGGAAAAACACTTAAAGGAAGCAAAGGAAAAAAATATTAAAGTAATAGCAAGTACACATCACAGTTTAGTTGATCACAATGATTTATTAAATAAAGGTTATACTTTAGAGGAAAATCAAAGACTTATAGAATTATATGCTAAGTACAATGTAGTATTGAATTTAAGTGGACATCTGCATATTCAACATATAAAACCTGGATATAGTAAAATTTTAAACAATAAAAAAGTATACGATATAGCTACAAGCTCTTTAATCGTATGTAGAAATCAATATGGTATTTTGAGCTATGATCAAAAAAATAGCATATTTTATAGAACTAAAGTATTAGATGTTTCAAAATGGGCTTTAAATAATGGATATTTAGATAATAATTTATTAAATTTTAATTATTATTCGTATAATTACGCATATAAGCAAACTCATAAAAAAATTTATTATGAGTTGCTTAGACAAAACTTAAGCGAATACGAAGCAAAATTAATGTCCAGCACTCTATCAAAATTAAATCCTGCTTTTTTTAGTGGAACAGTAGTTGAAATTTATAGAATTATAGAAGTAAGTGATAATTATAAAATATGGTCGTTAGTAAGTGATATTTTCTATCATAAATATATAGATAGCATTATGAAAGAAAATAGATTTGACCATAATACACTTAGACTATCTCTTAGAGAAGATGATGGTTCTTTTGGACAAGTAATTTGGAATAAAAATAAAGGGAGAGAAAATGGATAATAGCGTAATACTTACAATTATAGATTTAATAGGTAAGAAAAAAACAAATAGTATAATAGATAGAGGTTTTTTAGATGAAGCCATAAAACTCAACGAAGAAGATATCTTGAGCTGTTTGAAAAAATATAAAGAGGTAGATAATGAATTCGATATACCTAGCCTAGAAGAAATAAAAGCTTCTATTGAGGATTCTGTGAAGGTTTTATTAGAGTCAGAAAAATTAGGCATAAAGGCTACGAATATATTTAATGAGGATTTTCCATCAAAGCTAAAGGATATAAAGGACAGAAGTATTTTAATTTTTTATAGAGGCGATTTAAATTGCCTTTATGAAAAAAATTCTATTGCTATAATAGGAACTAGAACTCCTACAGAAAAAGGTGAACAAATAGGAGAGGCATTAGGTTATTATTATGCTAAAGAAGGATTTGTAATCGTATCAGGCTTAGCAAATGGATGTGATACAGCAGGTCATAGAGGATGCTTAAAGGCAAATGGAAAAACTGTCGCTACATTACCTTGTGGATTAGATAAATGCTATCCAAATGACAATAATGATCTAGCCGATGAAATAGTTGAAAGTGGAGGGTGCCTAATAAGTGAATATAAAATAGGAACAAATCCTTCAAGTAAAAATTTCATAGAAAGAGACAGACTTCAAGCGGCACTTAGCTTAGGAGTTTTAGTAGTAGAATGTGCTATAGAATGTGGTACTATGCACACTGTTAGATTTGCAGAAGCATATAATAAGAAGGTTGCTGTTTCACTTCACAAAGATGTAGAAAAAGATATCGATACTGTAAAGGGAAATTTATATCTTTTAGAGCAAAAAAGAGCTATCGGACTTAAGGATATAAATGACTATAAAAAGTATAAAAATATATTATTGGGCTACAAAATATATTGTTAAAATATGTTATTGATTAGTATAAAAAGATGTATATTTAATGAATTTGTATTGATAAAAAAAAGACAGAAAAATGTGAAAATTCATTTTTCTGTCTTTTTTTTATCAATTAGAATTTTTAATTTATAAAAAATGATTTAATAAATTTTCCTATATAAATAGCTGGAAGGCTTAGAAAAAACCATGTTATAGATGCCTTTAAACAAATTTGACCTAGCAGATTAAATTTATTTAAAGAATAGTCCCATACATTGAGGTTTAAAAATATATTAATTATTATACCGCTGATTAATTCTACAGAGGTGATCAGTATACAAGCTATTAGCATCTGTAGAAATATAGAGATCTTAAATGGAATAAATTCACCTATAGAAGAAATTAGAATAAAGCAAATTCCTCCAACAATAAACATAGATATATGGGAATACCCTCTATAGCCTATTTCTATTAATACGTATAAAATTCCACCTAATAAAAATAAAGTAAAATATTCTCGAAAAGTATTTAAACTTAGCAAGTCATACACCACCTAATTTAAATTCTAAATATAAAATAAAAACTATTTATAATATATATTTTTATCATGGTGGTGAATTTATATTCTTAGAAAAATTTTCAAGAAAAATATTTATTACGGTTATAAATATAATTTATTTTACAAATATATCTAAAAATGTTATAACTAATATAGTTGTTAAAATAATAACTATTATTCAATACGGTAAAAAAATATTAAATTTAAGTTTTATTTATATTGAAAAAGAAGATTTAATTTTTAAAAAAAATAAAAAAAAAATAAAATAAAAAAGAAATATATATTAATATAATATAATCATAAATTTCTTGACATATGTTGAAATGGAATAATATAATTAACCTATAAACATGGTAAAATGTGCTAAAAATGTACCATGTAAAATATAAAATTTATTTTGCCAACAAATATATTACTTTAAAATGTGTATAATTTAACAATATAGTATGTCATAATAAGCATTTTAAGGGGAAATTCAAGATTTTTATGTTATTTTATTGTTATTGTTTATTAATTTAAAATATCAACTCTGCAAATCAATAAATAAGTAAGCTTGATGATAATATTTTTATGGGTGAATGTCTACAACGTATGTTGTAAAAATTTAATAATAAGAAATGGAGTGAAATTAGAATGTCAACTTGTAATTGCAAGAACAATCAGAATGAGAATCTAAAAGAATTAGATGAAATCTTAGAAACTTACGGAAAAAAGCCAGGATATCTGATAACAATTTTACAAAAGGCACAAGATGCATATGGTTATCTATCAATTGACGTCATGAACAGAATATCAGAGTTCACAGGAATAAAAGTAGCTAAGATATATGGAGTTGCAACATTTTATGCTCAATTTAGATTACAACCTATAGGAAAATATTTAATAATGCTTTGCCAAGGAACTGCTTGTCACGTTAATGGTTCAGAAATGATAGCACAAGTAGTAAGCGAACAATTAAATATAAAAGATGGCGAAACTACAGAAGACGGTTTATTCACATTAAATCAAGTTTCATGTTTAGGATGTTGCTCACTTGCTCCTGTTATGATGATTAAAACTGAAGATGGCGATGAAACATATGGTAATTTAACAAAAGATTCAGTAATCGAAATTATAAATCAAATTAAAGAAAAAGAAAAAAAGGCTGATGGGGAAACAGCTTAAGTAACTTAATAAATCAAAAGGAGAAGTATCAATGAAGATAGTAGTAGGTCAAGGTAGCTGCGGTATCGCAACTGGTGCCAAAAAAGTAGCTAATGAGTTTGAAGAAATATTAAGTAAAAAGAATTTAGATATAAAAGTAGGTATCACAGGATGTATAGGTTTATGTTTCTTAGAGCCTATTGTAGATGTATATGAAGACGGGAAAGAAGAACCTGTAAGATATGTAAAAGTTCAACCAGAAGATGTTGCTGAAATAGTAGAAAGCCACATCGAAAATGGAAAACCAGTAGAAGCTAAAGTGATTTCTGAAGACGATAAAAAATTATTGGAAAAACAACAAAGAGTTGTACTTAGAAATTGCGGTTCTATAGATCCAGAAAATATAGATGAATACTTAGCAAAAGATGGATATAAAGCGACTGAAAAGGTTTTAACTACTATGACTAGTGATGAAGTAATAAACGTGATAAAAGTATCTGGACTTCGTGGTCGTGGTGGTGCAGGTTTCCCTACTTGGTTTAAATGGAATGCAGCAAAACAAAATAAAGCAGACCAAAAATACATAGTATGTAATGCAGATGAAGGTGACCCAGGTGCATTCATGGATAGAGCTGTACTTGAAGGTGACCCACATGAATTACTTGAAGGTATGATAATCGGTGGATATGCAATGGAAGCAACAGAAGGTGTAATCTACGTTCGTGCTGAATATCCACTTGCAATAAAGAGACTTGAAATAGCTATAGCTCAAGCAAAAGAAAGAGGCTATTTAGGAAAGAATATATTTGGTACTGGATTTGATTTTGATATAAGAATCAAAGAAGGTGCGGGAGCTTTCGTATGTGGTGAAGAAACAGCTCTTATAGCTTCACTAGAAGGTGAAAGAGGTATGCCAAGACTTAAACCACCATTCCCTGCAGCTAAAGGATATTGGCAAAAACCAACTAATATAAACAACGTTGAAACTTATTCTAATGTAACTTGGATTATATTAAATGGAGGAGAAGCGTTTGCATCATTAGGAAAACCAGAAAGTCAAAGTAAAGGTACAAAAGTATTTGCACTTGCTGGAAAAATTAAAAAAGGTGGACTTATAGAAGTTCCTATGGGATTACCATTAAAAGAAGTAATCTACGGTATCGGTGGAGGAATCAAAGAAGATAAAGAATTCAAAGCAGTTCAAATGGGTGGACCATCAGGTGGATGTATACCTGCTCACCTTATAGATACACCAGTAGATTATGAAAACATAAATAAAACAGGAGCTATAGTTGGTTCTGGTGGTATGATAGTTATGGATGAAACTACTTGTATGGTTGACATGGCTAGATACTTCTTAGACTTTACTAGAAAAGAATCTTGTGGTAAATGTAACTACTGTAGAATAGGTACTAAGAGAATGCTTGAAATCTTAGAAAGAATTACACAAGGTAAAGGTAAAGACGGAGATATAGAATTACTAGAAGAATTAGCTCATAAGGTAAAAGAAGGGGCTATGTGTGGTCTAGGACAAACTGCTCCAAACCCAGTTATCACAACTCTTAAATACTTTAGAAATGAATATGAAGATCATATCTATAATAAGAAATGTACAGCTAAAGCATGTAAGGCATTAATAAGCTATGAAATCAAAGAAGATGCATGTAAGGGCTGTGGAGCTTGTGCTAAGAAATGTCCAGTTAGCGCTATAAGCGGTAACAAGAAAGAAGCTCACGTTATAGATAAGAATGTTTGTATTAAATGTGGTAAATGTATGGAAACTTGTAAATTTGATGCAATTGAAAAAAATTAGGAAGGTTAAAATAAGATGAAGAAAATAAGATTAAATATAGATGACAAAGAAGTTTTAGGTCTTCCAGGGCAAACTATTTTGGAAGTCGCAAAAGAAAATGATATATTTATCCCAACTCTTTGCTACGATGAAAGAGCAGAAATATATGGTGCTTGTGGAATATGTGTAGTAGAAGTAGAAGGAAGTCCAAAATTATTTAAAGCATGTGCAACTGAAATATCACCAAATATGGTAGTAAAAACTAATACAAAGAGAGTTAAAGAATCAAGAAAAACTAACTTAGAATTATTATTATCAAACCATAATGGAGATTGTAAAGCACCATGTGTTCTAGGATGTCCAGCACACACTGATTGTCAAGGATATGTAGGACTTATAGCAAACGGACTTTATGACGAAGCAATTAGATTAGTTAAGGATAAAATTCCTCTACCAGCATCAGTAGGTAGAGTATGTCCTCACCCATGTGAAACTAATTGTAGAAGAGGTTTAGTAGAAGAACCTATAGCAATACAAGAATTAAAGAGATTCGTTGGAGATAGAGACTTAGCAACTGGTAATCCTTATATACCAGAAGTAGGAGCTCCAACTGGTAAGAAAGTAGCTATAATAGGTGGTGGACCTGCAGGTTTATCAGCAGCTTACTTCTTAGCTCAAAAAGGTCATGACATAACTATAATCGATGCAATGCCTAAATTAGGTGGTATGCTTCGTTATGGTATACCTGAATACAGATTACCAAAAACAGTTTTACAACAAGAAATTGATTTAATAGCTGAAATGGGAGTTAAAATGATACCAAATACAAAAGTTGGTGTAGATATATCTTTTGACTCTGTAAAAAATAGCTATGATGCAGTACTTGTAACAATAGGTGCTTGGTCATCAATAGGAATAAACTGCGAAGGATCTGATCTTCCAGGAGTTGTTGGTGGTATAGATTTCCTTGAAGAAGTAGCTAAAGGTGCTCCAGTAAACTTAGGTGAAAAAGTAGCCATAGTTGGTGGTGGTAACGTTGCAATGGATGCATGTAGAACTGCTGTAAGAATGGGTGCTAAACAAGTTTACAATATATACAGAAGAACAATAAAAGAAATGCCTGCTGATGAACTTGAAATAGAAGAAGCTCAAGAAGAAGGCGTAGTATTTGAAAACTTAACTAACCCAATAAAAGTAATAGCTGGTGAAGATGGAAGAGTTAGTAAAGTAGAACTTCAAATTATGGAATTAGGTGAACCAGATGAAAAAGGTAGAAGAAGACCAGTTCCAGTAGAAGGAAAAACTAAGACTTTAGATATAGATACATTAATAATCGCTATAGGACAACAAGTAGATGGTAGTGTATTTGATGGAATCGAAAAAACTAGAAAGAACTCATTAGTATACGATCCAAAAACTTACATGACAGCAACTAACGGTGTATTCGCTTGTGGTGACTGTGGTAATGATAAGATATCTATAGCTGTTGAATCAATAGCAGATGCTAAGAAGGCTGCAGAATCAATAGATGCTTTCTTACATGGAAAAGAAATAGATTACAGAAAACCTTATGTACATGAAAGAGAAGATTTAACTGAAGAATCTTTCGAAGATAGAGAAAAAATCTACAGACCTAAAGTAAAAGAATATGGTCCAGAAGAAAGAAAAGATAACTTCCTTGAAGTAAATCATGGATATACAGAAGAACAAGCTTTAGCAGATGCTCAAAGATGTTTAGCTTGTGGATGTCAAAAATATCATGAATGTAAATTATTAGATTACTCTCGTCTTTACGATGTAGAACCAGAAAGATTCGAAGGCGAAAAAGTAATTTTACCAATAGAAGATAGCCATCCATACATATTAAGAGATATGAACAAATGTATCTTATGTGGATTATGTGTAAGAACTTGTGATGAAATAATGGGTGTTGGTGCATTAGGTCTTGTAACAAGAGGATTTGATACAGTAGTTAAACCTGCTTTAAAACAACCATTAGAAGAAACTAATTGTATATCTTGTGGACAATGTGTATCAGTTTGTCCAACAGGTGCATTACAAGAAAAAACTCACGCAAAGAAAACTGTACCTCTTGCAAAAGAACAAACTCCAACTACTTGTTCATTCTGTTCAGTTGGATGTTCATTAGAATTAAGTACACATGGAAGACTTATCATAAAAGCAGATCCAAGCGTAGATGGACCTGTAAATGAAGGTTTAGTATGTGGTAGAGGTAAATGGGGATTCGATGCTGGATTAATCGACGATAGACTTGCAAAACCATCTATAAAAATAAATGGTGAATTAGTAGAAGCTACTTATCATGATGCATTCACTATGGTAGCTAAAAAAGCAGAAGTTATAGCAAGTAAATACGGTAAAGATGCAGTAGCTGTATCTATATCTGATAGATATACTAATGAAGAAGCTTATGCAATCAAGAAATTAGCTGATAAATTAGGTGCTAAAACTTTATGCTTCGACAATAGAGAAAGTGGATTAAATAAAGTATTAGGCGTAAATGCATCTCCAAATGGTATGCAAGAATTATTAGCAACTGATGTTGTATTAGCTGTTGGATTTAAAGCAGAAAACAATCCAGTGCTTAACATAAAATTAAAGAAAGCTGCTAAGAATGGCGTTAAAATAATATTTGTAAATCCAAGCGAATATCCAATAGGAAACTATGGATTTGATGCAGAAGTTGTATATACAAACAACGATATAGCTGCTGTAAAAGAAATAGCAAAAGCTTTAATAGATATGGGTAAAGCTTCTGATTTAGAAGGATTTGACCAATTCAAAGCATCACTTGAAGATGTAGTTG
>NZ_JAXEWM010000120.1:0-9379 GCF_034113885.1 Intestinibacter sp.
ATTTCTTGGCTATTTAACAGTAACATGAGATGTATTGAAGCTAGTAAAAAACAATTTGCAGTATGTAAAAAATAAATTTAACAGTAACATGAGATGTATTGAAGCTCATTAGAGGTGATAAATACATATATGTATCCATCAATTTAACAGTAACATGAGATGTATTGAAGCATATTAGCATCCACAACTTTAGCGAATGTTTCAGCTATTTAACAGTAACATGAGATGTATTGAAGCGCCATCCGCTATATGTATCGAAGTCCCATTTACATATTTAACAGTAACATGAGATGTATTGAAGCCAAAGAGTAGGATTAATTTTCTACTCTTTTTTAATATTTAACAGTAACATGTGATGTATTAAAACCATAACTATCCACGACATTTACAATTACCTATTAGAACATCCACCTAACCATTAACTAAATCACATCCACATTAAACTCCTTAAAATCCACATATTTTAAAGGATTTCCCCACCAAAAGTCGAATTACTATGTATAGAGAATTTCCACCAAAAATCCCAACAAAATTGCACTCCAAACACACCACTACCCAAAAACCAACTCCATCTATCTCTAAAAAATAACTTTTCAGGAGGTAAAACATGGAATTTAAAATTTGCGGATTTTCGCCAAAGGCTGCATCTCAACTTGGACTAGATGGAGCAGATTTACTATTACTTGAAGATTTTGTAGAGGAAAAAAGCTCAAATTATATAGAGCAAAACGACAAAATTTACTACCTTTTAGATGGGCAAAAAATAGAGGAGGATTTGCCTATTTTGAACATGAAAAAAGCTTCTATTTACAAGAGATTTAGAAAAATGGTTAAGATTGGCATTTTAGAAAAAATAACTATGAAAGGTCATGGAACTTATATTTACTGTGCGTTAGGTCCTAATTACTATTTTTTAGTTGATCCAAATAAATACGAAAAATATACTCCCTCAAACCCCTTAGATAATTGTGCTCAAAAATCTCCAGAAAATAAATCTGAGGAAGAAAGTGATTCTAATCCAAATGATACGGATTTAAATCCGACTGAAAGTACTCTATGTCCGAATCTTACGGATTTAAATCCGACTGAAGGACATCTACATCCGAATCTATCGGATTTAAATCCGACTGAAGGACATCTACATCCGAATCTTACGGATTTAAATCCGACTGAAGGCTATCTACATCCGAACCTACCGGATTTATTTCCGAACCTTACGGATTCACATCCGAACCTACCGGATTTATTTCCGAACCTTGCGGATTCATATCCGAACCTTACGATTTTAAAGTTCAAGCAAATAATTAATATATCAAATTCAAATACTAGATTATATATATCAAATATAAATACTAGATTATTTAGAGAGATTATATATATCGTTATACATAAGGTGACTGCGTCCATCGAGAAATTGTCTCTCTCTGTGTCAAATTCATTTTCCCAAAATCTCCACGCAGCAATTTATCCAAGATGCCACGGTCCAACTATGCCTGCAACTACGCCATTAAAAAACACCACAAGAAAAAATTTCTCATGGTGCTTTAACAGGCGTTTTGCCTAGCATATGTCATAATAATAATCTATCAGCTTGTTTGCGCGGGTTGGATGAGACAGCTTTCTAAGAGCTTTGTTTTCTATCTGTCTAGCTCTTTCTCTAGTGACGTTGAAGGCCTTACCGACTTCTTCTAGAGTATGTGCTTCTCCTCCATTTAGGCCAAATCTAAGTTCTAGTACGCCTTTTTCTTTTTCAGTTAGGGTTCCTAGGATTTCTTCTATTTGGTCTTTTAGCAAAGAGGCTGTTACGATTTCTTCTGGTGATAGAGCGTTTTTGTCTGGCAATACTTCCTCTAGCTCAGTGTCGTCTTCTTTTCCTACTGTGGATTCTATAGATGCCGGCTTTTGAGAGACGTTTATGACTTCTACGACCTTGTCTACAGACATGTCCATTTTGTCGGCGATTTCTTCTGGCTTTGGATCTCTGCCTAATTCTGCTGCTAGTAATGCAGATACGCTCGATAATTTATTTATTTTTTCTACCATATGGACTGGCACTCTTATAGTTCTGGCTTGGTCGGCTATGGCACGTGTGATGCCTTGTCTAATCCACCAAGTTGCGTAAGTGCTGAATTTAAAGCCCTTTGTGTAGTCGAATTTTTCGGCTGCCTTTATAAGACCTAATGTACCCTCTTGAATTAAATCTAGCATAGGCATCCCTTTTCTCAAATATTTTCTAGCAACACTTACTACTAGTCTGAGATTTGATTCTACTAATTTTTGTTTAGCTAGTTCATCTCCTTCTGAAACTTTTTTTGCAAGCTCTAGCTCCTCTTCTTTAGTCAATAGAGGTATACTTCCTATTTCTTTCAAATACATTTTTACTGAATCATCTAGGTTTGCAAATTCTTTTGATACTTCTCCCATGTCGTTTTCAATTGTTTCAACATTTTTCATATCTAGCTCCATAGACATTTTTACCCCCTTAATAATATTTACCCTCTTTATATACTTCAATCAGTATATATTTTTAAAAATACTAATACATAGCAAATAAAATTACACGAAATACGACAAATATCCTTATTTCGTTTTTAAAAATTTTTATATCGATTTTTATAATGCTGAATACTATAGATTTTGTGTGATTTTGATGTGTTTTTTCGATATTTTAGTGATACCTTATTATATTCTACATTTTAACTTAAATTCCTTCTTTTTTTTTAATTTTTTTGTAGATTTTTGTTATTTTATCTCAAAAGCCCCCATTCCCATGGTTCCTTTGAGACCTACACCGCTGTAGATAGCAAATTGTAATAGCTTCATAACCTCATTTTTAAAGCCTTGACTCCCCTTTACCTTCAAATTTACAGTTCCCATAAATCCTGGTACATAATTTCCTTTCACTCCAAAATGACTTGTTCTTAAATTATATCCTGTAATTTCCACATTTTCAACAATTTTTTCAAGAAAATTTTCTTCTAAGTCATTTTTTGAGAAATTTTTGTACTTATTTATAATACTGTTGAAAATATGCTTAACTGTCGGAAAAATCTCATAGCCTCCAGAAGTCCTCTTAAAGCTAGTCGGCGTCTTGAAATTCACTACTATATCTCTTTTCCCAATATCATCTAAAATCACAGCCTCACATAACTCCATCTTTTGTATAATCAGCTTCGTCTTTCTATATGTCAAATCTAAAATTCTTCTATCTGATGTTAAAATCTTATCTATAATTCCAGCCTTAGCCTCCTCAGTCAATGTATTTATCACCCAATAATACTTATTATTTTTGATTTCAAAATACTGGCTATACGGTCTTAAGGACTGTCTATGAAGCACCTCCCCGTAATCTCTATCTAAAAATGTCATCATTATCCCCTGAAGCACGGAGCCTATGTTGTAGTCTAGCTTCTGCTTTTTATCTAAAGTGAACTCTATAGTCAATCTGTATATCATAATTTTCGCCTCGCTTAATCAAGTTTATTGTCTATAGCATCTAGTAAATCGTATATCTCCTCGTATTCGTACATTGTACCTTCTTTTAGCATTTGTCTAAACTCATCAGTGCTCACAAATTTAACTCTAGCGACCTCCTCCTCTTGAAGAACTATATCGCTGAGCTCGACGTCCTTTCTGACAAAATATATATCCCATATCATTCCAAGGCGAGTATTGAAAGTCCCGGCAAGCTGGCAGTCCTCCTCTTTGACTGTGATGCCTAGCTCTTCTCTTAGCTCCCTTACACATCCCTGTCTAGTTGTCTCACCTGATATAACTCTTCCTGTTGTAAGAGCCCATACTCCAGGCAAAATCTCGCATTTATCAGATCTCTGTTGGACTAGGATTTGTTTTTTAGAATTTATAATCCAGCCCTCTGTAGCTAGATGGTATTCGCCTTCATTCCATTTTTCGTATTTGCCCTTTTTCTTACCTGTAAAATTTCTATCCTTGTCGTAAATATCCCAATATTCCATGTTTTTCTCCTTTATCTGACATTATTAAAGGACTATTCAAAACGAACAGTCCCACCTATTTACACTTCTTCTACAAATTCAATAACACCTTCAGCGAGTCTTTTTACTCTAGCAAGAGAATATACATCGTATCCTGCATCGTCAAGTCTTTGTCTTCCAGGCTGGAATGATTTTTCTATAACTATACCTACACCTGAAACTGTCGCTCCTGATCCTTCAATCAATCTAATTCCACCAAAAGCAGCTTCCCCATTTGCCAAAAAATCATCTATTAATAGAATTTTATCGTCCTTGTCTATGTATTTTTTAGATAGAGTAAGTTCATAGCTAGTTCCCTTTGTAAATGAAGTTACCTTAGTTTGGTAAACATCTCCATTTAATATTTTAGATTGTTGTTTTTTTAGTATGACCATAGGTACATTTAATTTTATCGCTGTCATAACAGCTGGAGCTATTCCCGAACTTTCTATAGTAAATACCTTTGTTATGCCTTTATCCTTATAGTACTCTGCAAATTCTTCTCCCACTCTTTGCATTAGAAAAGGATCTACTTGATGATTTAAAAAACAGTCTACCTTAAGCACTGTTTCATTGATAGCAGTCCCCTCGCTAAGTATTTTCGCCTCTAATTCCTTCAAATCTGTCACCTCATCTATTTTTATATCTAATTTTTAAACTATTGAGCTAATTATACCATAATATGTTTTTTCTGTACATAAAACAGCTAAATTCAACTTTTTATGTAATTATTTATATTAAAAAACAATATTTTTTTATCGATAAACAATAAATAATTATTGACTTGACCTTTTTTCTCTGTTATTATAAACTCATAATAATTAAACTTGAGGAGGTTTATTATGAAGCAAAATGAATTAGCGAGATCATTAAAATTGTTTATAAGTCTAACTTGTATTATATTGGCAATTGTAGCCTTGGTCATAGTTCCAATATTTGGGCGCGATATAGCCTCTGAATATCCAGAGTACAGCTATATGTTCTATCCTTGTCTAATATTTATATGGATAACTGCGATTCCATTTTACGGAGCGCTATTTGAAGGCTGGAAAATCTCAAACGAAATCAACAACGACAATTCATTTTCTAAAAAGAATATGGATTCTTTAAATAAAATCAGAAGATACGCTCTATCAGAATGCATTTTATATTTTATAGGTGCGATTATTTTATTATTTTTAAATTTGCTACATCCAAGTATTTTAATTATAATATTATTTATAATATTCGTAGCGATGTGTATATCAGTTTTTACTGCTGTACTTGCACATCTAGTTCAAAAGGCGTGCGATTTAAAGGATGAAAATGATCTAACAATATAGAGGTGTTTAAATGAGTATAAGAATTAATTTAGATGTGGTTTTAGCGCAGAAAAAAATGAGCGTAACGGAATTATCTGAGAAGGTCGGGATAACTATGGCAAATATTTCTATTTTAAAAAACGGAAAGGCAAAGGCAATAAGATTTACGACTTTAGACAAAATATGTGAGGCATTAGACTGTCAGCCCGGAGATATATTAGAATATATTAAAGACGATGATTAATAAAGTGATAGAGCTATATCTATCACTTTATTTTTATCTATTATATATCAACATCGGCTATACCTGCCATTTTAAGCAGGAATTTGGCGTTAGTAGTTACGCATCTTCCGTCTCTTATTTTGTAGTCGAATTTAATTTCATCGTCTTTGTAGTATTCAGCGAAATGGTAGTTTACGGCTTTTATGTTTTCGTCGCTTTCTAGGTTGCATAGCTCGAAGTCGTGTGTAGATACTAGGGTTATGCTCCAAGTGTTTGAGAGCTTTTTGATTGCCTCTGTCGCGCATATTATCCTGTCTGCTGAATTTGTGCCCTTGAATATCTCGTCTATTAAGCATATCATAGGGCTTTGGTTTTTGTTGTACTCTGTCATGTCCTTGATTCTAAGTAGCTCTGCATAGAAAGTGGAAATTCCCTTGTTTACATTGTCCTCTACTCTTATCGATGTAAGTATTTTCATTACAGATGCGTTAAATTCAGACGCTAGTACGGAGCCTCCAGCATATGCTAGGACTAGGTTTATACCTATGCTTCTTAGGAAGGTAGTCTTTCCTGACATGTTAGAGCCTGTGATTACGCAGGTTTTACCTTTTAGGCTGACTCCATTTCCTACTGCGTCTTCTATTTTTATGAGAGGATGCTTTAGGTCTTTAAATTCTATCTGAGGTATTTCGTCTTCAGTTATATCTGCAAACATATAGTCGTCTCTAAGATATGTGATAGACGCTAAGCTTATCAATGCTTCTATTTCGCCTACGACCTCTAGATAGGTTCTTATATATTTTCCGTATTTCATTTTCCATTTGTCAAACATATCTATACAGTGAAAATCCCATAAAAACGCTCCATTTAACAAGACGTTTGCGACGAAGTTCTGTCTAAGCGCTATATAATCTCCTATTTTTTTGAGTTCGCCTAGTGCCTTTAAGCTTCCTCCGTCTTTGTTTAGAGTTTGCTTTAGCTCTTTTAAATATGGGCTTGTGAATTCCCTGATCTCAATTTCTTTAAATATATCCTCATAGACCTTTATATTTTTATAAAAATCTGCTACAGGTAGTAGCACAGCTGTGCTCCTTTGCATATTTAAAAATGCCAATAAAAGGTTCACAATCAAAACTAATTTTAAAATATTTGCATATCTAACTGGGTTTATCCCTATTAAAAACAATACTACAACTGCTATAAATACAGGTGGCAGTATCCACATCAAAAATCGATTTATGCTGGCTTGATTAGTGCCTTCATCCTCGCAAACCTCTAAGAATTTTTTTATCTCTTTATTTACGTTTTTCTTTTTATTTTCGTTTATCAAATTAGATAATGTCTCTATCTCATCAGAAAACTCCTGCATATGAGATAGCTCCTCGACGGCCTTTTGATGCTTTGTTATATCATCTAGATTGTACTCTGTGTTTTTAAGATGATTTACTAAACATTTCTTCCCGTAGACAGTATTAGCGCTACAGATATACTGGTATAGAGAGCCCTCTCCAAATATATCCAAGTCCTTCAAATGAGGCATTTTTTCATCTAGGTACTCTGTTCCCTTGTCTCTGAAGTCGTACCATGTACCATTTAATCTCTTGATGTACTTTTTATATACCTTGCCCTTGCTTTCTCTGTATTTAATTTTCGCCTCTATATTGTTGTGAAGCTTTACAGTTGCCAAGAAAACAACTGTCAAAATCAACACCAACCCATAAAATATGTTATTTTTATTAAAATATCCATACGACAACAATGCCACAATCGCGACAAACAGAGCTACTCTAATCCAGCTTATAAAATTGCTCTTTTTATTCAGCTCCTGTAAGCTTTTTTCAATTTCTTCTCGCTTCTTTTTATAATCTTCAATTTTCATTTAAAAATCTCCCTGTAAATAATTTTCTATACAAAAAAGTATAACAGATTTTACCGTCTGTTATACTCTTTTGTTTGTTAAGATTTATTAATTTTTTAATGGTTTATAATGATTTATATATTTAGCATTGTTGCATTTTCTCCACATACGCTTTCGAAATCCTTTATAAATGCATCTACAGCGCATGTAACAGCGTCTAATTTAATTAAACCGTTCATTACATCTGGAGCTATTGTGGCAGCGCCGATTCCATATTTTGCTAATTCTAAAACTTGTTGAGAATTTTTGAAGCTAGCTGCTATTACTTCTGTTTCTATATTATTTTTAACATATATATCGTGTATATCCTTTGCGACCTTTACTCCATTTGCCCCTAGGTTATCTATTCTGTTTACATAAGGAGCTGCATATTTAGCTCCAGCCTTTCCTGCAAGATAACCTTGCATTTGTGTGTATATAGCTGTTGCAGTTACATTAACGCCTTTTTTTGCAAGGATTTTTATTGCCTTTAAGCCTTCCTTTGTAACTGGTACCTTTATGTAAGTATTGTCGCCTAGCTCTTGTCTTATTTTATCAGCCTCTTCAACCATATCCTCAGCGATTTTTGATATTACTTGTACGTGTAATTCTCCTTCAGCTCCTATGAATTCTCTGATTTCCTTTAAAACTTCGTAAGGGTTTCTATTTTCCTTTGCTAAAATAGATGGGTTTGTAGTAACTCCATCTACTGGATAGTACATATACATTTCCTTTATTTTTTCTAAATTTGCGTAGTCTATTATTAATTTCATAATGTCACCTTTCTCCGTATTAATTATTTAATTATATTTTAACAGTATATTCCAAAATAATTAATACACATTTTTTCCACCCCTGAGAAATTTTTCAGACTTATTTCAAATTTACCGCAGCTTTCTAGTCGACTACGCACAAATTATTCTATTTGCAATATAATTTATAAATGTCTCAGCGATCAACTTATGCGCCCTTTCATTTGGATGAATTCCATCCTCACATATAAAATCATCTGTATTTCCCTCAAGTATAATCGGTGTACGTATGTCGATTAAATCGCACTTTTGTGCATTAGCAATATCCATAAGCGCAAGCGAATAAGTCTCCTGATGCTTGTAAATCCTATTTATATCGCCCATCCATTTTTTTATATTATCTGTATTTAGTCCGTTTTTTCCAAACCAATCAAAATATCTTTGAGAAGAAAGCGGAGGTAAATTAGTCAAAATAGGCTCGATGCCCTTTTGTCTAAAGTTTTCTATAATATTATTTATATTCTCTCTAAATTTAGGAAGTGGTGTATTCGGCAAATACTCTCCATCAGGATTTCTAGAAATTTCCTTCCAATTATAATCACAGTCATTTCCACCCAATTCCACCAAAGCGTAATTTGGAAGCTCATCCCTAGATAAGCTCTTTTGTATAAGCTTCATAGCCTTTGTAACTGTAAGTCCAAATTTAGAATTATTTTTTATATCGAAGTCAAATTCCTTTTTAGTTAGCTCTACACTACTGTTTTTTAATAGAGAATATTTATCCTTTCCATCTTCTAGTACAACTCCCTTTAATACAGAATCGCCCCATATAGCTATTTTTTTCATATATATCATACCTTTCTTTTTTATCAATTCTTTTTATATCTATTTTATGTATTTTATAATTTTATATAAACTAGTATCTAATACTATGTTATATTTTTTATGTAACTAAGTCAAGAACTTTTATATTTCAAATCACATAATAGAGTATTTAATATTATATAAACTACTATTGATTATCCTTCCTCTTAATGATAAAATTTCTAGGTAGATACTAAATAAATAAATAAGGAGCTGGTAAATTTGGATTTTAAGGATTCTCATTATATAAAGGAAATTTTAGATTTTCACCTTCCGAGATTTAATGAGCTACCAAATATAGATTTATACATGGATCAGGTTTTATCGATAATAGAAACCTCTCTTAGCAT
>NZ_JAXEWM010000121.1:0-3247 GCF_034113885.1 Intestinibacter sp.
TAGAATTATTAGCACCTGCTGGTGATTTAGAGAAGTTAAAGATTGCTTTTATTTACGGAGCAGATGCAGTTTATATAGGTGGCGAGATTTTTGGTATGCGTTCTGCTGCTAAAAATTTTTCAAAAGAGGATATGATAGAAGGGCTAGAATTTGCTCATAATATGGGCAAAAAGGTCTTTGTAACAGTTAATATTATCCCGAGAAGTGATCAGCTAGATAGCTTAGCTGATTATATAAAAGAGCTAGATGAAATAGGTGTAGATGCGGTTATAGTAAGTGATGCGGGTGTGTTTAATATAGTCAAAAGAGTAGCTCCTGATATGGAGATACATATAAGCACACAGGCTAGTACATCTAATTACATAGCTGCTAACTTTTGGTATGAGCAAGGAGCGAAAAGAATCGTAACGGCTAGAGAGATGTCGTTTGCAGAGACTAAAGAGCTAAGAGAAAATACACCTGAGGATTTAGATATAGAATCATTTATACATGGGGCTATGTGCATGAGCTACTCTGGTAAATGTGTAATAAGTAACTACGCAACTGGTAGAGATGCTAACCAAGGCTCTTGTGCTCAATCTTGTAGATGGAAGTACAATCTAGTTGAGGACGTAAACGGCGATTACGAAAATGTGTTAGACGACGAGGATTATCAATTTTTCTTCAATACAAAGGATTTATGTATGATAAAATATATTCCGGAAATATTTGACAGCGGAATAACTAGCCTAAAAATCGAAGGTCGTATGAAAACTGCTTATTATGTAGCTACAACTGTAAGAGCCTACAGAATGGCGATTGATGAATATTACAAGGATCCAGATAACTGGAAATTCAATCCAATGTGGTTAGACGAGCTTAAAAAAGGAAGCCATAGAGATTACTCTACAGGATTTTTCCTAGATAGACCAGGTAAAAATTCAAACAACTACGAATCAGCTTCATATATAAGAAATTACGACTTCATAGGAATCGTAAAAGAAGTCCTTGATGATGGATATTTAATAGTAGAACAGAGAAATAAAATGTCTGTAGGTGAAGAGATAGAAGTAATAGGACCTTACAAGGAGACTATGTTTACAACTATCTTAGAGATGTACAATGAAGATGGGGAGCCGATAGAGTCAGCACCTCATGCGAGACAAATAGTAAAAATGAAATTAGGTATAGAAGCCTACGAAAATTATATACTTAGAAAACCGATAATAAAAGGTTAGGGAGGAAAAGATGTTATTAGGAAGAAATAGTAAATGCTGGTGTGGCAGCGGCGAAAAATATAAAAAATGCCACATGGAATTCGATGAAAAATTAAAACAATTCGCTAGAGAAGGTTACGAAATACCTACTAGAGATATGATAAAAAACGCAGAACAAATAGAAAAAATAAAAGAAAGTGCAAAAATCAACACAGCTGTTTTAGATGAAGTTGAAAAACACATAAAAGCTGGAATGACTACAGAAGAAATAAATACTATAGTTCACGATTTTACAGTTGCAAATGGTGCGATACCTGCTCCACTTGGATTCTGCGGATATCCAAAGAGTGTTTGTACATCAGTAAACGACCAAATCTGCCATGGTATACCATCAGAAGACGTCGTATTAAAGGATGGAGATATAATAAATGTAGACGTATCTACAATCTACAATGGATACTACTCAGATGCATCTAGAATGTACATGATAGGTGAAGTCAGCGAAGAAGCTAAAAAATTAGTACAAGTAACTAAAGAATCTATGGAATTAGCAATATCAAAGGTTAAGCCTTGGGTTCCAATGGGTGTAATCGGAGCGACTATCCAAGAATATGTTCACAAGCACGGATATACAGTAGTAAGAGAGTTCGGCGGACATGGTATAGGATTAGAATTCCACGAAGATCCATTTGTATTCCACTATGGATACGAGGATGAAGGCGTGATAATGGTTCCTGGTATGATGTTCACTATAGAGCCTATGATAAACCAAGGTGGATATGATTTATATATAGATCAAAATAACGGATGGACATCTTATACAAAGGATGGAAAGTTATCTGCTCAATGGGAAAATATGATATTAGTAACTGAAGATGGTTGTGAAATATTAACTTATTAATTTGAAAAGGTCTGTATTGAAAAAATGCAGGCTTTTTTATTTGTTTACTGATAGGAGTATTACAGTTTGAGCTATTGTAATTATGTTTAAGGATTTTGTGATAAATTTAGCGGTTTTATTTATAAGTTATTTGGTCGGAAGGTCTTTGTTGCAAATTTGTTGGCATTAAGAATAAATTAATACAAGTTATTACAAGATTTTTATCACAAAGAAATTAAACATATTAATAATGGGACAAGTTTGATAATTGTATCGTTGATTTTGCAAGGTTTATGGTAATGTATTCCAATTTGCGGAAATTCATATAAAAATGGAAGAAATATGATAAGATATTAAAAGTGAGTAAAATTTCATTTGTTGGACAAAATAGATATATAAAAAATGAGGTTATTTAATTTCATAGGTAATATGACAGCGGAGGAGAAAATGAAATCAAAAGTAGCAATTATTGGAACAGGAATGGTTGGAATGAGTTATGCGTATTCTATGGTCAATCAAGGAATATGTGAGGAGCTCGTTTTAATCGATATCAACAAAGAGAAAACAGAAGGTGAAGCGATAGACTTAAACCATGGATTGAGCTTTGCACCTAGAAAGATGAAGATATATTCAGGTGATTATGCTGATCTTAAAGATGTGGCATTAGTTTGTATAACAGCAGGTCCACCGCCAATTGAGGGCGAAACTAGATTGGATACCTTACATAAAAGTATAGGTGTTATGAAAAATATAATAGAAAGTATAAAAGCTTCAGGATTCGATGGGATTATGTTGATTGCAACAAATCCAGTAGATATTATGACTTATGCAGCATGGAAGTTGTCTGGATTTGATAAGTCGAGAGTAATAGGCTCAGGTACAACACTTGATTCGGCGAGACTTAGATCTGCCCTTGCCGATAAATTAGATATAAATCAAAAGAATATCCACGCATATGTAATAGGTGAGCACGGTGATTCTCAGTTTGTGCCTTGGAGCTATGCACTTTGTGGAGTGGAGCCGATTTACCATATGGCTTCTAAAAATAAGGGAATAAGCTTTGAGGAGCTGGCTGATATAGAGGATGAGGTTAGAAATATCGCTTATAAGATAATCAAAGCTAAGAGGGCGACTTATTACGGAATAGGTATGTCGCTTGCAAGAATTACTA
>NZ_JAXEWM010000122.1:0-13948 GCF_034113885.1 Intestinibacter sp.
TTTTCTTGTATTTGTGTTAGTATTATTGTTATCCATAGTAATTTATATCCTTTCTTTATTTTTTTGTGGTGATTAAATAATAACACAGGATATCTTACTATGGATATTTTTTTTAGTTCAATTTCATTTTACAATGAATCACTGAATTTATTCATATATTTTTGTATAATAAAATATTTTGTCTAAATGTGAATTAAATTGTACACAAACCCTGTGTATAATGTGGATAACTTTGTTGATAAGTATATAAATCTCTATTTTCCAACGTTCTATCAAATTGATATATTCACAGTACATATGTTTTTCTGTGGTTAATTAAAAAAATCTAAAAAAAACTGCGACAATATTGCCGCAGTCATCTTTAGGTTTATTTTAGGAAATTACATTGGTTTTTAATTTTAATTATTCTTTTATAAGTTCAACTTCTACTGGTATAGTTTTTTCTATACCTTCACCATTTATAAGCTTAACAGCAGTTTCTACTGCAGTTTGTCCCATAAGGTCAGGTTTTTGAGCTACTGTTGCAGCCATTTTACCATCTTTTATTGCTGCTAAAGCATCGTCAGTTGCATCGAATCCAACTACTACTATATCTTTGCTTCCTATAGCTTCTACTGCACCAAGAGCCATTTCATCATTATGAGCAAATACACCCTTTATATCTGAGTTAGATTGAAGCATATTTTCCATAACATCCATACCTTCAGAACGGTTGAAGTTAGCAGTTTGTTTACTTACAACATCTAATTGTTTATCTGCTACTTCATGGAATCCAGCTCCACGATCTATAGTAGCACTAGCACCAGAAACACCTTCTAATTCTGCAACCTTTGCACCTTCACCAACTAATTCAACTAAGTATTCAGTTGCCATTTTAGCACCTGCAACGTTGTCAGAAGCTATTGCACAATCTACATCTACACCATTTACTGCACGGTCTACAGATATAACTTTTATACCTTTAGCTATTGCATCTTCTACTGCTGGTGCAACTGCATCAGAGTCAACTGGATTTACTATTAAAACACTTATTTTCTTTGATATTAAATCTTCAATATCACTTGTTTGTTTTGCTGCATCATCACCAGCATCTACTACTATTAATTCTACATCTGCTTCTTTAGCTTTTTCTTTTGCTCCTTCACTTAATGTTACAAAGAAAGGATTGTTTAATGTAGATACAGAGAATCCTATACTTCCATTTCCTACAGCTTCTGCTGAGCTTCCTGTACTAGATCCTTCGCCTTCTACACTACAACCTACTAAAGAAAACGATAATACTGCCGCTGCTGCAAGAGCAACTAATTTTTTGATTTTCATAACTTATACCCCCTATATATTTTTATAATTTTTTTATAGACTTTGATTAACGTTTACGGTCTGATAATACTGCAATTAATATAACTAGTCCCTTTACTACATCTTGATAGTAAGAAGATACACCTAATATATTTAAACCATTGTTTAATACTGCTATTATTAGAACACCTACAAATGTTCCCCATATTCTTCCGCGTCCACCATTCATACTAACGCCACCAAGTGCAACTGCTGCGATTGCATCTAGTTCATATCCAGTACCTAGAGTAGGTTGTGCTGAATTAAGACGAGATAAAAGAATTAAACCTGCCATAGCTGACATCAATCCAGAAATTGCATATGCAGCTATTTTTGTACGATCTATATTAACACCTGCTAATTTAGCTGATTTCCAGTTACTACCTGTAGCGTATATTCTACGTCCAAATGTAGTCTTTTCTAATGCAAACATAAATATTGCGAAAATTATTATGAATAATATAACTGGTAGTGGAATTCCTAATATAGCTCCTTTTCCTAAGAATTTTAATAGGAAGCTACTTCCTAAGTTTGAAATAGGTTTTCCATCCATGAATATCATAGTTGCTCCACGGAATACTGTCATTGTAATCAATGTAGCTATGAATGGTTGTAAACGTCCTTTTGTTACAAATATACCACTTATTGCACCAAACACAACACCTATTACAAGAGCTATTATCATAGCTAAAGCTACCGGTGTTCCTTTAACTATTAAACTAGCACAAATTGCTGTAGTTAACGCCAAAACTGAACCAACTGATAAATCTATTCCTCCAGTTAAGATAACACAAGTCATACCAAAAGCAATCAATCCATTGATAGAAGATTGTCTAAGTAAAGATAAAAAGTTATCTACTGTTCTAAATTCTGGACTTATAAAACTTATAACTACTACTAAAAGAACTAAAGCTATAAGCGCCCCCAAGTCTTGCACGCGATTTATTAATTTATTATTTTCCATTTAGATCTCCTCCTGTTGCCAAAATCATGACATTTTCTTGATTTGCATCTTCTTTATTTATAATACCTGTTATTTTTCCTTCACTTACTACCATAACTCTATCAGACATACCTAAAACCTCTGGAAGTTCTGAAGATACCATAATGATAGCTACTCCTTTTGCTGCAAGTTCATTGATGATATTGTAAATTTCTTTCTTAGCCCCTATATCTACACCTCTTGTAGGTTCATCTAATATTAATACCTTTGGATCTGTATAAATCCATTTTGCAAATACTACCTTTTGTTGATTACCACCACTTAAGTTATTGCATTCATGTTGTGGTCCAAAGCATTTTATTTTTAATTCTTCTATTCCTCTTTTTACTAAATCTTGTTCTTCTTTCTTTTGTATAACTCCATTTTTGGAAATTCTTCCAAGATTCGCTAGAGAAATATTTTTCATAATACTCTCTTCTAGCATAAGACCTTCTACTTTTCTATCTTCAGTTATAAATCCTATTCCATTTGCTATAGCTTGTTGTGGATTTTTATTTTTTATTATTTGACAGTTTAAATAAATATCTCCAGTAACATTAGGCATATTTCCAAATATCGCTTGCATTATTTCTGTTCTTCCTGATCCCATTAATCCAGACACACCTAAAACTTCACCAGCATGAACTTGGAAAGAAACGTTTTCAAACACACCAGGACAGTTTAAATTTTTCACTTCAAAGATTACATCACCTATTGCTGATTCTCTGGCTGGATATCTTTCTCCTATTTCTCTACCTATCATCATTTTAACTACATCATTCATGTCTATTTCTGAAATCTTCTTTGTTCCTATATATGAGCCATCTCTAAGAACAGTAATACGGTCACATAGTTCAAAGATTTCCTCCATACGGTGAGAAATATAAACTATAGAAACTCCTTTTTTTCTAAGTGAATTTACTACTTCAAATAGTACTTCTGTTTCACTTTGAGTTAAAGCTGCTGTTGGTTCATCCATTATTATAACCTTTGCATCTACCATTAGCGCTTTTGCAATTTCTATCATTTGTTGTTGTCCTATAGATAATTCATCCATTCTTTGACCTGGATCTATTTTTACACCAAGCATATCTAGGATTTCTTTTACCTTTTTTCTCATCGCTTTTTTGTCACATACACCAAATGCTTTTTTTATTTCTTTGCCTAGAAACATATTTTCTTCAACTGTTAAATCGAATAATACGTTTAACTCTTGATGAATAAATACGATCCCTGCTTTTTCGGCTTCTTGTGGATTGTTATAGCATACTTCTTTTCCATCTACTAAAACTGTCCCCGCATCTTTAGTGTAAACACCTGTTAAAATCTTCATTAATGTAGATTTACCAGCGCCGTTTTCTCCCATAAGTGCATGAATTTCTCCATCATCTAGTAAAAAGCCTGCACTCTTTAAAACTGCATTACCGCCAAATGACTTGTCAATTCCACGCATTTCAATCTGCATGTCTTTCCCCCCTTATTAAAAAATGCATCCAGACTGTAAAATTATATTCGCATAAGGAGTTGTCTCTCCTGTACGTATGACAGCCTTACATTCTTTTGTCATTTCTTTTAGTTCAACATGAGAAACAAATTCTACTTCTACCTCTTGTCCTACAAAATAATCGTTTATTTCAGCTAAAACCTTTGGATTATTTTCTTTTATTTCTTCTGCTAAAACTATTTTTTCTATCTTCATGTCATCACCAACTACTTTTAAAAGCTCCATAAAAGTTGGTTGTCCAAATTTAACTGCTAAGTCAATTCTTTCTGTTTCTTCTGGAATTGGAAGACCGCAATCAGCTATACATATACGATCTGTATGTCCCATATAAGAAAGAACACTTGATATATCACTATTTAAAATTCCATGTCTTTTCAAAACTATTTACCTCCAAGCTCTTTTTCTACTTCTTGAACAGTTGGCATACCACTTTGTGCTCCAAATTTTTCTGTAGATAAGCTAGCTGCTGTATTTGCAAAAGTTAAAGCATCCTTTATATTTGCGCCATTTGCTATTTGTACAGAAAAAGCACCGTTTAAAGTATCCCCAGCACCTGTTGTATCTACAACCTTTGCCGGTCTAGCTGGCACTGTTAAAATTTCACCTGATTTTAAACATGTAGAAACTCCCCTTGAGCCTTGAGTGATTAATAATTTTTCAGGATATTTTTTAAGAAGCTCTTCTGTAGTCATTTCATCTCCAAATATTAATACTGCTTCATGCTCATTAGGTGTTAAATAAGTTACCTTTTCTATAATTTCCATTGGAACTTTAGCTGCTGGAGCTGGATTTAATACAACTGGTATATTTTTTTCTGCACAAAACTCTACTATATAATGTACTGTATCTAGTGGAATTTCATGTTGAAGGACTACCATATCGTAAGTTTGTAGTACATCCTTTATACCATCTACATAATCCTTATCTACTTTTCCATTTGCTCCTGGAACTACTATGATTGTGTTATCGTTTTCCCCAACAGTAATCATTGCTATACCAGTTGGAACACCTTCTAATACTTTTATATGTTCTGTCTTTATTCCAACGTTTTTCATGTTTTCTATCATCTTTTGTCCATTACTGTCGTCACCAATACACCCAAACATTTCTACCTCTGCACCAAGCTTTGCCATTGCAACTGCTTGATTAGCACCTTTTCCACCTGGGATGTAACTAATACTATCACCTAATAAAGTTTCACCCTTAAGTGGAATTCTCTCTGCTGTCACTGTCATATCTGTATTAATGCTACCCACTACTGCTAGTTTCATATTTTTCACCCCTTTATTTTTGTAGTTTGACGTTGTATAAGCTTAACATCAAATACATTTTCTTTTTCTATTTCTTCTCCCTTTTTATGTTGAATAATAATCTGAGCTGCTTTCTTTCCCATTTTTTTTATCGGCTGAGCAATAGTAGTTATTTCAGGAGTAGACAACCAACTGAAACTAATATTATCAAAGCCTATAATTTGAATATCCTCTGGTACACGATATCCTTTTTTTGAAATTACTTTATAAATAGAAATCGCAACCATATCATTACTAGCTATAATTCCATCTACATCAGGGTATTTTTTTATTAATTCCTTTGTTTTTTTAAGACCAGATTCATAGCTATAATCACATTCTATATATTGTTCATTTAGTCCATATTCCTTGCAAATGTCTCTATATCCCAAATATCTTTGTTTTGCACTTGAAAGTGATTGAGGTCCTCTCATACATACAATATTTTTACAACCACATTTTATTAAATGCTCTGTTGCCATTCTTCCACCTTTGTAATTGTCAGCTTCTACTACTGCCATTTCCTTATCGCTAGAAAATTTTCTATCTACTAGCACTACGGGAAAATCGTATTTTTCTACTTCTTGTGCAGTCTTACTACTATTTGTCATGATGATAATTCCATCTGCCTTTAATTGATTTAACATTTGTATGTTCATCAATTCTTTTTTTTCATTGTCATCAGAATTACAAAGCAATATTCTATATCCATTTTCATAGGCTTCTTTTTCAATAACTCTTGCCAATTCGTTGAAGAATGGATTTTCAATATTTGGAACAATCATTCCTATGATTTTAGATGATTTTTTAAATAGCGCTCTAGCTAATTCATTTGGTTTGAAACCCGTTTCATCAATAGCCTCAAGAACTCTTTGTTTTTTTTGCTCATCCACTTTAGCTGTTCCATTTATTACTCTTGATACTGTTGCAGGAGAAACGTTCGCTATCTTAGCTACCTCTCTAATACTTGCCATTTTAATCACCTCTTACTTAAATGCTGCCTGTTTCATGTTTCTTGAAACCGGTTTCACATTTTATTAATTTAATTATAATTGCATAATTATAATTCTGTCAACATATTTTTTGAACTTTATAAAATATTTTTTATATAAAAAAAGTACCCTTAAATAGGTACTTCTATGATATTCAGCTGACCTGGTTTTTGACCCCACACTCGCCTACTGCGACGTTCGCTCTGGGTTTGCCGCACTACTAGCCGTCTCGATTTAGATTTTTTTTGGTTATCGGTAGGTCTTACTTCTAAGCCGCACCATGATCATCAATCCCACTTTTAGGATTGACTTACGTGGATCCCTTTGCCTGCGACTGGCTTGGACTTTCAACCACAGACCTGAATAATCACTCATTTATTTTAATATCTTATTTTAATTCTGTCAATAGAATTATTTAGTTTAATTATTTTCAGTAAACGGTATGTATGGATCAGTACTTCTTGTTAGCAATGTCATTATAGTTATTCTATTTACACAGGATAATCTAAGCATTTTAGATATTTCATTTGCCGTTGAGCCAGTTGTAAATATATCGTCGATTACGATTACATCTTTATTTTTGAGTAAATTATCATCATCCTTTATATAAAATGAATTTTTAAGCTCCTCTTGTCGTTCCTTTAAATTCAACTTATAGAGCCTTCTTGTATTTTTCTTTCTGTAAATACAATTAAAAACTGGAATACCTGTTATATCGCTCAAATCCTCTGCTATCTTTTGAGACTGATTAAATCCTCTCTGTCTCATACGTTTCTTATGCAGTGGAACAAATAATATGTAATCAGCCTTTAGATTCTCAAGCTCCATTTTCTCGCTCATAATCTGTGCAACGTATCTGCAAAAATAAGTTTTATTTTTATATTTAAAATCAAGTATCATTTTCTTACTTATAGAGTTGTATTCTATACACGATATCGCCCTATCGAAGTAAAATCCCCTTTTAGCGCAATATGCACATGTAGCAATATCTTCATATTCTAGATTGTGGTTTATTATAGGCTTTCCACATTTTAAGCATGCGTCCTTTAAGAAATTCAACTCTTTAAAGCAATCCTTACATATCGAATATGTATTTGTTAGTTTTATCGGATTATCACAAATTATACACGTTATATTTTTAGGATATATAAAATCCAGTAATAAATCCTTTATTTCTTTTAATTTAATTTTTATAGTATCGACTACACTAAAATTCACCTTGAGTATATTCATTTTCATCAACTAACAGACCTTCTTTTTTAAATTTATTCAACTTAACTGCTAAATTTGAATATCTGTCGTTTATTCGATTGTTTTTAATCATAAACTCTAAGTACTTGACATCACCGACTAGCACGACTTGTTTCTTAGCACGTGTAACTGCTGTGTAAAGCAGGTTCCTACTCAATAACATCGGTGGTGCCCATGTCATAGGAATCACGACTATCGGAAACTCACTACCTTGACTCTTATGGATAGTTGTACAGAAGCTGTGGTCTAACTCATCGAGCTCATCGTGCTTATAGCTGACTATCTTCATACCATCGAATATAACGAAGATTTCCTTTTTATCCTTGTCTATATAGTAAATATAACCAATATCTCCATTATATATACCATGTCCGCTGTTAGTTCCATCTTCTGTTTTCCATTTTTTAGTGTAATTATTTTTAATCTGCATCACTTTGTCTCCAACTCTAAATGTCCTCTTTGTGAAGACCTCCTCTGTTTTAAATTTTGCTGGAGGGTTCAAGCATTTTTGGAGCTCTATATTTAGATTATTTACGCCTAGAGTTCCTTTTCTCATAGGTGACAAAACTTGTATGTCTTTGAGTTTATCTACACCATAGTATTTTGGAAGTCTCTGACTCACTAATCCCATGATTTCATCTAATATTTCATCTTGTGTTTCTTTTCTTATAAAGAAAAAATCCTTGCCCTTTGCGTTTAATTTCAAAGGCTCTCCTTTGTTGATTTTATGGGCATTTACTACTATCATACTTTCTCTCGCTTGCCTAAATATCTCGTTAAGTCTAACTGTATTTATGACTTCAGAATCTATTAAATCTTTCAACACGTTTCCTGCTCCGACAGAAGGCAGCTGATCACTGTCTCCAACTAATAGAAGCCTTGTTCCAGATTTTATAGCTCTAAGCAGATTGTACATAAGCACAATATCAACCATAGAGACCTCATCTAATATGACGACATCGGCATCTATAGGGTCATCCTCGTTTTTCATGAACATAAGCTCATCACTATCCATTGAAAATCCCATTTCTAAAAGCCTGTGTATCGTTTTAGCCTCCTTATTCGAAGTTTCACTCATTCTCTTTGCTGCACGGCCTGTAGGAGCCGCTAGAACGACTTTTTCGCCATTATTTTCAAACACCTTGATGATTGTGTTGATTGTAGTGGTCTTACCTGTCCCCGGACCACCAGTTATTATTACAACACCTTTTTCGATAGCTTCTTTTACTGCTTTAATTTGGTTTTGAGCTAGAGCTATATCATCTTCTCTTTCTATACTTCTTATCTCCTCGTCTATGTCTATATTTAAATCCTTAAATTCAGCCTGTGAAAGTCTTATAATCTCCTTGCAAACACCATTTTCCGCCATGAAATACGGCATCAAATACACATTTATATCATTTTGGCTTCTCTCAACATGTACCTTTTGAGTGTAAGCTAAATCCATAACAGCTTCTTTTATGTACTGAGGTTCGACCTCCAATACCTTAACTGCATTTTGAACCAACGCATTAATAGGCAAATAAGTATTCCCGTTCGCTGTACTCTGATTTAAAGTATATAAAATTCCCTGAAAAATCCTATCTCTAGAATACTTATCAATCCCAAGCTTCTTGGCAATATCATCTGCCACCTTAAATCCAATACCCCTTATATCCTCGGCAAGTCTATATGGGTTTTTATTTATTATGTCGAGCGAATTTTCCTTGTATTTTTTATATATTTTTAAACACAAATTAGGAGTTATCCCATATGGAGACAACTGCATAATTATATTTCTAAGCTCCCTATTTTCTTCATAGCTCTCAGTTATCTGCTTGATTTTCTTAGCGCCTATACCTTCTACTTCCTTTAATCTCTCAGGAGTATTTTGAATCACATCTAGAGTATCGACTCCAAACTTATCTATAATCCTAAGCGCCATCTTCTCTCCTATACCATGAATCATACCAGAAGATAAATAAGCATAAATTCCCTCTAAAGATGACGGTGTTATAGGCATAAATTTACTGACTTCAAATTGTGAGCCGTAAATTTTATGAGTGACCCATTTGCCCTCGACCTCTATACTCTCTCCTACAGACAAAGTCGGCATACAACCAACAATCGCCACCTCCTCATCTTCATTTGCGAGATAAGCTATTGTATAACCATTTTCTTCATTTTTAAAAACTATATCACTTATCATACCTTCTAATTTTTCCATAATATAACACTCCTAATAATATACTCTCTTTTTTATCTTACCCAAATTTCTCAAAAAAAGACCTTGCATATATTATAATACAAGGTCTCGTTATATTCTTATTTTTATTTTTTATATTAAACTAAAATCTAAGCCATAGCTTGTGCTTTTAAAGTTTCAGCTTTGTCAGTTCTTTCCCATGGTAAATCTATATCAGTTCTACCGAAGTGTCCGTAAGCTGCAACTTGTTTGTAGATAGGTCTTCTTAAGTCAAGATCTCTTATTATTGCACCTGGTCTTAAGTCGAAGTTCTTTTCTACTAATTCTACTAATTTTTCATTAGAAACTTTTCCAGTTCCAAAAGTATCAACAAATATTGATAATGGTCTAGCAACACCTATTGCATAAGCTAATTCTATTTCACATTTGTCTGCAAGTCCAGCAGCAACTATGTTTTTAGCTACGTATCTAGCAGCATAAGCAGCAGATCTGTCAACCTTTGTTGGGTCTTTTCCAGAGAATGCTCCACCGCCGTGTCTAGAGTATCCACCGTAAGTATCTATGATTATTTTTCTTCCTGTAAGACCAGTATCTCCTTGTGGTCCACCTATAACGAATCTTCCTGTTGGGTTGATGTAGTATTTAGTTTCGTCGTCTAATAATTCTGCTGGTATTACAGCTTTTATAACATGTTCGATTAAGTCTCTTCTTATAGTTTCGTTGTCCACACTTTCACTATGTTGAGCAGATATTAATACAGTGTGAACTCTAACTGGTTTGTCATCTTCATATTCAACTGTTACTTGAGTTTTTCCATCTGGTCTTAAGTAATCTAATAATCCAGATTTTCTAACTTCTGTTAATCTTCTAGATAATTTGTGAGCTAGAGATATTGGAAGTGGCATTAATTCTTCTGTTTCATTACAAGCGAAACCGAACATTATACCTTGGTCTCCAGCACCAACCTTTTCTATTTCTTCTTCTGTTTGTTCTCCACCTTTACTTTCTAGACCTTCGTCAACACCCATAGCGATGTCTCCTGATTGTTCATCTATAGCAGTTATTACTGCACAAGTGTTACAGTCAAATCCAAATTTAGCTCTAGTATATCCGATTCCTTCTACTGTTTCTCTAACTAATTTTGGAATATCAACGTAAGCTGATGTACTTATTTCCCCTGCAACTAATACTAATCCAGTTGTAGTAGTTGTTTCACAAGCAACTCTTGATTGTGGATCTTTTTCTAATAATGCATCTAATATCGCATCTGATATTTGGTCACACATTTTATCTGGATGACCTTCAGTAACTGATTCTGATGTAAATAAATGTCTTGCCCTTTCATTTCCTCCTTAAACTTATTAATTATTTTTTATTAAAATTCTATACTCTATTCATTTAATTTATATAAGAAACTTTTATATAATGTCTTATACATTAAAAAAGCCTCTTCACAAGAAGAGGTTATTGCATTCTAAAATACGCGACCTCATCTTTCTAGAATCTCTCTAGCAGGATTTAGCACCTTCCTCCTTCATGAAGTGGTTGCTGGGCTTCATAGGGCCTGTCCCTCAGCCTCTCTTGATAAGGTAATCAAGAAATTTTTTATTTAAATTTTTAACAATTTCAATGATACCTTTTTTGTTTTATCTTGTCAAGTATTTTATAGTCACATTTACTTATTTTAATTCATATTATTAAATATACTAAATCTGCGACTATTTTAAAAATAGTGTTATTTATCGAGTTAAATTCATATATTATCTAGAAGGGAGGAGTTCCTATGTATTTAGCTAAAATAAACTATAAAAGAGAAGATGTTACTCATACACTAAGTACTATTCTTAAAAATATAATTTCTGATAATACTGTAGTAATTTGTATAGGAACAGACCGTGCTATTGGAGATGCACTTGGGCCTCTAGTAGGAACTATGCTCAAAAATAGCGATTTTAAATACCCTGTCTACGGTACATTGGATAATCCTATTCACGCTTTAAATATATATGAATCTATGGAAAATATAAAAAAGAAACATTCATCCAGCCAATTTCTAGCCATAGATGCTTGCCTAGGTTCGACTAATAATATAGGTAATATACAAATTCGAGAGGGACCCATTCTTCCTGGTAAAGGCGTAGGTAAAAAGCTACCTCAAGTAGGGAATTACTCTATAGTCGGTATTGTAGATAAAATAGACGAAAATAATCGATTTTCCTTCAATAATATAAGGCTTCATTTTATTTTAGAACTGGCAGAAACTATAGCACTATCTCTGCTCCTGGCGACCTAAATTATATCCCTCAATTAAAAAGTAGCTATAATAAAACAATATTCTAAATATATTATTTTAAAATAGCTACTTTTTAAATGTACAATATTTAATTATATATTTTAATACCCGATATGTACTATATATTATTTCTTAAAGCTTCCACCAGTTTCTAATAAATCAAGTGATCCTAATGATAATCCAGTACCCTTAGCAACACAAGAAAGAGGATCGTTAGCTAAAATTACTTTTATTCCTGTACTTTCTTCTATTCTTTGTCCTAAGCCATGTAACATAGCTCCTCCACCTGTCATTATTATACCTGTATCACTTATATCTGCTGCTAATTCTGGTGGTGTTTTTTCTAATAGGTTTTTAGTTGCTGCTACTATTTGTTCTATACAGTCATTAAGAGCTTCTAGTATTTCTGTAGAGCTAACATTTATAGTAACAGGAAGGCCTTTTACTAAATTTCTTCCGCTGATATTCATAGTTCTTGGTTCGTCTTCTTTGATAGCAGTTCCTATTTCAACTTTTAATTTTTCTGCACTTCTTTCACCTATTAATACATTATATTCTTCTTTTATGTATTTTATAATTGCTTGGTCGAACTTGTCTCCACCTAATTTAATGGAATCACTTACAACAGATCCTCCTAATGATATTACAGCAATATCAGTAGTTCCTCCACCGATATCGATTACCATATTTCCATTAGGTTGAGATATATCTATTCCAGCTCCTATTGCTGCTGCTATAGGTTCTTCTATGATATAAACTTCTCTAGCTCCAGCTTTTTTTGTGGCATCTTCTACAGCTCTTTTTTCTACTTCAGTAACTCCTGTTGGTACACAGACCATTATTCTAGGCATTACAAATCTTCCAAATCCTTTTTTCTCTACTATTTTTTCAATAAAATGAGATAACATCTTTTCTGTTATTTCATAATTTGATATAACACCATCCTTTAATGGTCTTATAACATCTATATGTGAAGGTGTTCTACCTATCATTCTTCTTGCTTCTTTACCTACTGCCAAAACAGTATTTAAATTATTATCTATAGCCACTACAGATGGTTCTTCTAAAACTATTCCCTTTTCACTTACATATATTAATACGTTGGCTGTACCTAAATCGATACCTATATCCGCTCCTGTTGCCATTTTACTTTCACTCCTTCTTCTACTCTTATTATTTATACTTAATTCAAATTGTTAGTTATCATAAATACTCCTATTCTACAATATAGGCAAAATTATAGCGTTAGTCAAGAAAAAAATGTAGGTTATCCTACATCTTTTTTTGTTGTTGATATTTTAATTTTGTAGCCATACCTCCTCGTATGTGTCTTTCTGATTTATTTTTTTCTAAGACTAATTTTACCTGACTAGCTAATGACGGATAAACTTCCTCTAATCGTTCAGTTACATCTTTGTGGACAGTGCTTTTGCTAACTCCAAAAACCTTAGCTGTTTGTCTTACAGTTGTTTGTTTTTCTAATATATATTGGGCAATAATAACCGCTCTTTTTTCTATATGAGACTTCAAGATCTCCCCCTCCTCACCATCAGTCCTATAGATATATATGAAAGAAAAACAAAAAATATAACAGAAGACTCTTCAATTTTTGTGAAAAGTCTCCTGTTATAAACTTTATTCTAATAAACTCAGTGGATTTATAGCTACATTTTTCTTATAGGCTTCTATATGTACATGTGTTCCGTCTTCATTTTCAATATTTGTCGTATTTCCTACATATCCTATACAGTCGCCTTCTTTAACTGTATCTCCCTTTTTCAACGATACATTTTCTTGTATTCCAGAATAAATTACATTTAAATCATCGTTGTAAGATAACTCTATGCTCGTTCCATATCTATCATCTGAGTACACAGATACGACTTTTCCATCTAGTATTGATTTTATTTCAGAGCCTTCTTGCGCTGAAACATCCAATCCTTTATGAATCTCCCAAACATCTAGTGTTTTTGAGTAAGTAGGCATAGTTTCAGAATACTCTCTAAGTATTCCATCTCCTATATAACTCATCTTAGATTCATTCTTGGCTTCTTTTTCTTTTTTGTCTTTTGCTTGTTGTAGATTTTGATTTGATTCTGTCGATGTAGCAACAG
>NZ_JAXEWM010000123.1:0-2586 GCF_034113885.1 Intestinibacter sp.
ACATCTGGCATCAATTTTTAAAAGAAAAAGCTTCACAAATAAATTACATAAGAGACTTTTTGGGCTTAACTGACGAGCTAGCTTCTTGCCTAAAAAATATAGGAGATGAAAATTTAAAACTCTATTTGCCAAATTTAGAAAACTATTTGGACGGCTACCGAAAAACTCATAAAAATAAAGAGGACATCGTATACTGCGGTAAAACATCGCTCCAATACTACTTCAATATGATTTTATCAGAGGTAATGAATGATATCTTTAGAGAAAAATTTTTAAATACCACCAGAAAAATCGTCTTTCTGCCTGGATGTATGACTCAGACAAATACACCTTGTAAAAGAGTCTCCACTTCATATGGAGGTAAATGCAAGCACTGTTCTCGTGATTGTAATATAAATAAGATAGATTCACTCGGTGATAAATACAATTTCGATGTATATATAATAGAGCACGAAACAACCCTATCATCTTTAGATACTAGAGACAATAAAAATATCGGTATTGTCGGAATTGCATGCGTCCCTAATCTGATTTCAGGCGGTTTTAAAGCTCTTAGACTTGGATTTATTCCACAATGCGTCTTGCTAGATTACTCTGGCTGCTCTAATCACTGGCTCGATGAAAAAATCATGACTAGTATAAACGTAGATAGATTATTAGAAATTATTACCATAAAATAAACCCAATTTACATTCCAATACAGTTCTAATACAAATAAAGCGTAGAAATCTCAAATCGAAATCTACGCTTTACTTATACGACCATGGAAATTTTTTTATCATATTTTATAATGTCCTTAATTTTTAAAATATATTTCTTCTATCTTTTTTTCAGCAAGTTTAATTGCCTCCATCACGTCATATCCCTTTTCCATATATATTTTAGCTATTTCTATTAATTCATCTATTCTTTCCAGCATAAAATATCGCACTCCTTAGGATCAAAACATCTCTTAAAATACACTTACTCTCGGATTAGTTTTATTTAAAGGTTGATATTTTATTTATTAGATAAAACAGTGCAAATAGCCTTCTTAAAAATCAAATTTTCTTATTATAAAATTTTACATTATTCGATATACTTATAATTTACAAAACCACATCCCCTAGAGTTCATCTCCATTATCCCGCAACCTATAGCCATATACGCCAACGCCTGTGCTCTATCATTATCTGCTATATATAGATTGACTTTGTCACCTAATAGCTTTATTTTCTTATATTTCACAGAAATAGGTTTTCTATTTTTTAATTCTATTTTATCAAAAAGCTTGAAATCCTCATCCATTTTAGTGCCAGTTATTATATTGTATTTTTTGACTAAATTTTCCTTTAACCTCTTTTGATAATCCTCCATCGACATATTATCTCTCCAATAACCTGTGTCATTTTTTATTATAGCTGGTGTTAAGGAGTAGATTTTTTCAATAGGCTTTTGAGGCAGAATTTTTAATTCGCTGGATAATGCTTTTATAAAACGAGTTTGAACATCTAATAGTGAATTTGAGAAAAATTCTGCCAGTTCAAAATCTACTGTTCTTATAGTTAATGTGTATATTTTTCCTTTTTTGTAAATCTGATCTCTTTCTGCTGGATATGGGAAATCGAAACAGTAAAATTTGTATTTGTTTTCATTGTGCATGTCTAGTAATTCTTGTCTTTTTGAAAAACTATAGTCTATTAATCCACATACCTTTGGTTGTATATCGCTTACATGTATGTTTTCTTTTAGTAAAATTTTTATTCTAATTTGTATTACTTTCAATTTTTTCCTCCAAAGTTTTTTTCTTACTTATAATAATATATTATTTTCTTATATATAGTTAATTTTTTCTATATAAAATATATTATAAATTTAAATATACTTAATCCAAATAATATTTATTAATTTTTAGCTTTTTCTATAACAATTAATATTTTCTGTTTGAATCATTATTTTATTGGATTTAGTTCTAAGATAGGAAGTATAGCTTCTGGACCAGCTTCTCCACCAGCCTTTCAATCCTTATTTTACTGGATGTAAATGATAAAATATAAATATCCAAAAAAAGGAATATAAAGCTGAAAATAGATTAGAAACTAGACTTATCAAAGTACAAGGTCTTAATCATTGATGAAATAGAATATTTACCAATTGATACTGATGCAGCAAATTTATTTTTCCAGCTAATCTCTAAAAGATATGAAAAGCATTGCACTATAATAACTACAAACTCTAATTTTTCAAAATGGAGTGATATTTTTGGATCAGCAGCTATAGCCAATGCTATTTTAGATAGATTACTTCATCATTCTCATATTATTTCGATTAAGGGATCATCATATAGATTAAAATCTAAGCTGAAATACTTAGAAAATGCTTCTATGAATAATTCTTAAGAGTAGATTTTTTGTACATAATTACTTTGCATTTTTTATAAAAAAAATATATTGCAATTTACAGAAGTTATTCTTTTATAGAATTTAAAAAAGAAACTGGAGGCATACATCCAACGTTCTAATCCTTGTTTTAATGGAAGTTATTCTTTTATGCCTCTACTGTAGAATCATTTGTATCTATATAATACATGTTCTAATCCTTGTTTTA
>NZ_JAXEWM010000124.1:0-2935 GCF_034113885.1 Intestinibacter sp.
ATATTCAATGGAAACAACTATGCAGCTGAATGGGTAACTGAAGCTGAATCTAGAGGATTATTAAACTTAAAATCTTCAGCAGATGCTCTACCTCACTACACAGATGAAAAGAATATGAAATTATTTGAAAAACACGGAGTATATACTAGATTAGAATTAGAATCAAGAAAAGAAATCTTACTTGAAAAATATGCTCAAACTATAAATATAGAAGCACAAACAATGCTTGAAATGATCAAAAAAGATATCATACCAGCTGTATGTAACTACTCTAAAGATTTAACTGAATCTGCTTTAGCTAAGAAGACTTTATCTGCTGATATAGATACATCTTTAGAAACTAGTTTAGTAACTAAGATATCTTCATTAAGTGCTTGTTTAGCTAAAAAGACTGCTGATTTAGAAAAATATGTTCTAGAAGCAAAAGATATAGATGACAGCGAAGAATTAGCAAAATTCTTCCACGATACAATATTATCACAAATGAATGAAGTTCGTGCTATAGCTGACGAACTAGAAACATTAGTTGGAAAGGAATACTGGCCATTCCCAACTTACACAGATTTATTATTTAGCGTATAAATTAATTTAAAATTCATATTTTAACATAACTAAATACTATCTACACAAAGGCGTGTGCTCTATCTAAATACTATATTTAGGTGGGTACGCGCCTTGAACTTTTTATAGAAATAATTAATTTGTTGTATTAATCGAAATTATATTTTCAGAAATTTATTTGTTATTTTTAAAATTTTCAGATTATTTTGTTTATTTAGTTAATTAATCAAAGAATTTATAAATTATAATAATTCATATAAAATAGGAGGATTTATTATGTATTCATCAGTAGATACGATATGGGTATTATTAGGGGCTGCTCTTGTATTCTTTATGCAAGCAGGATTTGCAATGGTTGAAACCGGATTTACTAGAGCTAAAAATGCAGGTAATATTATAATGAAAAACTTAATGGACTTCGCTTGTGGTTCATTGATATTCTGGATCTTAGGATTTGGTTTAATGTTTGCCGGTAATGGTAAATTTATCGGCGGATTTGATTTCTTTATTCAAGGCGATTACGGTGTTGAAGGTGGATATCCATCTTGGGCATTTGTTATATTCCAAACAGTGTTCTGTGCCACTGCTGCTACTATAGTATCAGGAGCTATGGCAGAAAGAACTAAATTTAAATCTTATTTAGCTTATTCTATAGTAATAAGTGCAGTTATTTATCCTATATCAGGTCACTGGATATGGGGCGGTGGATGGCTTTCTCAATTAGGATTTATTGATTTCGCTGGATCTACTGCAGTTCATATGGTCGGTGGTGTAGCCGCTTTAGTTGGTGCAAGAATATTAGGACCTCGTATTGGTAAAATAGACAAAGACGGTAATGTAAAAGCTATACCAGGACACAACATAACATTAGGAGCTCTAGGAGTTTTCATATTATGGTTCTGTTGGTTTGGATTCAATGGATGTTCAACTGTTTCTATGACAGGTGACGAATCTATAGTATTAGCAGGTAGCGTATTTGTAACTACTAATATAGCTGCTGCAGCTGCTACTGTTACTACAATGATATTCACTTGGGTGAAATACAAAAAACCAGACGTTTCAATGACATTAAATGGTTCTCTTGCAGGTCTTGTCGCTATAACAGCAGGCTGTGCCGCTGTAAATCCAGTTGGTGCTTGTATAATAGGTATAGTAGCTGGTATAGCAGTAGTCGTTGCAATAGAATTTATAGATCAAAAATTAAAAATAGATGACCCAGTCGGTGCAATCGGCGTTCACGGTGTATGTGGTGCCTTAGGTACAATATTAACTGGTGTATTCGCTGTAGATGGTGGACTTGTTTACGGCGGTGGATTTACTCTATTTGGTGTTCAATGCTTAGGTGTTGTAACAGTTATAGCTTGGGTAGTTGTCACTACCACTGTATTATTCAAGGTAATAGATGCTACATTAGGTCTTAGAGTTACAGAAGAAGAAGAGGTTGTTGGTCTTGACAAATTAGAACATGGTTTAACAAGTGCATATGCAGATTTTGCTAAAGCTAGTACAGTTAAGAAATTAAAAACTGCACAAGAAAAAGTTTCTGTTGACAGAGCTGTTCCTGTTCAATTAGTAAGCAATAATCGTGATTCTAGCGTAACTGCTTCTGATATCAAATTAACTAAGATAGAAATAATAACAGATCAAGATAAATTTAAAGATTTAAAAGACGCATTAAGCGAAATAGGTATAATGGGTATGACAGTTTCAAATGTTTTAGGTTGTGGAACTCAAAAAGGTGCTCCTAAGTACTACAGAGGTATCGCAGTAGAAATGGAATTACATCCTAAGATATTAGTTGAAATAGTCGTTGCTAAGGTCCCTGTTCAAGCTGTTATAGATACTGCTAAGGAAGTTCTATACACTGGTAACATAGGTGATGGTAAGATATTCGTATCAACTATAGATAACGCAGTTAAGATACGTACTGGTGAAGAAGGCGTGGACGCTCTTCAATATCCAGAAGCTCAAGCTAATTAATATGCTAATTAACTATAATCTAAATTTATAATTAATTAGGTCATAGTAATTATTTTTTAGTCCTAGGTTATCCTGATAAAAATATCAGGAGCCTAGGATTTTTTAAATTTAAAAATACCAATTTACATAAGTGCTTTTTTCAAACTTTCTTTAATAAGTTTTTCTCTTTCTTTAAAAAATTCATCAAAATTTTTAAAAGAAAGATTAAAAGAGATAATAGAAAAATTTAATAGTGTTATATCTTATTTAAATGATATAGAAAATAATTTATAAAAATAAAAATCTAGGTAGTCTAATAAATTAGAACTACCTAGAAAAATAATTACTATGACCTAATTAATTATAAATTTAGATTATAGTTAATTAGCATATTAATTAGCTTGAGCCTCTGGAT
>NZ_JAXEWM010000125.1:0-15467 GCF_034113885.1 Intestinibacter sp.
CAAGATGTAGATAGAGAGCTAGAAGGAGCTCAATTAAAGAAGTATTTTTCTTATTTTGAAAAATGCTTGGTAGAGAGCTTTGAAATCAAGAGAGAAATTTTAGGTTTAGAGGATAAACAGACAAAGGATATTTGCTATGAATTATATCAACTTTATATGGCAGATTCTATGGACATAGTGTTAAATCAAGATATAATAAAAGATGATGAGAAAGCACTTTATTATGGAGAATTATACTTGGGAGAATAGAAGATGTTGTTTGATAAATTTATAAATAGAGAACCTTTGGATCACAAAATGTTAGGAGATTTAGCATTAAAGCTTGGAAAATACGACAAGGCGCTTAAACACTACAAAAAGCAAGAATACAATTATTTTAATCAAGACTATAGTGTGTCAGATGAAGAAGAGGACATAGGTGGAGCGTATTTTATAGAAGAAATATACGAGAAAATAATCGAGATATATTTGCACGAAAAAGACTACGAAAATGCCATTAAATACTGTGAAAAACAAATAGAACTTGATGAATATAAAGAAATAAATAAGGGAGATTCAGTCATACAATTGGCAGAAGTATATGAATTAAGTGGTGAAAAGAACAAGGCTATAGATATATTGGAGGATTTGCTAAAGTACGAATTGGGAGAAATAGATTTAGATCCAGATGACGATTATCCTAAAAAAATGTATATGGCTACATGCTATAAGTTAATTGATATATTAAAAGATACAGATAAAAACCAGAGTCAAAAATATATGGATTTAGCTATGGATATGTATCATAAAAATATACAGGTGAATTTAGGTGTTGAAATGGCTGGAATTTTGGAGTTGCAGTCAGATTTTTACAAAAAGGATTTACAAGATAAACAGTTAACTCGTCAAAATTTATCTGTAGACGATTTAAAAACTGTAGAACATATTTGCAGAAATTGTGTTTTGGCAAGTGGGATTTATCTAGAAGAAAATAAAGAGGAAAAAGCTAGAAGCTCTATATTAGAAGGTATTCAAATATATGAAAAATTTAATTTAGATAATTTCAAGCTTCATTTTGATTTAAGATATCAGCTGGCTTATGTAGATAGTAACACTTATGGCAACTATATAAGTGATGAGAATACGTACAATGATTATTTTAAGGCATATGAAATACTAAAAGAAAATAATTTTTTCGACGAATACAAGAAAAATATAATTTTGGATGAATTAGCTCATTATTGTGATTGCGAACAGTTTGAGCTTAGTGAGCAATATAGAAATGAGTGTGACTACTATTATATAGCTGAGTACAATGTAGAGAATAGTAAGAAATGGATAGTATCATTTGTTTCAGAATATGAAGAAGCTGGTAGACGTTATGAAAATTGTAATAAATATGATATGGCTATAAAATGTTATAAAAAAGCACTTCACAATTTAAGTGGATGTGGAATTTTTACGGAAGAATTTTACGAGGATGAGTTATATTTAGATGTGTGGGATAGAATTTATATCTCATATAGTAAATATAAAGGATTATGTAGCAACATTTCTAGAGTTTACGATAGTAAAGGGGAATACGACGAAGCGATAAAATATTTAAATATAGAAATTGATTGCATAAACAAATATCGAGATAGTAGTGATTTTAAATCAGATAAGTATTATAGTTTTTTTTCTATATATGAATCAATAGCCAATATGTTAAACAAAAAATCAGATTTTGAAAACAGCATAAAATATTATTTGCTTTTAATAGGCGCTTTTAACAGTCCAAATTTAGACAATGAAATAAGCAATAAGTACGATGATATTGAATATCTATTAAAATTATTTGAAGAAGATAAAATAAACGAATATATTTTATCTGAAAAATTTAATATAAATTTAAACAATGAATATATGAATCACATGAAAAGTTTATTTGAAGAATTATTAAAGGTAGCAGAAAATACAGGAAACCAACAAATTATCGAGTTTTGCAAGCAAAAATTGTATTTAATCAAAGACACACCTTTTGATATCTAAATAAAAAACAGCCATACGAGAGTTTAACCGCTCAAATATGGCTGTTTTTATTTTTCAATCCAAGTAAATGAAAACGCAAATTACAGATTCAAAAATCGACCTCCTATAATAAAATCATACAAAATAATAAAGGATGTAGTCACTATGTATTGCAAACAATGTGGAAATTTTGTAGACGAAAACAAAGATCAATTTTGCATGAATTGTGGAATGCCTGTGAACCAAGAGCAGGTACAACAAATCAAGCAAGAAAATGAAAAAAAGGAGGGTAGAGTTATATACTACGTTTCTGAAGCACTTTCAATATTTTTCGTAATTGCATTTTTAGTAAATGCTTTAAATGAAAATATCGAGGCAGTAAGTGATCTTTGCTATGCTTTTGCAATGATAAACCTACATAAAATCATGATAACAAGATTAGTCACAAACGGAGAAGCTATAAACACCGTATCTATAATCATAGAAAAGCTAGGTGGATTGCGTGCAAATTTACTTAGAGAAGAAACTTACATTTACGAAAATGCGAGAAAGAGAAATACTAAGATAAATGTTGTCGTTATGATAGTGCTTATAATATTAGGGATGTTTTTCTCAAATATGTAATTAAATTATTAAGTTCTGAAAGGGGAGTTATTCAATGAAGTGTAGTAAATGTGGAAACGAAGTAAAAGATGGCGCAAAATTCTGCAACATATGTGGGGAAAAATTAAACTGTGAAAACAATCAGCCGAATAGATGATAGATGCTGTAGTAGAAAATGCTATGGAGGAATCTTGGGGAAATTAATATTCAGGATTGAGGAACTTATGGTATTTTTATAAAAATTCAGAGTTTTTTATTAAAATGGGAGTGTGAGAATAGATTTTATTTTATTTCTCAGCACTCCTATTTTAATTTTTATGGAATTTATTTCTAAGATAGTTTCAATAGTTAATTAATTTAATATTATAAAGAAATTTCTTTACAAGAATAGTATAATAAAATAAGAAGGGAGTTGATAGCTCCTTTGGAACACAAACTTATAATGCAGTTAGGGGATTTCAATCAAAAAAATCATTAACAGTTGATGGAATTGTAGGTCCAAAAACTTGGGCAGCATTTAAAAATATAATATAATCAGGAGGTTTTAGTATGTCTATATCTAAACTACCAAATTCAGAACTAAAAGTAATGAAATATATTTGGTCTCAAAATAAGAAAATTTCATCTAAAGAAATAATCATAGAAATGTCACAAAAAAATAACTGGAAACAAACGACTACGTTGACTGTATTAGCTAGATTAATAAAAAAAGGATTTTTAAATTCTGAAAAAATAGGAAGATATTCTTATTATGAGCCTATAATAAAGGAAGATACTTATATAGATTATGAAACAAATAATTTTATGGATACATTTTACCAAGGATCTTTAAAGAATTTACTATCATCATTGAATGATAAGTGCAAAATAGATAAAAAAGAATTGGAAGATATTGGGGATTGGTTAAAAAACTTAAAAGAAGATAAATAGAAAAATTATGTTTATAATTCAAGATATAATTATTAATTTATTGAGAACGACTGTAATATCTTCTATTCTAATTTTATTTATATTAATATTAAAAGCAACTTGGCTTAAGAAATACAATAAAAATTTAAATTATTATATTTGGATATTTGTGATAATAAGATTGATTATTCCTATAGAGATTCCTATTAGATATATATTTTCTGAAGAGAATAAATTAATTCAAGCAAATGATATATTGGTGTCAATACAAAATAGCATACATTTTGATACATATTTTTATATATTTATTTTTTATTTAATTGGTGTAACAATTCTATCAATATATTCAATTATAACGTATCTTAAATATAGAAGGCTAATTAAAAAATTATCTTATAATATAGACGATAATTTTGCTTTTATATTTAATGAAGTTAGAAAAGAAATGAATATTAATAAAAATATATCAGTAAAATACTGCGATTATATAAAATCACCTTGTTTAATAGGTATCTTTAAATCGTATATATTAGTACCTAATGTGGGGTATAGTGATGTAGAAATTTCGTGGATTTTTAGACATGAATTGACACATTATAAGTACAAAGATAATTTAATAAAATTAATTTGCTTTTTTATAAGAATAGTATACTGGTTTAATCCTTTAGTATATTTATTAATTAGTGTTATAGGAAATGATTGTGAACTATCTTGTGATCAAAGAGTAGTAAAAAATAGAACTTTTGAAGAAAAGAAAGAATACGGCTTGACTATAACAAATTCTGTGAAGTATTCTGTTAACTTACAGGAAAAATTTGAAAAAGATTATTGTTTGAGCTTTAGTGATTCTAATAAATTAAAGAAAAGATTAGAATGTTTATTTGTAAAGCGATTAAAAGCGGGTTATTTTGCTACAATCGTTATTTTAGGTATTACTTTGTCTAGCTTTGTGAATTTGGAATTTGATTATTTATTAAGAAAAAATTATTATGAGAAAGAGCTTACTAATATGACTATGTATACTTACACATATAAGGACGCACCTCAAGCAGTAAAAGAGTTTCATGAAAATAAATGTATAGCTGACGGAATTACTCCTAAGGATTCGGATGTGATAGAGATAACTGAAGATACATTAAATGAATTAAATAATAAATAGAGAAGTATTTTTGTTAGATAGAGTATTATAAAGACTAAATTGTACAATATAATACTCTATTTTTTATTTTATTTGATTTTTATACTTATAATTTTATCTATATTATTTAATTTTGAAATATCAGTAAAAGTTTTATTTCCAGCATCATCAAATATAGATTTGACTAGATTATCTAGACCATATTTTTTAGTATTAGAAATGCATTTATTTTTTAAGTCAGTTTTATTTTTAAATATTAAATCTGAATCTTTATCAAATTGAAGTATTCTAAAATTATATTTAGCATAACTACTAAGATCTATTTCTGGAGATAATTCATAGTCTAAATTAATAGAATTATTATTTTTATCAGAATTAAATATTTTTAAATCAAAGTAGATATTATCTTTAATATTAGAAATACTTATATAGTTGCTACAAAAATAGTTTTGTGATTGATTTTTTATTGTAAATAAACTATATTCGGTTTTATTTTTTTGGGGATTTTTTAAAAAATCACCAAGTAAATAAAATTTATTTTTGTTAAATTTTATTTGTTTTACTTTATTATCATCTATAGTATATATATCATAGATTAACTCAGTACTTATACTACCTTCATATTCTAAGTCGTGTTTTATACTTGATCTAAGAACTAAAAGATTTTGATTTGAACTTTCATCTAAATCTATAATTTTATAGAATAAAATTCCCTCGCTATCTTTGTCTAGCAATTTTTCACCTTCTATACTAGGATTATTATTATTTTCTAAATACAAAGAAGATTTACCGTATTTGGGTATAAGGATATCATTTACATAATTGATATAAGTATTTTCAATATTATTATCGTGCTTATCTTTTATAAAAAATATAATTCCAGTTAATACTGCGCAAAAAATTACTACAATAGCCATTTTTTTTAATAATTTCATGGTTAAACTCCTAAATTTTGTTTATTTTACATAATATCATTTTAGAGTAAGAATTTTATTATTTCAAGAAGAAATATAGATGTTTAAAAAATACTACTTATGTAGAATAAAAAGCAAAAATATGGTATACTTTATTATAGATACTTTAATTTAATTGCTAATATAAGTAAATTAATAGTTCTCAAATATTAGTGAAGGTGTAAGAAATTAGTAAATTCTATTTTTGTCACAAAACATTTAATGGTCGGAGTGAAATTATAAATGTTTTTGTGAAATTTGTTTTTTATGTTATGGGTATTAAAGTATTTAAAAATAGAGAGAATTATTGCAGTAATAAAAAAGGCTGGTTTTCCGGTCTTTTTTATTTGGCAAAACTAAGGGGATATATTTTAAATGATATTTGTTGTTGAATTTTTAGAAGAAATATTGTCTTATGATATAATAAAATAAATCAAAAACAAAAATATATAAAGGAGAAGCTTATGAATATATTTATAACAAATGACGACGGTATAAATGCAGAAGGGATAAAAATTTTAGCTCAAGAAATTTCAAAAATAGCAAATACATATGTAGTTGCACCGGACAGTCCGAGAAGTGCGAGCGGTCATGCGATTACTCTTCACAAGCCAATTTTGATAAACGATGAATTTATAGCTGAAAATGTAGATGCTTACTCAACATCAGGTACGCCAGCTGATTGTGTGAAGGTCGGGATAGAGGCGATTTTGAAGGATGTGGAGATTGATTTGGTGTTGAGTGGGATAAACAACGGTCCGAATCTAGGAAATGACGTACTATACTCTGGAACAGTTGCCGCTGCTATCGAGGGGCTTATCGAAAGAAAACCATCGATTGCGCTTTCTTGTAATTCATCTAAGGTTTCAACAGAGGAATACGAGGAGGCAGCAAAATACACAGTGGCTTTAATTCAAAAGCTAGAAGGAAATTTAGATAAGCTAGATGAAATTATATTAAATGTAAATTTCCCAAAAGGAGACAAAAAAGGAGTAAAAATAACAAAATTAGGCGAGCGTGTATATAATAATGTAATGGATGATAGAAAGAGCTTGAGAGGTCAAAGATATGTCTGGATGGGTGGAGATTTGGCTGATGTTCCTCAAGATAAGGACAGTGATATAGTTGCCGTTGAAAATGGGTATGTATCTATCACTCCAGTTCATATAGATATGACTAATTTAAGTAAAATGAAGACACTTAAGGATTTAGATATAGAAGACATAAGCCTTTAAGAGTTGACAAAAAGCGTTAAACAATTTAGCGCAAAAAAGAAGGTGTAAAAATTGAAAAATCAGGTAATAATATTAAATGCTAAGATTTATACTGTCGATTCTGATAACAGTGTAAAAGAAGCATTAGTTATAGATGGAAATAAAATCGCGTATGTAGGGACTAATGAGGGTGCGCAGGAGTTTATAGATAGAAGCTTGGCACTTGGAGAGTCTATTGAATTTGTGGACTTGATGAGTGCATTAGATTCAGATGAAGTCAAAGGCTCACTAAAAGTAATCGACCTTCAGGGTCATGCTGTACTTCCGGGGCTTATAGATAGCCATATTCATCCACCCGGTACAGCATTGACAGATCTTTACGAGGTTTCTTTGTACGGATTAGATTCTGTAGAGCAGTGCAAAGACGCGATAAGGGCTTTTATAGAGAGAAACAAAGGCATAGATACAGTATATGGAAGAGGATGGTCTCTAGGAATTTTTAAAGGAGATGAGGTCTCAAAGGGTCCTAGAAAGGAACATTTAGATGATGTTTCTAGAGATATTCCTATAATACTAAGGGCATACGATGGTCATACTTTATGGCTAAATTCCAAGGCATTTGAGAAGTTTGGAATAGACGAAAATACTCCATGTCCTGCAGGAGGCAAGATTGAAATCGACGACGATACGAAGGAAGTTTGGGGAACTCTAAAGGAATCTGCAACTCACCTAGTCAAAGAAGGCGAGTATACAGATTATCAGTACCAAAAGGCATTTGAGTTATTCCAACAAAAAATGCACAAATTCGGAGTTACAAGTATTCTATCTTTGTCAGGATTTAAATGGGGTATACAGCCACAAGTTTATAAGAAGCTAATAGACGAAAACAAACTAAAAATGAGGATTTCAGCTGGATTTTCGATAAGTCCAGGAGAGGATCCAATAGAGCAAATAGACAGAATAAAAGCTATAAGGGATAATTTCGACTCAGATTACTTCAAAACTACTACAGTAAAATTACTTGCAGATGGCGTGGTTGAAGGAACTACTGCGAGCTTGATAGAGCCATATGAATTAGAAGCAGGTAAGGGAAACGACTACTGTGGAGAATTTTTATGGGATAGAGATAAGCTACCTATAGCGATTGAAAAGGCTAATAGAGAGGGATTTTCTATACATGTCCATTCAGTAGGAGATAATGCGACTAAGACTATGCTAGATGCTATTGAAGAGGTTGAGGATTCTAATCACAGAAATGCGCTAACACATCTTCAACTAGTTAGAGCAGAGGATATAGATAGATTTAAAAAATTAAATGTAATCGCAAGTGTTCAACCGTACTGGCATATGAAGGGTCCTAATTGGTGGGATGTAGTCGATTACAAATTAGTTGGAAAAAGAGCAGAGGTTGAATACCCACTAAACTCATTTGTAAAAGCCGGAGTAAAAATCGCATCATCATCAGACCACTCTGTAACTCCTATCCCAAATCCGTTCTTTGCGATGCAGGCTGGAGTCACTAGAAATTTATACAATGCCGGCTATTTCGGGGCTCGAGATGTAAAAGACATGGATGAACCTCAGTGGTTGTTAAATAAAGATGAGAGAGTCAGTGTAGAGGAGATAGTCAGAAGCTTTACAATAAACGGTGCTTATTTGATTTTTAGAGATGACGAGATAGGAAGCATAGAGGTCGGCAAATGTGCAGACTTTATAGTTTTAGATAGGGATATATTTGAGATAAATCCTGTTGATATTGGAAATACACAGGTGCTTATGACTTTCTTTGATGGAAAAGTAGTGTACAAAAAAGAGCACACTGATAATTTTTAGTGTGCCCTTATATAAAAAGCGGTACTTCAAAGAAAATTGCTATTTTATTGGATTTCGTATCTAAATATGCACCGACATCTCCATTCATCTGCTCTACTAAAAATTCAACTATAGAAAGTCCAAGACCAGTGGATTTATTTCTAGTGGAGTCTCCGGTGTAAAATCTATGAAACAGTTTATCAACATTTATATTGATATTTGGGTTTACAGGGTTTATAAATGTAATTCGAGCTTTGCTTTTAGATTCTATTTTGACATCTATATCTCCTAGGGAATGTTTAGCACAGTTGTTTAGGAGATTCTCGATGACGCGAGTTAGCATGTTTTTGTCTCCAAGTACGTAAATAGGAGGTGTTTCCTCTATGTTTACGCTTATATATTTTTCTTCAAAAATTCCTATATAAGACAAAACACAGTCTATCGCCAAATTAGTCAGGTTTATTTTCTCTAAGCTAGGCTCAACCCTTGCTGTGATTAAATAAGAGTATTCAAAAAAATGCTCGATTAAATCGCCCAGCTCGTCGGTGTATTTTTGAGCTGTGTGTAGTTTTTCTAGTTGAGTATTTGATAGAGTTTCTTTTTCAAGGAGCTGTTGATATCCCTTTATCGCAGTCAGCGGTGTTCTTAGATCGTGTGATATATTGGATATTAGCTCCTTGAATTGTTTTTGTTCTCTAATACCTTCAAGGCGCTGTTTTTCCTCTAGCTTTAGACAGAGGTTGATATTTATAGCAAGCTTGTTTATTGTTTTGTTAAAGAGGTCGATAGTAAGGGGTTGTCGAGTGTTTTCGCTCAGTCTTTTGTCGAGCTGTCTGTTTATTGAGCGCAGTTGTTTTTGGATAAACGCAATATATGCGATTAAAATAAAAACTAAAATACATAACATGACAACAGCTACTAACATTTTCTAACACCCCTCTTAATTTGATAAATTCACATTTATTTAATTTCAGCTTTTCTAAAAGATAAATAAGATAAAATCATTATAATAGCCATAAAAATTACACTAGTCAATATAAAATTACCATATACAGATGCACCAGCCTCGAGTGTTAATTTAGAGTAATCAACGCCAAATGGAGTTAGCTTAAAGATATCTGAAAGCTTATCTAGTTTGACTAATTGGGCAATAGTGGTATTTATGATATAGCCTAAGCTCATTACGATTACTGATTTTCTAATTGAAAATGCTATAATTAAACATATACTTATTTGGCTGGCATACACGATTGCAATGGTTATCCATATACATATTATTTTTAATAATACCATAAAACTAAAAGAAATTTCAGCATAGTTTTTCATTATGTTTTGAAATACGGATGGTAAAAATGCCTCAAAGGAATTTCCAGAGCAAATTCCAACTATAGAGACGATTGCATATGGCATTAAGAAGATCAATACTGATATAAAATACGATATAGTTTTGCAAATGACTATAGACACTCTACTGTAGCCACTCGAAATACAGTCGTGCACAGTTTTGTTGTCAAAATCACTACATATAAACATAGCTATAAATACTACACTAGCAAGCGTGATCATCTGAAAGTCTGTGACAAAAGCGCCAAATCCAACTATATCGTAGCTTAGATTTCCTTCAGTTAACTGATTTGAAATCACATACATAATAATAGCTGCGATACAGCATAATATAAATAATACTTTAATAGATGTGGATTTTTTTAATTTATATAAATCAGCTTTGATTAAATTAAACATTTTCACTACCTCCTACCATAGAAACAAAATAATCCTCAAGAGTCTCACCTTCATTAGAAAGATTTGTTATTACAACTCCGTTATCGAATAATGTTTTGCCGACTGTTTCTCTGTCGTCTATATAATCAAAAAGCTTTACAGAGTTGTCTGGCATGACCTTGTAATTAGTTGTGTTTAGTTTTCTTTCTAATACATTTACTAGCTTCGATGTATTAGTTGATTGTAAAAGTATATAGTGCTTGCAGTGATCGTCTAACTCATCTAGAGTAAGTGTTTCTATTATTTCTCCTTTGTTAATAAAAATATAATCAGTTGCTAGTTGGTACATTTCTGGTAAATTATGGCTAGATATTAAAATAGTCATATTTCTTTCGTCGCATAATTTTGTAAGTAGCTTTCTGATTTCGACAACACCTAGAGGGTCAAGTCCGTTTATAGGCTCGTCTAATATCAGAAATTCTGGATTGTTAAGCAGTGTAATTGCAATGCCTAGACGTTGTTTCATGCCTAGGGAGAAGTTTTTTACCTTCTTTTTGCCTGTATTTGCAATATCTAAAAGTGATAAAAGCTCATCTTCAACTTCTTCATTTGGGATTCCTCTTATGATTCTGTGTAGTCTCATGTTTTCTTTTGCCGACATAGAAGGATTTATACTTGGTGCTTCTATCATACAACCTATGCGTTTTCTTTCTAGCTGAATTTCCTTTTCGTAAGTATGACCAAACAGCTCGATTTCACCATTAGTGGGATAGCTAAGTCCTGCAATAAGTCTCATCAAGGTACTTTTGCCGGCTCCATTTCTACCTATTAGCCCGTATATTTTGCCTAGTTCTAATGATATAGATACGTTGTTTACTGCATTATAGCCTTTATATGTTTTTGTGAGATTTCTAGTTTGTAAAATGTACTCATTCATCTTAATTCCTCCTCAATTTCTAAATTATTTCTATGCTTTTAGTATAAGCAGAAAAGGTTTAGAAAAAGATAAGATAAAAAAATTAAATGTAAAGAATTAGATAAGCTAGCATTTAAATAATCGATATCCTAAACCCCATACTGTTTCTATGTAGTTTTCATCTGGATTTGATTTTTTTAGTTTGCTGCGGAGGTTGCTTAGATGAGTTTTTATTGCGTTGTCGTCTCCTATGTATTCTTCATTCCAGATAGATTCGTATATGTTTGCTTTGCTGAAAACCTTGTTTTGATTTTTTATAAGTAGCTCTAAAATCATGTATTCCTTTGCAGTTAAATCTAGTGTGTTTCCATTTATTTTGACTTCCTTTGTATTTGTGTTTAGAGTTATGTCCTTGTATGTAAATACTGTATTTGGTTCGGCTACAGATATAGAATATCTTCTTAGATTTGATTCTACTCTAGCTACGACCTCACCTAAATCAAAGGGCTTTGTTATATAGTCATCTGCGCCTAGCTTCAATAGATCAATTTTTGTGCTTATCATGTCCTTTGCAGATATTATTATGATAGGTACTGATGAAAATTCGCGTACTTCTTTTAGTATTTGATCGCCACTTTTATAAGGAAGCATTATATCTAAAAGGATTAAATTGTAGGAGTTAGTTTTTATTTCATTTAGTCCATCAGTTCCGGTAAATGATGATTTTACATTGTATCCGGCTTCTTTTATCGCTTGAGATAGCATTAGGTTTACATCTTGGTTATCTTCTATAATTAAAATATTTTCCATTTTTATTCCCCTTTTAGTTTCTAATATTAGTTTAAGTCGAGTATATACTAATAGAATTGGAAAAACAAGCAGGATAGATTAAAGTATCTATTTGAGAAAAATATTATATTAAAATAAAATGTATTAGCCTATTCTTTAAAAAAATACGAAATTTTATAAAAAATAAGAACAAATTTTGTCGATATTTATATTATGTATTAAGAGACTTTTTTAGATAAAAAGTTTCTAAAATAATATAAATTTAGGAGATGTAAGAAAATGGGATATGTTTATTATGGAAATAGAGAAAATGATGAAGTAAACGGAACTTTTTTACAAGTAAATGATAGTCAAAGCGATAGAGATTGCGATAGAGATAGAAACGGAGAATTCGACAGAGACCGCGATAGAGACAGAGATAGAGATTGCGATTGCGATAGAGATAGAGACAGAGATACAAACGGAGATTTTGATGAGGAAAGAAGAAGAGATTACTACGATTATATGAATCACGTGCATGAATACTCAGAAAGCGTAAAATTAGCTGAAAATGGTAGAGACAGACATAACCACAGAGTAGCAGGAGTTACAGGAAAAGCTAAATTAATAAATGAAGGAAGAAACCATGTTCACGAAATAGAAAGAGATTTAGTAGATTCTTTTGGTCATGTTCATAGAATCTGTACTACAACTGGTCCAGCAGTTAGAATACCAGGCTCAGACAAGCATGTGCATTTAATATGTGGAAGAACTACTGAAGCAGATGAGCATTGTCATAGATTTGAATTTACTACTCAAGTTGACTCACCTTTAATATAAGTTTAAACCTGAGTTATAAATAGAATAATAAAATGTTATTCTCAAAAAATTTAAAAGTAAATTTTTTAAGCAGGTGGATTACTTCACCTGCCTTTTAAAAATGGATAATTACTATAAATCTAGTTTCATAAAAATAGTAGTTTCAACAGGGCTATCATTATATGGTCCTATTTCATAAAATCCAAATTTTTTGTATAGGTGTATTGCACTTTCTAAGAAAGGAAGAGTGTCTAAAAGCATTCCTTTATAGCCTATTGATTTTGCATCATCTATAACCTTTTTAATTAGAGTGTAAGAAAATCCATTACCGCGAAATTTTGGTCTTACATAAAGTCTTTTTAGCTCACAGTTTTCTTCAGATAGCTTTCTAAGAGCGACGCATCCAGCAGGCTTATCGTCCACATAAATTATGTAAAGTCTACCCTCAGGAAGTCCGTATTTCTTTTCTAAATGCTCTAATTCATCGTCGTAGTTTTGTATTTCTAAATATATAGCCATACCAGGATCAGCTTCAACCAGCATATTTGTATATTCCGAAAATAATTTTTTAACTTCAGCCTTTTCATCATAAGCTAATTTCATTTTTATAGACATTTGTATCACCACCTTAAGATTTTGTAAAAAATTGTAAGTACTTATTTATAGTTTATAATATTTATTGACAAATGGGAATGCTATAATAAATATATAAAATTAAGATAGTAGAAGTCAGCAATTATCGTTTTTTTAAGGGAAAGAGGTGGATATTATGAAGAAAAAATTTTTACTAGTATTTATAATGCTAAGTGCAATCATGATGGTAGGATGCATAGATGCAGATGTAACTGTAGATTTGGAAAGAGATGGTACAGGAAAGGCTATAATCCAGGTGCTTGGTCCAAAAACTGTATTTGACAATATTCCAGAAGAAAATATAAATGAATTGGGCAAGGACTTTGAAACTGTAGAAAAAATAGCAGATTCAGATAAATCTGGATATAGATTTGCTACTAGACAAGGTAAACTGGAAGAAATTTTCAAGGAAATTACAAATATAGATGCATCACTACAAGAAAATCAGGATTCACAAGATAATTCAGGTGACGTAGAAAATCAAAATTCAAATAGCTCAGTAAAAGCAGAGACAGTTTCTACTGAATCAAATAATAATGATTTAGCAAATGAGCTTTACGAAAAATATGTAGATATAAACGAGGAACAAAGCTTGTTTTCAAGTACCTATGATGTGAATTTAAAGCTTAAGGATGCTATATATGGAGAGATGAGCTTTGAACAAAGAACGCTAATGCACTTACTAGGAGAAACTGCAAATATCGGCCTTCATATAAAAAGCCCTATTGAAGCAGAAAACAGCAATGCAACTAGTGTAACAGAAGAGGAGGGAAAGCATGTATATAACTGGGAATACACATTAGCTGATGTCCAAAATATAAATTTTTCTGCTAAAATCCCTAACTTCAGAAATCTAATAATAGCTGTAGTCGGAATAGCTGTAGTCGTAATTGGATTAGTAGTGGCTTTAACTAGAAAAAAGAAAGTTTCATAGATTGAATTATTAGTTTTACAAAATATGCTAAAATTAAATTAGAACAATTTAGATTATATGGGGGAAGCTTATGGAAAAAATAATGATATTTGGAGCAGGTCAAGCAGGTACTATGATATCATGCTGGATAAGTGCAGATTGCGATGTAGTAGGTTTTATAGACAACAATGAAAAAATGTGGGGACAAATCAGAGCAAATAAAAAAATATACTCTCCACAAGAGGCGATTGAAATATCACCAGATATTATAGTGATCACTGTTTTAAATAGAGAGGGCTCAGTAAAAATAGAAGCTCAGCTAAAGGATATGGGATATAAGGGTCAAATATTTAATATAAATCAGCTTAGAGATTATATAGATATAAGACTGTCAGCACTTAGACTTATATCAGACGATATAAAAGAAAAAAATCTACCAGGCGAAGTAGCAGAATTAGGTGTATATAAGGGAAAATTTGCAGCTGAAATAAATAGATTATTCCCAGATAAGAAGATTTATTTATTCGATACTTTCGAAGGATTCTCTGACAAGGATATTGAGACTGAACAAAGCAATGGATATTCTAGAGCGAAACAAGGCGATTTTTCAGATACTAGTATAGACCTAGTTAAGAGTAAACTACCTTATGTAGACAATGCTACTTTTGTAAAAGGTTATTTCCCAGAAAGCGTGACCTTTGAATTACCAGAATTTTGCCTAGTTAGCTTAGATACAGATTTATATGAGCCTACATATGAAGGATTGAAGGTATTTTATCCTAAGCTTGTAAAGGGTGGAGTTATTATAGTACACGATTACAATAGTACTCAATTCTCTGGAGTAAAAAAGGCAGTTAAGAGATTTTGTGAAGAGGCAGATGTATCTGTATTGCCACTTAGTGATATGCATGGATCTGCTGTTTTAATTAAATAATGAATGTTCGAGGCTGGAGTTTTAAATTCCAGCCTTTGTTTTTGTTAGTAAAAAATATGATACCTATTGAACGATTTTCGATATAACTACAAATAAATTTAAAGCGATATAATATAAATGTAGAAAATAAAGTTAGATCTAATT
>NZ_JAXEWM010000126.1:0-42566 GCF_034113885.1 Intestinibacter sp.
ATATCACCCCTTTATTTAATTTTAAAAAAATCTAAATTAATTTAATAATTTTTAAATTAATATTTTTCTACAATTATATTATATCAAAAATTATCAACATTTTGTATTTTTATTATACTCTATTTTATTACAATATTTTACATTATATTTTAAAATTTTAAGTTATTTTGACATAATATGACTTTATCTAAAATTTCTTCACTTCCTTGAAATCCTTTTTTATCACTTATTATAAATTTGTCGCCTCTTTTTATATAATTCACAAAATCTCCATGTCTCAATATATAAGAATAATTACAAAAATTTAACATATCACCGTCCATTGTAGAATCACCTATTGCAAAAGTATTTTTATATCCATATTTATCACAGATATACTTTAATGCAGTAGATTTTTTTATCTCCCTAGGTAGAAAATATATTTTCCTTCCACTTATGTAGACATCCCAATTTAAATCACGTATTTTTTCTGTGAAGGAGTTTAAATTATTTAAATCAAATCTCTCTTCATCCACAACAATATAAAAAAATAAATTTTCTGCTACTCTAAATTTTTTAATGCCATTTATATTTTTATATTCTTTAAACAACTTTATTATATCGGAAATATATGAACTCAATTTTAATTTTTCATCTATAAAATATTTATATTCTATATCTATTTCTCCATCTATTAAAATATTTCCTCCATTTGAAGTAATGACGTGCTTAAAATCAAGACCGTACTTTTTAAAATCTATTCTCTTAAACTGCTCGATAGTTCTCGTCGTGGTAGGTATAAAATCGCTGTTTTTCTCTATCTTTTTTATATTTTCAATAGTTTTTCTCGATATATAAGATATATTTTCACCTTTGTAAATCTCTATATCAAGTGGATTTGATTCTTCCTGTATAAACTTCTTAGAGTAAATTATACTCCTATCCAAATCAGAAAATACTACCATCTTTATACATCCCTCACTCTCTTGATTATCCCACAGCAGCTGTATGCTTTTAAATCGATTTGTTCTACCTCTACGTTTTTTTCTTCAGCTAAAATCAATATATGTCTTAGCTTTTCATCGTTTAAATCGTCTACAAGTATTTTATAAGGTATTCTTCTCAATAGAACTCTAGTAGTCTCTCCAACTCCTGGCTTTATGAAATTTATATCGTCTATATCGTATTTTTGTTTTATCATTTTGACATCTTCATCGCCGATTTTTGTAATTATATCTTCAGTCCAACCATTCATAGCAGCATCTATATTTTCGTACTGAGCTTCAAAGCACGCGCTAATCATATCTATATAATTATTAGATTCGTCGACGTCTTTTAGCTCCCTATAGTATTTTGCCCCGTGAAAATCGTCCTTTCCTATTAAGTCACTTCTAAGCACAGTTCTACTTACAAGACCGCTGACTGTAGAATTTAGACAAGCACTTGGAATTAAAAAGTCCTCTCTTACGCCGTATAGATTAGAATACCCGCATGGATCCGCAAGCACAGCCAAAGATGAATCAAAAGGTCTTTTAAATATTTTTTCAAGCTCTACACAAGCTTTTTTTAATTCATTTGCTATAGTGCCCTTGCCTGTCCATCCATCTATAAATTGTATTTTTGAATCTTTGTGCTTCTCTATTATGTATTTGATTGCATTTACATCTATGCCCTTGTCCCTTATTATGGACATAGTGTAGTGCGGTAAATTCAAGTTATATCTCTTCTTTATATACCTCTTAGCCAATATACCTATAGGTGTACCAGCTCTAGCAAGTGAAACCAAGACAACATCCTTTTGATTTCTCTTTAAAATCTTTTCGCTCATAACTCCAACTGCAAATGCTAGCTTGTCTTTAGTTTCTTCTAATTTTTCTCTATATAAATTCAAATAAACATCACTAACTTGATATTCTATAGGTATCATCTCTGAATAGTGAGTGCCACTTTGAATTTTTTTCTCTCTAGTTAAATTGTCCTCTTCTTTTATTAAATCCGATATGTCCTTTAATAAAAAGACAACATCGTCTCTTTTATATGTTGAAAATTCTTTCATACATCTTCTCCTTTTTTATTTATTGCATATTACTATATTTAATTCTTTTATACCTGTATTTGAAATTATATTTATTATTTCATCGAAGTCGTTTTTTTCTCTATTTAATTCACAGAAGAAAAAGCACTTTTCATAATTGTACTTATCTATGTTGTACACGTAGTTTTGAACACCTCTGTTGTATAGGCTATTATGAGGGAATTTGCTCTTTATAGGATAATTTTCTATTTCTAAATCTACAATAGGACTTCTAGTAGTTGAATGGTAGTATATATTTTTTCCTTCGAACTGCTTTGCAAACAGCATAGGAATATACATAAACTCTTCACTTCCTAGAAATAAAGTCTTCTCTCCGTCTTTAACCTTTAATTTTTTGCTTTCTCTTCTTACCTCTTCTAGTAGATTATTTTGATCTTCTTTATTCATTCCGAATCTACCTGTATATTTTATATATTTTTCGTTTTTTTCATATTTTTTCATATCTAGATAAGTGTACGATACTTTTAAATCCTTATTTTTTGTAAATACCTTACATTCTCTTTCGCTTTCTAAAATCAATTTTTCGACCTTATCCTCGTCACACTCAAATTCAAAATTTCCGGCAAATAGATATACAAAATTTATTTTTGCATCTATCTCGTTTTCTAAATTTTTAAATCTATCGAAGGCATCACAGTCCATCCAATTTAAGATAGAACAGATTGTATATCTTTTTTTAGGGTAGATGCTGTTTATTTTTCTTATAAGATTTATACAAGTATTTCCAGTAGTTATCTCGTCGTCTACTAGCACTACCTCCTCACCGCTTTCAAATCGCTTTAAGTCTTCGTAGTATAGATTGTGATTTGTAGCATGTGAGTGTTCCTCTAAAAAGTCTAGTGACTTTTTATTTTCTACTCTCTCTCTAGTTGTATGTATAAATTCATAATCTGCATTTATATAGTTAAATACACTGTGGCCTAGAGCTGTACCTGTCTCTGCAAATGATATAACTAGTCCAGAATTTAAGTAATCTTGTTTTTTTTCATATGCTCTAACTATATCGTATCCCAGCTTATCCATATCCATAGCCTTACATGGAAGGTGCTTTCCAAGGCACTTAGATACAAATAAAAATCTTCTCTTTTTATTATTTCTAATCGCCAAATCTAGATAATCCTCTATATTTAAATTAAGTATATTCTCTTGTATATTTATATCGTATTTAAAATCTAATTCGTCTCTACATTGAAGCTCCAATAAGTGCATTGTAATCTACCCCCTCTCTTAAAACACCGTATACATACGATAAGCTCATGATTTTTTTAGCCCATTTATAATGTGGCTTGTACTCATTCATTTTATCTCCAGAAGAGCTCTTTTTGACTCCTATCTCAGAGTGATAGTTATCTATTATGTCCTTCGCATCCATATAATCCTCGTAAGTAACAGCCGAAAGCGACTGAACAATTTCAATTTGCTTTGGATGAATTACTGTCTTTCCTACAAAACCGTGGTATTTATCGAGCATTATTTCCTTTATATAAGTTTGCTTTATAATTTCATCCTCCATATTGAATAGCTCTGAAACTCCAGCACTTATAGGTATGTCTAGCTCTTCTCTATTTAGATAATTTATCACATCCTCAATAAATGAAGTCGCTATTAAATTGTCGTATATACAGAAATTTTTATCTCTTCTAATTCCATACATTCCTAGAACATCCGTAAGTCCTATCCTTATTCCTAATACCCTTTCTTTATGGTTTAAAATACTGTTATACATTTCTCTGAAATAAGCTTCCTTTATCTCCTTGTATATAAAATCCTTAGATTCTATTATAGGTATAACGTACATATCTTGAAGCCCTAAGCTGTCCAATATACCGATAAATGCCTTTAATAAAACTCCTGTCGCCTTTGGAATTATTATCCCAGTTATAAAATCTCTATTTTTTATCAATATATCCTTTATCCTCTTCAACTGCTCCTGATCCTTGACTCTTATAAAAATCAGTGGTAAATTCTCCAGCTTGCCAAATACATCTTCTGATAAATCCCTTAAGACTAATTCTAAGCTTTCTATAGCTTCCTTTTCTCCAAACTCACCTATAGCATCCTCTAAACATATAGCGAGTGGCTTAGGGTGCTTATCTTGATTTACAACACTTTTATATATTTGGCTGTATTTGTTGGCTGGAACATACAAAAAAGCCCCTAGAGAATACTTTAAAATATCTTTTTCAGTATTTTTATCGAACTTTTGTGGTTTTTTATAAAAAATTTCGTCTAATTTTTCATCGTCTATATAATTAAAATACTTCACTTCGTCCTCCTACAATTAGTTGCAAATACATTTTAAAACGAAAGCCGCAAAACGTATTATTTTGCGGCTTAATTGCTTTTTAATAGTTTATTTCATTATTTAAATCGTAGCTTTAATACAAATTATCTTCTGTTAGTTATTATATTAGTATTCAATTCTTCTAGTCGTCTTGTATTTTGAGCTATGGCATCTCTATTAGCTTGTTCTATTCTCATAGTTTCTTCTATACCATTTTTAATAGTATTGTGCATTTTTTCTAGAGTTTCTATTTGAACAGAGCTTGAAGTCGCCATCTTCGCAATTTGAGTACTTGCATTAGATACATTTTGTGCGTTTTTAAGTAGTAATTCATTAGTCTTATCGTCAAGCGCTTTTAGAGACTTAGTTTGAAGCTCTTGTTTTTTGATAAGTATTGCTTGAGATAAGCATTGCTTAAATACTGGTAGAGTTACTACAAATGCGCTGTTTATTTTTCTTATTAATCCGTAGTTGTTGTGTTGCATAGTTCTAAGCATAGGTATTGTTTGAAGAGAAATATTTTCAGCTATTCTCAAGTCGTAAACTCTTTGAACTAGCATATCCTTTATGTTTAATAGCTCTTGATAATTAGCTATGTCCATTTGATCTCCCATATCTGCCTTAGCTTTAAATTGTGGAAGTAGGTCGTTTTCTAGCTCTTCTACGCCCATTTCACCTGCTACAATGTATTTTTGAAGCTCGTTGTAGTAGTTGAAGTTTTCATTTAGCATAGCTCCTAATTGTTTATTTGAATCGCCTATTTCTCTTTCGTAATTTTGAAGCTCGATTTGAATTTTTTCGACTTCTCCGCCTAGAGTTTCGTATTTTTGGAACATAACTTCTATAGCGCTATTTGCCTTTTTAAACATTTTTTGGAAGAAATTAGGTTCTTTAGTTTTTGCAAAATCATCTAAATCGAACTTATCCATTATTTTAGTCAATCTAACTAGCATTTCTGAATTTTTTTCATTTTGGTTCATTTTTATAGTTGAAAGCAAGTTATCTGAAACTCTAGCTATCCCCTCAGAAGCTTCCTTACCAAATTGAAGAATTGTATTTGGATTGTCTACTTCTATTAAAGATGTCAAGTTTTCTACTTCTTTAGATTTTCTAAGCTCCATCTTTTTGTTGTTTGTATATTCAACTATATCAAAGTTATCTTGAGCCACCTCTGGTACAGCTGGCTGTTGCTTCTCTACTACTTCTACAACCTCGTCGTTGTTATTTGAAAATTTACTGATATCTATACCCATTACTAATCACTCCATTTCCCGAATAATTTTTCAATCCATGAACTCGAATTTCTACTACTATTATTATAGCTAGTTTGTCTTGATGATTTGTATTTTAAATTATAATTTATTACATCTAGTCTATGAATATCCACTATTTGACTGTTTATAATATTTTCAATGCAATTTACTCCTCCTGGAGTAAAGATGACTATATCAAAACCTATTTTACTTAAAGTCAACAATAAAAATACTATTTCTTTAGTAAACATCCTCATCTGTTCAATATATATTATCAGCTTAGGATTTATGTTTGCATAATCAAAGCTATTTATCAAATACACGAATTTTTCATTCATATTTAAAACAGTGTAAAGACCTTTTACTATATCATCCTTGTTAAGCCCCTCTATAAACATATCGCTTAAAATAGTCTCTTCTATTTTATTTAATATATTTTCCTGCCATCTCAAGCTTAAATTTGAAATAGAAAAATTGCCCTCTTTTATAATTGCTTTTTTATTGAGCCTTCCATTATTTTCGATAAAGAAAGATAGATTGTATCCCTCTCTAACAAATGGCTTAGAAAGAGGTCTTATGTTGTTGTCAAACTGTACAAAATAAGAAAAATCATCTATTTGTAATTTATCCACTAATGAATAATATTCATCTAAATCTCTGTATACTCCATCTATTTTTGTGAAAAATACTGGCAAAGTTACAATTTCTTGATCGAACTTAAATCCAGGTCTAAGTTTCATCGGCTCTTTCCAATATATATCGACCTCATCTACTGTAGAGCTTAAAAGCAGCGTCTTTATATTTCTATTTTGAAGCTGCCATGGTTTTATAAATCCAGCGTCGTTTAAAAGTTCATCGCTTATTTTTTTTGATGCCTGTGCTCCTACAGTATATGCTTTTTTTATAGAAGATTTATCTAATATTTCTCCTTTTTTTACTCTTTCTTCAAATGAAATTATATCGTTTTGAATTGGATTATTTTCAATTTCTATATTGTATTTATTTGTATCTATATTTTGAAGCTCACCTAATCCATTTGGATTTATATACAAAATATCAAATCCAGCGATATAGAGAATTAACAAAAAGTATAGCTCGTGTTTTTTAATATTTCCATAAACTACAACCTTTGGAGCATCATTGTAATCTATAACTAAAGGATTTATATAAATTCTTATCCAACTCATTACCTTTATTATAAAATTAAACTTAACCCTGTCGTTGTTGAATTTATCTCCTTCTGATTTTAAGAAAATATCAAAAGCTCTTTTTATCCTGTTGTTTATCTCTTCATATCCTACTAAATCTATATCTAAATCAAAAACACTTCCATTGTATTTAGAAGCTTTAGCTTTCAAATAAGATATTATATCAAAATCATCTGGATTTAATATGCTGTTAGTAAATAGAGCGATATTTTTTCTTTTTTTTATTTTTCTATTTAATTCGTAAATTTCTAAATCGTAAACCTCTGCATCACCAACACCTATATATGCTAAAAAATAATTTTCATATCCTTTAGATGAGGTGTAGTTGCCTCTATCTGATTGGCTGGAGAATATTTTACTAAATATATTTGATTTGCTACCTAACTCCATGTTATCCTCCTTATAATCTGCCATTTATTATTTTAGCTGCTTTATTTTTAAATAAAAGTAAAGCAGCTAAAACATTGTTATGCCTCTACTTTTGGCATATTGCTATCTTTTTTGTCTTCTTTTTTAAATAATCTGCCTATAAATTTAATTACTTCATCTACTACTATAACAGTAAATGCTAGAGCTAATACCTTTAGCCATATTGTTATGCTAAGAGGAACGGCATTGAAGAAATCTCTAAATACTTGTGTAAATATAATTTGTGCTATTCCTGTAACTAGTATAATTTCTATAGCTAATTTATTTTTAGTTAAATTTGGAATTATACTGTCGAAGTTAAACTCTCTACAGTTAAATGCGTTAAATAATGCACTAAATGCAAATATACAGAACATTACTGTTTCATTTTGCTCTGGTGTAACATTTAATATGTTAAATGAAGATTGTAACATAAGTATCAATGTTATATAAAAAGCATTACCTACAATTGTGAAAATCATAGATTTTGTGATTATACTTGCATTTCTGTTGACAGGCTTTCTGTCTAATACGTGGTTTCTAACTGGTTCAAGACCTAGAGCAAGTGCTGGTGGTCCATCCATTATTATATTAACCCATAGTAATTGTATAGTTGTAAATGGCATTTCTTGACCTAATACTTGTGAAATAATCGCAACTAAGAACGCAATTATATTAACTGTCAACTGGAATTGGACGAATCTTTGGAAGTTATCGTAGATTCCTCTACCCCATTTTATACCACTTACAATAGTTGAGAATGAGTCGTCAGTAAGTATGATGTCAGCAGCGTTTTTAGAAACCTCTGTTCCAGATATACCCATAGCTATACCTACATCTGCTTTAGCTAGAGCTGGTGCATCGTTTATACCATCTCCTGTTACAGCTACTACTTCTCCATTTGCTTGTAAAGCTTGAACTATTCTCATCTTACTATCTGGTTTACTTCTAGCAACTATTGAAATAGTCTTGATTTCTTCTTTTAATTCTTCATCAGTTAAAGTATCTATATATGAAGCTTCTACAGCCCTCATATTATTTTTAAGAAGACCTAAATCTTCTCCTATTGCTCTAGCTGTGTTTATATTATCTCCTGTAAGCATTTTTACTGCTACACCTGCATGATTTGCAGTTTTAACAGATTCAGCTACATCTGGTCTAAGTGGATCTCTAATACCTACGAATCCGCCAAATACTAAGCTTTCTTCGCATTTTTCTATGCTTATATCTTCATCCTCAAGCGCTATTGCAGCTTCTTTTGATTCTTCGTATATAGGCATTTCTTTATATGCAAATCCCAATGCTCTCATAGATTTTTCTTGTAATTTAGCTATTTCAGATAGTATTTTTTCTTTTCTATCTTGTGTAAGTTCTTTTACTCCATCTGGCTCTTCGACAAACTTACAAAGCTCAAGAATTACCTCTGGAGCACCTTTTGTAAGAAGTACGTATTTGTGATTTTGTGCGATTATAGTAGACATTCTCTTTAAGTTAGAAGAGAATTGATTTTGTGCAATTATAATTGCATCGTTTCTCATTTTTCTATAATCAGTGTCTTTATTTCTAAGAAGTAGAGCACATTCTGTAGCACTACCTAGATACTTAGTTTCGTCATCGTGAACTTCTATATCTGCTGTAGAGTTTACTGTACAGTTTTCTAAGAAATAACTATTTGAATTAATATTGTCGTCTTCTACATATCTACCGTCTATATAAGCTACTTCTACAGTCATTCTATTTTGAGTTAATGTACCAGTTTTATCTGAACATATAACTGAAACTGAACCTATAGTTTCGCAAGCCTCTTTCTTAGTAACTAAGGCATTTATCTTCGCCATTTTTTGCATAGTTATAGCAAGAGTCATATTTATCATAGTTGGAAGACCTTCTGGAACTGCTGCAACTATTAAAGCTACACAAACAGTAAATGCAGTTTTTACTTCATCTATAGAATCTAAAAATGCAAATACTCCTGAAGTATCTATTTTTAATCCATTCATGACCATTCTTACTACCATAAATATAAATAGTAATCCTGCTATGGCACTTGAAACCTTAGCTATTAATCCACCTAAATGTCCAAGCTTTATTTGAAGTGGAGTTTCCTCGTCTTCTTCTGATAGGTTTTTAGCTATATCTCCCATTTGAGTGTCGTCTCCTATAGAAGTTACAACCATCATACCTGTACCATATGCAACTAGAGTTCCTCCAAATACCATGTTTATTTGTTTTGCTGGTATTGGTTCAAGCTCTTTTATACCGTCTTTAGTTTCGACCTTTTCCATGCCGATAGTTACGTCGCATTTTTTAGATACATCATCAGATTCACCTGTAAGCATGTCTTCTCTGACCTTTAAGTTTATGCTCTTTATAAGTCTACCATCTGCTGGAATCATATCTCCTGTTTCTATAAAAACTATATCTCCAGGAACTAATTCTGATTTTGATACTTGTTCTACCTGTGAATTTCTAAGTACCTTTACCTCTATATTTTCTGTCAATTTTGATAGAGCTTCTGCAGCCTTTTTAGAACGACCTTCTGTGATCATTCCTATCGCTATACCTATTGCTATAGCACATACTATACCTATTGCATCGTGGAATTCTCCAATAACAGCACTTATTATAGCTGCTACGATTAATATCACTATCATAGGCTCTGATAGGGCATCTTTTAAATCATCCCAAAAGCTACCTTCTTCTCTAGGCGTAAATTCATTTAGGCCGTATTTTTCTCTTCTTTCTTTTACCTCATCATTAGAAAGACCTTTATTTTTATCTACATTGAGCTCTTTTAGTACGCTCTCTTTCGTCTCACCATAAAATTTCATTTTTTACACTCCATATGCTTTTCTTTCAAGATTTTTCTTCATGTCGTTTAAGCCTGTGTCTCTTGTTCCTTCTCCTATTGCATTGAATTTCCAAGTTCCATTATATCTGTATATAAGGCCAACCAATAATCCTGTTTTTCCTCTATAATCATCTGATAAGTTGTATCTAGCTATTTCAGAATTATTTTTAGCATCTGTAATTCTTATATATGCATTTTGGATCATACCAAAGTCTTGACCTCTTCTGACACAGTCGTAAATATTTACAACAAATAATAATTTATCTACCTTAGGATCTATTCTATCTAGGTCTACTAAGATAACCTCGTCATCGCCTTCTCCTTCTCCAGTTAAATTATCACCTGTATGTATTATAGAATCGTTTCTTGTTCTTAAATTTCCAAAATAAATTAAATCAATTGGCTTGCTATCTCCATTTAATAAAAATACAGAAGCATCACAATCTATATCAGCCTTTCCTGAACCAAATAGAGATTTTAAAAATCCTCCTCCACCTTGGTTTACAGGATCCCATCCTAATCCTACTCTAACTGTGCTAAGTCCTGGATTAGATTTTTTTAAATCGATTTTTTGTCCTTTTTTAAGATTTATTGACATGTCTATTCCTCCATATTAGTTCATATTATACGTCCAAACCGTAGTTTCTACAAAGAGCTTCAAGTCCTCCTTCAAATCCTGAACCTACTGCACTGAATTTCCATTCGCCGTTATGTTTATATATTTCACATACAACTATTGCAGTTTCTATAGAGAATTCTTCTCCTAAATCATATCTAAGTAATTCTTCGTCATTATCTGAATTTAAAAGTCTTACATAAGAATTATTTACTTGTCCAAAATTTTGTCTTCTTTCTTTAGCTTCGTATATAGTAACTGTTACAGCTATTCTGTCCACATAGTCTGGCATTTTAGAAAAATCTACTAATATTTCTTCGTCATCTCCATCGCCATCACCAGTTCTATTATCTCCTAAATGTTCAACGGCTTCAGATGGATGCTTTAAGTTATTGTAGAATATAAAATCTTCATCGTGTTCTACTTTTCCGCTTTTTCCAACCATAAATAAACTTACGTCTAAGTCGAAATCTGCTCCTCCATCGAATACATTAGTATCCCAGCCTAATCCTAACTTAATATGTTTAAGACCTGGATTTCCTTTAGTTAAATCGATTTTTTGACCTTTTTTTAATGTGATTGCCATATTTACTCCCCCTCACTTATATTTATATATTTATTCCAAAGTTTTTACAAAGAGCTTCAAGCCCTCCTTCAAACCCTGAACCTAAAGCATTGAATTTCCATTCTCCATTATGTCTGTATATTTCACAAACAACTACAGCTGTTTCTATAGAGAAATCTTCACCTAATTCATAGTTTAAAAGCTCTTCTTTAGTATCTTCATTTACAACTCTTACAAATGAATTGCTTACTTGTCCAAAGTTTTGTCTTCTTTCTAGAGCTTCATGTATAGTTACAGTAAAAGCAATTTTACTTACATTAGCTGGTACTAAACTTAAATCAACCTTTATTTGTTCATCGTCTCCATCGCCTGCTCCAGTTAAATTATCTCCTAGATGTTCAACAGCTCCTGATGAATGCTTTAAATTATTGTAGAAAATAAAATCTGCATCATTATTTACTTTTCCACCTTCTCCTAATAAAAAAGCAGCTGAATCTAAGTCAAAATCAAATCCTCCATCGTATTTATTAGTATCCCATCCTAGTCCAACAACTAGATGTTTAAGCCCTGGATTTCCTTTAGTTAAACTAACTTTTTGACCTTTTGATAATGTGATTGCCATTTTTATCTCTCCTTTTAAATTTTATTAAATTTTTATAATGTTTAATATCATTATAGCATAACGTATCTCAAATTTTATTACAAATAGATTGCAAAGATACATTCTATTATATATTATAAATAATTTTTGTATATTATAAATGAATTTTATAATACTTTTAACTATTTTGTAACATAATATATTAGAGGTGAATCTAATGAAAAAATTAATTTTATTTTTGTCGATATTATTATTTTGTACGACAATCGATTTAAGTTGTACATATGCTTTGAGCTCAGCTAAATTAGAGGCTATAAAGCTCGATTATTCCTTTTGCGAATTAAATCAATTTATAAACGAAACTCAATTAAAAACTATGTACGACGAATATACTTCATGTATAGATAATCTAAACCTTATATTAGAAGATAATAAAGAATTTAAAGATGCATCTTTAGAAGATCTTCTAAAAAATTTAGATTCTATGCCAGAAGAAATAGCTCTGAAGGTTAAATTAAACGCATCGTATGCAATTAATTTTGAATATTTTTTTAAAAATCTATCTGCTAGAAAAACTTCTCCAGGTGAAAAATTTCTAAAAAAAATAGATAAATCATTTACCTGCTTTAATAGTTTCAAAAGAGAATTTAAAAGCTCAGCTATAAATTCAAATTCCGATTGGATTTTTTTAGCCTGTAAGCCTGACGGAAATCTGTATTTAACAACCTCTGATGAAATTTACTGTCCCATATCATTTAAGCACCAAATAATACTCTGCTTAAATTTAGACAAAAAACTTTATTCAGATAAATGTGAGTTTGTAGATAAATTTTTCAGCTTCGTAAATTGGGATCAAGTCGATAAAAATATATCCGAAAATTATTAAACATCAAAATTAGAGGTTTGCAAAATAACCTCTAATTTTTATCTAACTCTTTTTTTCATTTCTATATATTCACTGTCATCTAAATAATTTCCCTCTGTCTTAATATGTCTTTTTTCTTCTATATAATCTAAGTCTTTGTTTAATTTATTACCTAGCTTCCAAGCCAAGAATACAATCAAACAAAATCCTACTATCTTAACTGGGCTAGTTATAAAGCCGTATATATCTTGTCCAATATAACTTATCACTAAAAACATTATGAACTTACCTGATAAAACTGCTGATGTAAATGTAGTTATATGTCTCTTGCTAAGAGCCGCCGCTATAGTTATCACACATGCAGGTAAAAACGGACAAGCATAAGCTATAAACAAAAGCTTAAATCCCCTGTTATCTATCCATAAAATAGCTTTCTTAACCTTTTCACTTTTAACTCTCTCAAGTAATTTCTTACTATTTCCGATTTTAGAAACTATTAAAAATAAACAAATAGTTCCTGTAACAGATCCAATCCAGGATATCAAAAATCCCTTTGCCATTCCAAACAAGGCAGCATTTGCTGTTACGATTGCAACTAATGGCAGCATAGGAACAAAGCTCTCTACAAAAGCACTAAAAAACCCCACACAGATTGAAAGTATCCAGTAATCTTGTACTAAATTTAGTAAACTTTGTATATATTCCATATTACCACGCTCCTCAGTTTTAAATTATAAAACTTTTATATCAAAGAGATACATTTGTATTTCAATCTCTTATAATTATGTTCTTTTATAATATGATTATACATTATTTCACGAAATTATTTATTTAAATATGCTTACAATTTCATAACAAATTTGTAATATATTTTTAATAAAAAAAACTGACCGATATAGTTAGTATCGACCAGTTTTTTATAATTAATCTTGCTTTTGATTTATTTGATTTATAAAATGTAAATCCATTTGTGGATATGGTATATTTATATTTTCTTCATCGAATCTATTTTTTACAGTTTCTAGTAAATCAAAGTAGACCGTCCAGTAATCTTCAGTTTTTACCCATACTCTAACAGCAAAATCTAACGAGCTAGCATTGTGTTCAACAAGACCTATAAAAGGCTCTGGCTTAGATAAAATTAAATTATGCTTGTCCACTATATCCTTTAAAACTCGTCTTACCTTTAAAAGCTCTGTATCATATCCAACTGAGAAAATAAAATCAACTCTTCTAGTTTCTTTAGCTGTGAAATTTATCAAGCTTCCATTTGATAGAGTACCATTAGGTATCATTACTAATTTATTGTCTACAGTCGCTAAATTAGTATAAAATACTCCTATTTGCTCAACTGTTCCTTCAAATCCTGCTGCTTGGATATAATCGCCTACCTTAAAAGGTCTCAAGAAAAGTATTATAAATCCACCAGCAAAATTCGATAGACTTCCTTGAAGTGCTAAACCTATTGCAACCCCTGCTGAAGCTAAAATAGCCGCAAATCCAGTCAATTCAATATCCCAATATCCTCCAATTATTATCAATAATAATAGACATTTCAAAGATATATTTATAAATGATTTTAAAAATTTAACTAGAGTAACGTCTATGCTTTTCAACTCTGCAAATTTTAAAAACTTATTAGATACTTTATTGATCAACTTAAATCCAATAATTATTACAAGCACACCTATTATAAGTTTTACACCAGCATTTATACCATCGTTTAATGCCCAGTTTGAAAGTCTTCTCATAACTGTTGAAAAAGATAGATTTTCAAAATTCATATTTGATATTTCTTCCACAAAAATTCCTCCTCAATACATTTTTCTCGCATATCTATATATGATAACATATTTTCATCGAAAATATTTAATAAATTTCAAAATATATTTACCATTACTTACCTGTGCCATTTTCAGAATTTTAGTGCTACTATTTAATCATAATTAAATTAATTATATATTATTTCAAAACGAGGGGGAAACAAAAATGAAAAGATTTTGCAGCATTTGTAATGAGGAATACACAACTATAACATCAGAAACATCATCTAATTACATCTATTGTGCAAAATGCGGCTACAATAAAGAGCTTGCACTAAAACACTGTATATTTGATTCTATTTTTAAATCTATCGATACTTACCTAAAAAATATCCAAGTCAAATTTATACATAACTTGATAGTAGATGTTGTATTTGAAAACGAATTTTTAGTAGTAAAAGTAAATAATATTGTACTAGATAAGAAAAATTGCCCTTTTGAGCTTTCTGATAAAGATGCATATTTTTTTAGAAATAGCGTTGTTTATTTAATTGAAGATAATTTATTTATAGACGGGGAGGAAATTCAATTAAATATAGATTTTTCATGTTAAATATATTAAAGGCTTCTGCAAAACAAAATTTGCAAAAGCCTCTATTAATTTTCACAAAATAAAATTAGTATCTTTCTAAAACCTGACTGTACGCCGAATCAAAATCTGATTCGTATAGAATATCTCTATTGTTTTCTAAAGCAATAGAAGCTGCTATAAATAATATATCCTTAATATCAGCTCTACTTATATTTTGATACTTCTGAGCTAAGCTCTTAGGATCTAATATAGGAGATAATTTTACATTTTCCTTAGTACAAAACTCCCATAGCTTTTCGCGTTCGTATTCGTCTGGATTTTTAAATTCCACGTTTATAAAGAACAATTTGCTAAAATACTCGTCTATTTTATCTTTATTAGTCGAAGTAAAAAATAATAAGGAGTCAAATTTTCCAATCTCTACTTTTATCGAACCCTTTATTACGTTGATTAGATTATCGTAGTACTCGCTTGAATCTACTTTTTTCTGTTTTATAAGCCTATTGCTCTCTGTGATAACGACTACAGCATTTTGTTTTTTGGCTATTTCAAATATCGCCTTTATAGTCTTTGGTATATCGTAAACAGGTATTGCCTCTATCATGTTGTAGTTGACTGTAACTATATTTTTATTTATCTCACTTGCTATGCAGTGTATTACAGAGGCTTTTCCACTGCCGCTTTCTCCATAGAAATTGCAAAGTATAGAGTTACCTCCCTTTAGAGAATTTTGAATTTTTAGCTCCTCTACTATTTTTCTTTTATTTTTACTTATAGCCAGTATTCTCGAAATATTTTTTTTCATATCTTGATTTAAAAAAACCTCATCCATGCTGTATCTCGGCTTTTCTATACTCATAATCCCTAAATCTACATCATCGTAAGTTTTTTCTATATTTTGATACTCAATTTGTTCCATTATGTTTTCTTTAGAAGAAATAATTATATTTTTAGGCATGACCATGTTTTCGTTAGTATTTCTTACAATAGTCCCCGCTATATCGTTTATTATCTGGTCTACATTTTTTGAATTTAAGACGACCTCCTCGCCATTTTCATTACGAGCTACATTCACATCTATAGATATATCGATTATATTTTGATCATCTAATTCTATATGCTTATTTAATACCTTTTTCTTTATATCTTGATAGTTTTTTTTCTTATTTACCATAGATTTTATTCCATCTATATTTGCTTTTAATTCATCCACGTTTATATTAAATTTATTAAGCATCTTGTTCTCCTTTAGTAATTAAATATAACATTACATATTAATGCAAAAAATTCTCTTGTATAATTTAAAACATATAAGTAGTAGCTCGATTTTGAAGTATAAAAGCTAGTATTTTTATATCCAGCTCTATACGAAATCAACTTACTTCTCAAGGTATGAAAATCTGTCGTTATTATTCTTATATTTAGGTTTTCTATTTTTTTACTACTTTTTTGTTCTATTAATTTTTTCGAAAACACGAAATTTTCCTTTGTCGTAGTTGATTTATCCTCCATAAGAATTAAATCATCACTAACTCCTTTAGAAACTAAGTATTTCTTCATCGCAGAAGCCTCGGTTACATTTTCCCCTCTACCTTGACCTCCCGAAACTACGATATAACAATCGTCTTCGCTTTTATCTAAATAATCTATGCATGTATCTAACCTATCCTGTAGACTCTTGCTTATTTGGTTTTTATTCACTAATGCGCCCAAAACAATTATATAATCACAATCATTTTTTAAATTTTTCTTAGGATAAAAAATCATGCATCCTTCTATCATAAAAAACAATGCCAGTGCTATTATAAACACCTTTCTTATAAATTTATAAACTTTATTTTTGCCATCTAAGTATTTTTTAATAAAATGGTAAAAAATACATAAAAACCCCAAAACTAAAAATATGTATTTAAACCTCAATAAAGACATTGAATTTATCAATAAAAAATAAAAAATCATCAAAAATCCAAATATCAAATCCATATATTTTTTTATCATAAATCTTCTCCATAATCTGCTCACTGCTATAATAGTGGCGCAAACAATCTTATAACTAATCTAAAGAACTTTTTAATCTTACTTGTATTTTTACATTCCTGTATAGTAACCTTATGGCATTTTTCAAGAGTTTTTAGGTAATCCTCCTTTATGTCCTTTATACTATCTGTATTGTAAAGCCATACACCACACTCATAATGTAGGTACAGACTTCTAAAATCCAAATTAATACTTCCAACTACTGCGTACTCATCATCTACTACAAATGTCTTTGCATGCATAAATCCAGGAGTAAACTCGTAGATTTCTATATTGTCCTTTATAAATGATTCGTAGTATGATTTTGTAACTGCGTGGACAAATACCTTATCTGGAATATAAGGAGTCACTATTTTAACATCTACACCTGATTTAGATGCTATTTTAAGTGCAGTCGCCATTTCGTTGTCTATTATCAAATAAGGAGTATTTATATATATGTATTTTTTAGCTTTGTTTATTAAATTTAAATAAACAGTTTCACCTATTGGCTCGTTCACAAGCGGACTATCATCAAATGGTTGAACATATCCCTTGCTCGTATATCTTTTTTCTGCAGAAGGCTTAAATCTCAGATAATTTTCATCTATATTGTCTATATAATCCCACATAGATAAAAACATTATCGTCAAACTCCACACTGCATCTCCCTTTAGCATTATAGCAGCATCCTTCCAATATCCATGCTTTTCGTATTCATTTATATATTCATCAGCTAGATTTATACCACCAGTAAAACCGACATTTCCATCTATTACAGCTATCTTTCTGTGGTCTCTATTGTTTAATCTTCTAGTAAAAAACGGCTTTATAGGGTTAAACACTCTACATTTGATTCCCTTTTTTTCTATTTCCTTATGATAATTATGTGGCAGCGTAACTAGACAACCTACATCGTCGTAAATCAACCTTACATCTACGCCTTCTTTGGCCTTTCTCTCTAAAATTTCTAGTATGGAGTTGAACATCTTCCCTTCCTGTATAATAAAATACTCTAAAAAGATAAATTTCTGCGCTTTTTCTAATTCCTTTAAAAGGGCCTCGTACTTTTCTTCTCCGATTTTAAAGTAAGTAGTCTCTGTATTATTGTAAACAGGACATTTTGCGTAATCTAAAATATATTTGCTTTGATTTTGAGCGTATATATTCTCTTTGCCTAAATTTTCTATTATTTTATCATCTTGTTTTAGAGAATTAGTCATTTTTATATTTTGGATTACCATTTTTAATTTTTCTCTAGTGCTCAATTTATTTCCACCGTATAATAAGTAAAACAACCCTCCAAATATAGGAAAAATAAGCACAGGTATAATCCATGCGATTTTGTAGCTCGGGTTGCTCTTATTATTTATAATTACAAAAACTATCGCTATACTAAGAGTTAATGAACCTAGATAAAAATGTAGGAAATTTCCTTTATATTGAAATATAAAAAACACCAATACCGCGATTTGTATTACAAATGAGGTCACTAAAAGTAGAGCTCTTTGTACTGATCTTTTCAATAAAATATTCATAATATATTTACCTTCTTTTTACAATATAGTTATATTATTTTTTATATTTGATATAGCAAATTCGCTAATCTTTTCTCTTTTCATAAATTTTATTTAAAAAAGAACCATCATATAATTTAATTATTACACAATGGTTCCCTAAAATCAATTTTTTAAATTATCTACTAAGCTAAAGCGTTTAATTTGTCGTCTATCATCTTTTTAGCAACTTGTGGGTTTGCTTTTCCTTTTGAAGCCTTCATTACTTGTCCCATTAAGAAGCCTGCAGCTTGTTTTTTACCTGCTTTGAAGTCTTCTACTGATTGAGGGTTCTTAGCAAGTACTTCATCGACTAATTTTTCAAGCTCGTCAGATGAACTTATTTGAGCAAGTCCTTTTTCTTCTATTATAGTATTTGGATCCTTGTTAGTTTCAAACATTTCTTCAAATACTTCTTTACCAGCAGTTTTACTTATTTTTCCTTCAGCTATAACCTTTATCAGTTCTGCTAAGTTTTTAGGTTCCATAGTTATATCTTCTGGTTCTAATCCTTTAGCATTTAGAAGTCTAAGCATTTCTCCTAATATATAATTGTCAACTGTCTTAGGATCTGCACCTAGTGCTACTACATCTTCATAAAAATGTGCTAATGTCTTATTAGCTATTATTATAGCAGCGTCTTTTTCTGGTATTTTGTAATCTCTTACAAATCTTTCGCGTTTTTGAATTGGCATTTCTGGTAAATTAGCCTTAGTTTCATCTACAAAAGATTGTTCTATTATAATTGGTGTTAAGTCTGGTTCTGGGAAGTATCTGTAGTCATGAGCTTCTTCTTTTGAACGCATTGGTAAAGTTTTAGCCTTTGCAGCATCCCATCTTCTAGTTTCTTGTTTTATCTTATGTTGTTCACCGTATTGATATAATTCTCTTTGTCTTTTTTCTTCTTTTTCTAGAGCTTTTTGAACTTCTCTAAATGAGTTTATATTTTTTATTTCTACCTTTGTTCCGTATTCTTCTTGTCCAAGTGGTCTTATAGATATGTTGGCATCACATCTTATTGAACCTTGTTCCATACGACAATCTGATACTTCAGCATATTCAAGAATACCCTTTAATTGTCTCATAAATTCAGCAGCTTCAGCAGGAGAACGTAAATCTGGTTCTGTAACGATTTCAATTAGTGGCACACCACATCTATTGTAATCTACTAATGAATATGGTTCATCCTCTAAATGCACAAGCTTACCTGCATCTTCTTCTATATGTATTCTGTTTATTCTAACCTTTACTTCTTTTCCTTCAAAATCAAATTTTACTAGACCATTACTACACATTGGTAAATCATATTGTGAAGTTTGGAAGTTTTTAGTTAAGTCTGGATAGAAGTAGTTTTTTCTGTCCATCTTATTGTAGTTGTTTATTGTACAATCAAGAGCAGTCCCTGCTTTAATTGCAAGCTTTATTACATCTTCATTTAACACTGGTAAAGTTCCTGGAATACCTAGACATATTGGACAAGTATTTTCATTAGGTTTTTTACCGAATTCTGTAGAACAGCTACAGAATATTTTTGTTTTAGTTTTTAATTCAGCATGTATTTCAAGTCCTATGACTGTTTCATATACCATATCTTACACCTCTCTATCAAATTCTAGTGCTAATTTCTTTTCAAGTTGATAAGCTACTTTGTATATCTTATCTTCTGTAAATGTATCTCCTATTAATTGGATACCTACTGGAAGACCTTCTTTGCTCTTTCCTCCTGGCATAGATAATGCTGGCACTGTAGCTAGGTTTATATTTATTGTGTAAATATCAGCTAAGTACATTGCAGTAGGGTCTTCACATCTTTCACCTATTTTAAATGGAAGTATTGGAGATACTGGTCCAAGTATTATATCGTATTTTTTGAAGGCTTCTTGGAAGTCAGATTTTAATTTTGCTCTGAATTTTTGAGCCTTGTTGTAGTAAGCATCGTAGTATCCAGATGATAATGCATAAGTTCCAAGCATTATTCTTCTTTTTACTTCACTACCAAATCCTTCACTTCTACTTTTTTCTATCATATCATCTACAGATGTGTAATCTTTTGCTCTATATCCGTAACTTACTGAGTTGAATCTAGCTAAGTTTGAACTAGCTTCAGCAGAAGATATTATATAATATGGAGCAAGTCCATCTTTAGTTATAGGTAGAGAAAATTCTTCAACCTCACAGCCTAATTCTTTTAAAGCTTCTAAGTCTTTTAGTACTATTTCTTTGATTTCAGGGTCTAAACCTGCTTCTTCTATGAATTCCTTTGGTATACCTATTTTCATACCAGCTATATCTGAACCTAGATCTTTAGTGTAATCTACCTTTTCACGTCCTTTAGCAGTAGTACAGTCTAAATCATCTTCTCCAGCAAGTACGTTAAGTAGATAAGCATTATCTTCTACACTCATAGAGAATGGTCCTATTTGGTCAAGTGAAGAACCGAATGCTATAAGACCAAATCTAGATACTAAACCGTAAGTTGGTTTCATACCTACTATACCGCAGAATGATGCAGGTTGTCTTATAGAACCACCAGTATCAGAACCAAGTGCAAGTGGAACCATTTCAGAACCAACTGCTGCTGCAGAACCACCTGAAGATCCTCCTGGAACTCTAGTTACATCTATTGGGTTTTTAGTTATCTTCATAGCTGAATTTTCTGTAGAAGAACCCATTGCAAATTCGTCTAGGTTAGTTTTTCCTATTAATATAGCATCTTCAGCTAATAATTTTTTAATTATAGTAGCATCATATGGTGGAACGAAATCCTCTAGCATTTTTGATGCACAAGTAGTTTTTACACCGTGTGTACATATATTGTCTTTTATAGCTATTGGTATACCGGCTAGTGCTCCTAGTTTTTCTCCGTTTTTAACTTTTTCATCTATTTCTTTTGCTTTTTCTAGAGCTTCATCAGTTTGAAGTAGTAGGAAAGCATCTATTTTATCTTCTTTTTTTTCTATAACATCTACGTATGATTTAACGACATCATAACTTTTTATATCGCCAGACTTAATCTTAGCTACTGTTTCTCTTATACTCATCAAAATGACCTCCTATTCAATGATTTTTGGCACTTCTATAGCAGTGTCTCTCATTGTTTTTACATTTCTAAATAAGTCTTCAATTTCACATTTTTTAGGTATATCTTTTCTAGTTACTGAAACTGTTGGTCTTTCAACTACAACATCGTCTAAGTCTAGAGCATCTAGTGTTTTGAATTGCTCTAATATATTTTCAAATTCCTTTGCAAATTTTTCAGCTTCGTCTTCTTCAAAGTGAAGCTTAGCTAACTGTGCAATATATTTAACTTGATCCTTACTAATTGCCATAATATCCATCTCCTTTTTATTTTATTAAATGTTATATCTTATTTTATGGAGTTAATCTTTTCATGTCTCTTGGTACTAATGTAGCTTCTCTTATGTTTGAAAGTTTTAATATTTTCATAGTAAGTCTTTCTAAACCTATTGCAAATCCTCCATGTGGTGGCATACCGTATTTAAATGTATCTAGATAGAAATCAAAATCTTCTGGTTTTAATCTAAATTTGATTATGTTTTCTTTTAACATTTCATAGTCGTGTATTCTTTGTCCACCTGTAGTTATTTCAAGACCATCGTATATTAAGTCAAAGCTCTTTGTAAGTGTAGGATCTTCGTCGTCTGGCATAGTGTACATAGGTCTTTTTGCCACTGGATATTTAGTTAAAAATACAAATTCTGTTCCGTATTTTTCTTTTACGTATTTACAGATTAATTCTTCACCTTTAGCATCTATATTTCCTATTGGTGATTTTTTACCGTATTCTTCAAGTAATATTTTGTGAGCTTCTGCTAAAGTTATTCTTGGTATTTTAACTTCATTTGGAAGATCGATTTTGTACATTTCTAATTCTTTTTTACAAACCTTATTTAAATGTTTGAATAAGTAATCTAAGAAGCCTTCTTCTAAGTCCATAAGCTCGAATTCATCTTTTATGAATCCCATTTCTACGTCTAAGCTCACGTATTCATTTAAATGTCTCCAAGTATTGTGAAGCTCAGCTCTATATGCATGTCCTATTTCGTATACTCTTTCAAATCCAGCTCCTACCATCATTTGTTTGTAGAATTGTGGTGATTGAGCTAAGAAAGATCTTCTATCAAAGTAGTTTACTGTAAACATTTCAGATCCACCTTCAGTAGATGAGTCTATAATTTTTGCAGTATGTATTTGTTCGAAGTTTTTAGATCTTAGATAATCTCTAAAAGCTTGTTCTATTTCATTTTGAACTTTAAATATTGCACGTATTTCTGGTCTTCTAAGTGCTATTGTTCTGTTGTCTAATTGAGTTTCTAGAGCAGCTTTGTTTTTGAAGCTGTTTACTTCAAATGGAAGCTTGTCGTAATATGTTTTTCCTAATACCTTGATTTCGTCTACTACAACTTCTACACCGCCTGGTGCTTTTTCATTTTCGCTCTTTTTACCTGTTACTTCTATAGCGTTTTCAAGTCTCAAACCTTCTATTTGTTCTTTAGTTGCTACAAGTTGTACTATTCCACTTTTATCTCTTAATTTTATGAATACTACATTACTTAAGTCGATTATTTTGTATATCCAACCTCTAAGTAATATAACTTCATCTTTTGAATCTTTTAATTCATTTGCAAATGTTCTATTTAGCGTCATTGTTACTTCATCCCTTTCTTTAAAATATTTAATGCATAAATGCGATTATCTTTAAAATAAAAAACCGCCCCTATACAATAGTATAGGGACGGGATATATTCCGCGGTACCACCCTAGTTGACACATATGTGTCCACCTTCGTAAAGTACAATTATTATACTTTTCCTCCTTTAACGGTGAGGCTCCGTTTAGTTTTACTCTTACGAAACGTAATTTCTTCTAACCACTCCAAAGCGTTATTTCAATCTAAGTATCATGTAGAGCTTCCACCATCCTCTACTCTCTATAAATCCACATTAAACCTACTTTCTTTTTCATTGCATTTAATTATTAATTTTTGACTATGTATACATTGTAAGATAAAAAAATGCTAATTGCAACTAATTTTTCAAAATTTTAACTATTTATTTATTTTTTTTAATTTTTATATTTAAACATTTTACTTATATATTTTCCAATTTAGCATCTTTTTATTCTTTTAAATGCAATAAATTTTGAATATAATTATTTATAACATATACTTAGGAGGCATCGATATGAATAAATTAGGCTTTGGTTTTTTAAGACTTCCAAAAATAGATGAAAACGATGATAAAAGCATTGATTTTCCTCTTTTAAATAAAATGGTCGACTCTTTTTTGCAAAAAGGCGGAAAGTACTTTGATACAGCTTATACTTATCTAGATGGAGAAAGTGAAAAAGCTTTAAAAACATGCTTAGTAAAAAGACATCCACGCGAATCATTTTTCATTGCAGATAAGCTTCCGACTTGGAAAGTAAAATCTCATCAGGAATGCTATAAATATTTTGAAGAGCAATTAAACCGCTGTGGTGTGACATATTTTGATAATTATATGCTTCATTGGTTAAATAAAGAGCACTACGATATTTGCAAAAAATACGATGAATTCGAATTTTTAAAAGAGCTAAAACAACAGGGAAAGGCAAAAAAGATAGGATTTTCATACCATGATAATGCAGAGCTATTGGATAAAATCTTATCAGACCATCCAGAGGTCGATTATGTTCAGCTACAAATTAATTACTTGGACTGGAAAAGTCCATCTATAGAGGCTGAAAAATGCTATGAAGTTGCAAAAAAACACAATAAGCAGATTATAGTAATGGAACCTGTAAAAGGGGGAACTCTCGCAAATCTTCCAGAAGAGGCGGATGAAATTTTTAAAAAAATACATCCCGAAAAAAGTACTGCTTCTTGGGCTATACGATTTGCACAATCTTTAGATCAAGTAGAAATTGTTCTAAGTGGAATGAGTTCTCTAGAACAGATATACGACAATATGAAAGATATGCCTATTTTGAATGATATAGAATTAAAAGTGATTGAAGATGTATGCCAAATTATCAATAATAAAACTGCTATTCGTTGTACAGGATGCAGTTACTGTAAAAATAATTGTCCTCAAAATATATCAATTCCAGAGTATTTTGATCTGTATAACGAATACTTTAGATATCCTGAAGAAGACTGGAAAATCAAACCGATTTACGATAAAATAGCTTCGACAAACGCCAAGGCGTCAGATTGTATAAAATGTAAATCTTGTGAGAAAAATTGTCCTCAAAAAATTGAAATTACATCTTGGTTAGAAAAAGTTTCAACAGTATTTGAATAAATCATAAAGGGGTTATTGCCAAATCAACAACCCCTTTACTATTTATTTTAAACCAAAATATCTGTCTAAAAGTCCTAAAAATGCCTTACCATGTCTAGCCTCGTCTTTGCACATCTCGTGGACTGTGTCGTGAATTGCATCAAGTCCCAATTCCTTAGCCTTTTTAGCTATTTTTAATTTACCTTCAGCAGCTCCGTATTCGGCTTCAACTCTAGCCTCTAAATTAGATTTTGTACATGGCTCTACTACTTCTCCTAATAGCTCTGCAAACTTAGCGGCGTGCAATGCCTCTTCATAAGCTATTTTATCATATGCTGCTCCAATTTCAGGATAACCTTCTCTATCGGCGACTCTACCCATAGCTAGATACATGCCTACTTCTGTACATTCACCTATAAAGTTAGCTCTTAAATCCTCTGCTAAATCCTCATCGATGCCCTTTGCCACTCCTATACGGTGCTCATCTGCCCAGTTTAATGTATCTGTCTTTACTTGAAATTTATCTGCACCTACACCACACACAGGGCATTTTTCCGGTGGTTCTTCTCCCTCGTATATATATCCACATACGATGCATACCCATTTTTTCATATAAAAATCTCCTTTGCATTTTATTCAAGAATAGATAAAAAAAATTTTTCATATTTATTTATATATTCCTTTATGTAAATTGTTTACTAGTGCATAAACTATTTACATTTTACTTCTATGTATATTTTTTCTATAATCTCAAAAAATATACCTAAATACACTTTAAATTTTTGAGCTATAAATATTTTTTTAGGAGGTCCATTATGAGCTTGATAAATATATTTTTAACTGGATTTGCGCTTTCGATGGATGCCTTTGCTGTGTCTGTCAGCAAGGGCATGACTTTAAAAAACATAAACTCTAAATTGGCGTTTAAAATTGCTTTTTTCTTTGGATTTTTTCAGGGATTCATGCCGTTTATTGGATGGTTTTTAGGAATTAAATTTGAATCATATATAAAATCTGTAGACCACTGGATTGCATTGTTTTTACTTTCGTTTATCGGACTAAAAATGATTTTTGAGGCTGTCGAGACAGAAACTATAAAATTCAAAGACGAAGCAGAAAAGCAAAAATATATAGAAAGCATAAATACAATCGACAACAGAGAGATTTTTATACTTTCAATAGCTACGAGCATCGATGCTTTAGCTGTAGGAGTCAGCTTTGCATTTTTGAGTATATCTATTTTCCCTGTTTGTTTTAGTATATTTGCAATTACTCTGTCACTTTGTTTTATAGGAGTTTTAATAGGTAAAAAACTAGGAGGCGTATTCAAAAACTACGCTCAGATACTCGGCGGCATCATCTTAATATTTATAGGGCTGAATATATTAAATGAACACACAGGATTTTTATCTAAGATATTCGGTTAAAACAATTTTAATAGCACTAAACATCATAAAATCTGCTACAATAAATTTAATTAATTTTAAAAACGAGGGGAATTTTATGTGCTACGATCTAATTAATTCATATGAAATAGAAATGTCTAGAAAATATACCATCTCTATCTAAAATCTATTTAGTTGAAAAAAACAAACTAAAAGCTCATAAATTAGATATCGCCTTAAATAAATACTTAGACAGAAGTGAAACTCAAACTAGAGATATTTTCTTAGATGATTACAATAAAGACGTGTTAGAAAAGCTAGAGGACAATATATACAAATTGATCAAGCTTAAGAAAAGCAACAACCTAAATGTCAACTACGAAATACTACATGATTTTTACAATCAGATAAAAAGAAAATCGCTGAGATATTTCGAATTATGCAGCTACTCTAGAAAACTAGTAGAAGTTCTCTTAGCAGAACAACTACCTTGGGATGACTCCGATAAAAGATTACAAAGCTCAATCGATTCTTACTTAAGACAGGGAAATGTTTCACCGTGGATAACTTCTTATATGCACGTTATCAGAGTTTTATCGAATAATCAAATACATTACTCTAGATATAATAATAAAATCCCTAGCGAAGTACAAAATCAAGACCAGCGAATTTTACTCGGCTGTCTGTATCAAATAACCGACTATTGGCTACAAATAACTTATTCAAACTCTATAAAATACTAAAAAATACACTATACTTATAGTAAGTTCTATAGGCATAGTGTATTTTACATAAAACGCTATTTATTAGTTAGAGCTAGTAGGTATAAAAGAACCTATCTTAAGCGCAAATTCATTAATATTCATAGTTTGAAGTACGACTTGACCTGGACCTGTAAGTCTTGTTAAAAACAATCCTTCACCGCCAAATAGTATATTTCCAACGCCTTTTACAGTTTCAATTTCATATGAAACACTGCTTTCAAATCCAACAAGATTTCCTGTGTCAACTTTTATAACTTCACCAGGCGCTAGATTTATCTCAATTGCATCTCCATCTATTTCTAAAAACGCCATACCATGACCTCTAAGCTCTTGAAGTATAAATCCTTCTCCACCGAAAAATCCTGTTCCCACCTTTTTATTAAAAGTAGTCTTTAAATCTACAGAAGTTTCAGCTGCCAAAAACGCACCCTTTTGTATAGTGAAGTTGTTATTGTTACTTACATCGACAGGTATTATTGTTCCTGGAACTGTTGATGCAAACGCAATTTTTGAATTTCTTTCAGCTGTATAAGTTACCATGAAGAAAGATTCTCCAGCAAACATTCTTCCAATACCTTTTAGAAAACCACCCTTTGCATTTGTTTCCATTCTTATTCCATCTGTTTGGTAGAACATCCCGCCAGATTGAGTGAATACTGACTCTCCCTTTGTAAGGTTTATCTCCACACTTGGAACTATATTTCCTTTTATTTCATAATCCATTTACATTCCTCCAGTTATAATATTTTTTTATTTTATTTTATCATATATTATTTTCACTTTAAATTAAAAAAGATACTTAAATGCAATCGCTTGTATCTAAGTATCTTTATATTCAATAATTTATAATTTTAATTCAAATTAAATCCTATAAGTGATATACTCTCTTAACTCTTTCACCTATAACACTTAAAGTTTCATTAGTTATAGTGTTGCTTAATAAGCTTATTTGGTTAACTGGTAAGTAGTTATCTCCATCTTGTCCTATTAAAGTAACAGTATCTCCTGATTTTACATCTATACCAGTTACATCTATCATCATTTGGTCCATACAAACGTTACCTATTTGTCTACCGAATTTTCCATTTACTAAAACTTTCATATCTTTTTTAGATACAAGTCTTGATAAACCATCAGCATAACCTATAGTAACTGTAGCAACTTTTATAGTTTCTGTAGCAGTGAAGTTATTACCATATCCTACAGATTGTCCTGGATATACTTCTTTAACCATAGCTACCTTACATTTTAATGAAAGTGGAGCTTCGAATTTTAATCCGTTTGGTAATTTGTCTAATGTATCATCTAGTGGATCTGAAGGAACACCGTATAATATGATACCTGGTCTAGCTAAATCATAGTGTAAATCTCTGTAAGTTACTATACCATAGCTGTTTTGAAGATGTACATTACCAAGTTCAAATCCAGCAGCTTTTAATTCACCTATTACATAGTCAAAGTTTGCTATTTGTTGTTTAGTAAATACTACATCTGCTTCTAATTGACTATCAGATCTAGATAAGTGAGAGAATATACCTTCTATTTTTATATTATCTAAAGTGTATATTTTCTTGATTAAATCTAGATGTTCTTTTGGTTCACCTAATCTATTCATACCTGTATTTAATTTTACATAACCTCTTACAGTTCCAGGTAATTTACTTAATTCTTCAGCATATTCTTCGTTAGCCAATGTTTGGCATAAATCGTATTTGATTAAGTCGTCTTTTTGGCAAGCAGGAGTCCAACCTAATATGATTATGTCACCTTTTACTCCGCCTTCTCTAAGTTTTATTGCTTCTTCTATACAAGCAACAGCGAAATATTTTATTCCAATACTTTCAAAATATTTTGCTACAACTACATCTCCATGACCATAGGCATTAGCTTTAACAACTCCAACCATTTCTACATCGTCGTGTAATAATTCTTTTATAACTTCTACATTGTGTTTAAATTTTGATAAATCGATTTCTACCCATGCTCTAAGTCTAGAAGTATCTATTTCTTCTTTGCTATTGTAAATTTTAGTTTCCATATTGATCCCCCTTGGTATGTAATTAACTTAAATTATTTTAAAGTAAAATCTTTTCCTGCACAATAAATATGCCATAATTTACTTCCAAGTCAATTATAGCATAAAATTCATTAAATATATTATATTTTTTTAATAATTCGTAAAATTAAATAAATTATTTTATATATTATAAATTTTTATTTTTAGATTCGTTTTCAACAGTCAATCTTCTAGAATTAAACTCCTCTATTTTATCTTCTAATTTTGATTTTTCATAGTCTTTATTCTCTTTGAAATCACTATCTTCTTTATTACTTAACTGCTGATTTTGATCTTTTTTACAAATACATGTTTTAATTTTTAAAATCATTAATGAAACAATTGTTAAAATACCGCCTACTGCCATACCCCTGCAATAAGAAGCCTTTTGTTTTTTCCTATTTTTATTATTTAGACAACAAAACATTATCAATCACCTCATATATTTGAATTAATAATATTATTTGTAATATCTAAAATAATATTTGACATAAAATCAAGAAACGCTATCAACTAATATCAGATAATTCTAATTTTACCTTTTCTTCTAAATCCTGTGATACATCGTAAATTTCTTCCGATACTTCCCCTGATTTTTTAAAAGTAAGTCTGACAGTAGTTCCTTTGCCTATTTGACTTTCTATTTCTATTTCTCCATTTAAAGCCTTAACAAGCTGCTTAACTATACTAAGACCGATTCCACTTCCCTCTTTAATTACTGCGTTATTATCTTTCATTCTCTCAAATCTATCAAAAATCTTATCTATCTTCTCCTTAGGAATTCCTATTCCACTGTCTATGACTTCTACGTAAATATGTTCCTCGTCATTTTTGATGATTACATCTATAGTCCCATTTTTTTTGTTGTATTTTATCGCATTTGAAAGTAGATTCAGCATAACTCTCTCAATACACTCTATATCTATTTCACAGTATAGTTCTTCTTCTTCTGTATCGAAAATCAACTCAATATTTTGTCTTTCAGCAAAATTTATAACGGACATAGTAATATCTTCTATAATAGAGACGATATTTACACATTTTAAATTTACTTTTAGCTGATTGTTTTCTAGTTTAGTGGAATCTATAAAATTATTTATAAGCCTTATCAAGCGATTGCAATTTTGTCTTATAATTTCGTTAAACTCTAATATTTTTCCGTAATTTCCCTTTTTCAAATTTATATCCTGTATCTGAACAGTAGAATATATGACATTTACTGGAGTTTTAAATTCATGTGAAATATTAGATAAAACTTCATTTTTTGCTTTATCCATTAAATCTCTTAGCTCTAATTGTTTTTCTGCATTTTCTAATTTTATTTTGTCTTCTATATTACTTATAATAGATACTTGGAATATTCTTCCACGAACATTTTCATAGAATCTTATTTCAGATCCTTCAAATGTCACATTATTATATGAAAATCTAGTTTTAATTACATTTTGATCAATTTGATTTAAATTTAAGGATTTTAAGTCCTCTATATATTTATCCTTTACATTTTCATCTATTATATCAAGAATATTTTTATTGATTATAGAATTTTCTGACTTTAATTTAAATAAATTTAATACCTTTTTATTTACAAACATAATTTTATTATCTGAGGATATCAAAATTCCCGCCGGCATATTTCTTAAAAGCTCTTCATAGATAATTTTATAGTACTCCATATTGAAGCTAACTTCTTTAAGCTTCTCTATATTCTTCTGAAGCTTATCCTTTTCTTTTAATAAATTGTAATATAAATTTTGATTAGGTCTTTTTATTATATCCCTAAAACAGATAATATATACCATATATACATAAATAAAATTTAAAATTGTCATACTTAAACAATTAAATCTATTTATAAATTCTATATTTGTACTACTATTTATATTACCATTAAAGAAATTTATACCACCTAAAAACACCATAAGTAATATTCTTCCAATTGTACAAATTAATATAAATCCTATATTTTTAACTGTTTTACTATTATAAAACTTTCCCTCTAATCTTTTTATATTACACAATAAATAAACATATCCCAAAATATATACAGCGCATAATATATTTTTAGCAGGGCTATATTCCTTTTGATCAAATATCTTTGGCAATATATTCAATCTAGCAACAAGGATATATAATATTGGAATACTTAAAACCACAATCCCCAAAATATATTTAAATGGAATTATATTTTTATTATTTCCATAAGTGTGTATTAAAGAAATATAAAGCACCATTTGTATTGCAAAATTAAATAATACAATTTGAACCTCTTGATTAAGAGTTATATATTCTAAATTATTAAATACATACATTGAAAATAATAAATTATTAATTCCTACTATTCCAAAAATTTTTGCTAAGTCCTTATAAATCTTTTCTTCTCCTGTACTTAATGTAACAGAGCTTATAATAAATCCAAAAATCCCCACCGAGCTATTTATTATTACGAGTATCAAATACATATAATAAATATCCATATCCCCCAAAACTATTAAAAACATACATATTATCATTATATATGCAATCATAAAGTTGACAAAGTCATTATATTTATTTAAAAATTTCATTATTTTCCCCCCATAAAAACTTAAACAACTACACTTAACTATTACCACTATATTTCCAATTAAAAAATATACATATTTTATTTATTCTAATTTTATTTATTCTTTCCTCTTTTTTTTTAGATATTTTTGATATATTTTGACGAGTAATAAACGAATTAAAAAAACAGATGTCATAAAATTCTATTTTGCGACATCTGTTTTCTATTTATTTTAAATTAAATTTTAAGCGTTTAATACAGCTTTTTGAACTGTGACATTTATTATCTTGTAAACTAATACTCCAACTATTAAGTTGATAACTACTGCTGGTAAAACTACTGCTATAAATAATGCTGTAAAGTTTCCTGGAAGACCAACTAATATTTGAGCTGAAGTTAAGAATGCTGTACCACTCACTAAAGTTCCTAAAACCATCATTATTGCTGTTACTACTAAGTCTTTAGTTTTATCTGATAAATTATTTATAAAAGGTAATTTATATGAAGCAGCCATAATCACAAACATAACATTTGTAGTTATGAATTTATCTATTAAGTTTGGTACTTGACCACCTGGGAAAGAACTTGTCATCCCTGCGAATATACCTGCTATTATTCCTGCTACTAAACATGTTTTATAACTATCTCTATTTATTACCATAAGTGTGAATAACATTATAAGTGTTGTATCTGGTTTAATTGTAAATATTGGTGGTGTTACTTGATGTAGTACTAACCCCATTGCTAATAATATTGCGTTTAAAACTAATCTCTTTGTATTTGTATTTGTTCTCATTTTCTAAAATCCTCCTAAAATTTCTATTTTTGTAATATTCTTTATTTTCTTTCTTTTCAAATCCTTTAAATGAAGTTCATAACATCTTTTACACCTCCCTCCTTCTTTATTTAATACTCGGTATAAATTTTTAAATATATTTTGAAAGTTTATATAAAACTTTTTTTGAAAAATAAAAAACTCCGTCCCATTTGTATAGGACGGAGATTATCCGCGTTGCCACCTAAGTTGTATATATAAATATATACCTCTCATTAAAGTACTAACATACTCTTTCGCTGTAACGTGCGATCACGGTAAAGTCTACTCTCAAAATATGATTTCAATTTACTCCTCAGAGGCCCATTCATTAAATCCCTTCTTGCCGAGCTTCCACCATCCTCGACTCTCTATATTGATCCTAAACTTAATTACTCTCCCTCATCAAAGGATTTAAGTTATCTTATATTTATATAATATTCTCTTTACTAATTTTTGTCAACTAATTTTTTTATTTTTTTATTTAATTTTTTTAATTGTCTAAATTTTTCTAAATTATCTTAAATGGATTTAAGTATACTTCGCTCTTTATAGTTTCAAATTCTTCAAAGCTGTCTATAAATCTCTTCATGACATCTTTGAATATATCCTCTGTATCAAAATGGCCACAATCTATCACATTCATTCCCATATCTAGTGCATCTTGCGCTTCATGGTATTTCATATCTCCTGTTATTAAAACGTCTGCACCTTTTGCTTTAGATAATTTTACTAAATCAGATCCAGCACCTGTACAAAGGGCTACTCTATTTATTTTACTGTCTAAGCTTCCAACTAATCTTATCTTATCCATATTTAAAGTAGACTTAATTTTATTTGCTAACTCTTTTAAAGTCATTTCTTCGTCTAGAGTACTTATTCTTCCCAAGCCTTCTTTTTGTCCTTGATTTTTTAATTCAAACACATCGTAAGCCACCTCTTCATATGGATGTGCTTTTATTACTTCTTGTACTACTTTATTTAATATACTTTCTTGTACAACTGTCTCTATTTTTACTTCATCGGCCTTTTCTATCTGACCGATTTCACCTATAAACGGATTTGTACCTTCTTCTGCTTTAAATGTACCTGTCCCTGAAGTATTGAATGTGCAATGGCTGTAATTTCCTATATAGCCGGCATTATTTACTCCTAAAACGTCTCTTATCCTGTCTTCGTATCCAACTGGAACGTATACAGCTAGTTTATATAATTTTTCGCTGTGAGTTTCTTCTAAAATCTCACAATTTTTAAAGCCCATAATTTCCATGAAATAGTCGTTTAAGCCATCCTTTGCTATATCGAAATTAGTATGCATAGAATAAAGGCTTATATCATTTTTTATCAATTTTAAGATTAGTCTTCCCTTTAAATCCCCTGAATTTACTCTACTTATTTTTGAAAATATAAAAGGGTGATGAGTTATTATCAGGTCGACATTATTTTTTATTGCTTCATCTACTACAGCTTCATTTGCTTCTAATGTAACTAGTATTTTTTTTATGTTATTTTCGTAATCTCCTACTAGTAATCCCACGTTGTCCCATGAATATGCCAAATTAGTAGGGTATTTGCTCTCTATCTTCTCTATTAAATTGCAAAGCTTCATATAAAAATCCCCCTATCTACTCAATAGGCTATTTAAATCTTCTATTTTTTTACTTACAATAGCCTTTCTTTCTTCTACTACGCTACCTTCTTTTCCTTCTAGTTTATTTAATATATTTTTATTTATTCTTATTTTATTTTCTATGAAATCTTTAATTAGAGGATCATTTTTTTCTATTAATTTTTGACCGACTTCATAATAAATAGAATCTATTTGAGATGGCTCTAAATCTCGATATCTACATACTATTATTTCGTATAATCTATGTTCTTCTCTAACTAAATATTCGTCTAATATTTCGTATCCATTTTTGTATAAAAACTTTCTCAATTCCTCTGGACTTTGCATAGGTTGAAGTATTAATTTTTCTGCGCTATGGGCTACAGGTTCATTTGCCTTTAATATATCGTTTATTAAAACTCCTCCCATACCAGCTATTATAATTTGGTCTACTTCATTTGGCTTTAGCACCTCTATGCCTGAGCCCAATCTCAAATCTACCTTATCAGATAAGTTATTTCTAACTACTTCCTTTTTTGCATTTTCTAGAGGTCCTTTATTTATATCACCTAAAATAGCGTAATTTATTATATTTTTATTTAAAAGATATACAGGTATATAACCGTGGTCAGTTCCTATATCTGCTATTTTTTTGTCCTTATCTACTAACGATGCAATTTTTAACAGTCTATCTGTAAGCTTCAAATATTTCATCCTTTCTCTTATAAATGTGTAGTTTTTATTTTTATTCATTTAAAAATTCGCCTTTTGGGGCGAATTTTTTTATTTTAACTAATCTAAATAATCTCTTAATTTTTTAGAACGACTTGGATGTCTAAGCTTTCTCAAGGCCTTTGCTTCTATTTGTCTTATTCTTTCTCTAGTTACATCGAATTCCTTACCTACTTCTTCTAGAGTTCTAGCTCTACCGTCTTCTAATCCAAATCTTAATTTTAATACCTTTTGTTCTCTTTCATTTAAAGAGCCTAATACTTCTTCTATTTGATCCTTAAGTAGAGAATAAGCTGCTGCCTCTGCAGGTGCTAAAGCGTCCTCATCTGGTATAAAGTCTCCTAAGTGACTATCTTCTTCTTCACCGATTGGAGTTTCTAGAGAAACTGGATCTTGAGCTATTTTCATTATTTCTCTTACTTTTTCTTCAGACATATCCATTTCCTTTGCAATTTCTTCTGGTTTTGGATCACGTCCTAACTCTTGAAGCAATTGTCTAGATACTCTTATTAATTTATTTATAGTCTCAACCATATGAACAGGTATTCTTATAGTTCTAGCTTGGTCTGCTATAGCACGAGTTATAGCCTGTCTTATCCACCAAGTAGCGTAAGTACTGAATTTAAATCCTCTTTCGTAGTCGAATTTTTCAACTGCCTTTATAAGTCCAAGATTACCTTCTTGAATTAAATCCAAAAATAACATTCCTCTACCTACATATCTTTTCGCTATACTTACAACTAATCTTAAATTGGCTTCTACTAATCTTTGTTTAGCTACTTCGTCTCCCTCTAACATTCTCTTAGCGTATTCTATCTCTTCATGTGGTTTAAGTAGAGGTATTTTTCCTATTTCCTTAAGATACATTCTAACAGGGTCATCTATACTTATTCCTTTAGGAAGAGATAAGTCTATTTTTTCCATATCTATGCTGTCTTCTTTTTTAATGTCGTCATCAGACACTGAATTGAAATGATCATCTGCCATTAAATCTGTATCATCATCAGAAAAATCAACATCAGCCTTTTGTGATTTATCTTCAATTATTTCAATTCCTAGATTTCCAAGTGTTTCGTAAAGATTTTCAACTTGATCCTTATCTAACTCAGTTTCTGAAAAAGCTTCCATTATCTCTGATAATGTTAAAGAACCTTGCTTTTTACCTTTATCTATAAGTGCCTTTGCCGTTAATTTTTTATTTTCCTTTTTACCCGCCATATTCTATCTCCTCCTTTCTATAAATCTTTTTTTATCTTTTCTCTTTTTAAAATTTCTAAACTTAAATTCATAATTTTATCATCTACCTCTTTCGTATTGTCATTGTTCTTTTTCAATAACTCAAGCTTATTTGACAATTGTTTTATTTCATCAGACATCGATTTTATCTCGTCATCTATTATATTTTTTCTAATTTGATCTATTATTTTTTTTGTACCTTCTAAAGTGTAAGTATTAATTTCTTCTATTGGAATACTTTGGATGGTTTTAACATATTCTTCAGATATGTTTAAACTTTTAATTTTGTCAATAGTTATTTTGTCCAATTCTTTATTTTTAATTATGTAATCAAAAATTTCCTTTGTATCTCCAAATAAAAAATCTTCTATTTCATAATCCATTAATACACTATTTCTCAATTTTTTGTTTTCCATCAATAATTTTATAAATTTAGCTTCTACCTTTAAATATCCATTTTGGATTTTAGACATTTGTTCTATCTTCCTATTATTAGTATTATTTTTGCTATTATTATAATTGCTTTTAACCTTTATACCCACATTAGCCCTTATAGATTCTATACTTATATTTGTTAAATCGCTTAAATATTTGGCGTATAAATCTTTTTCTATAGGACTTTTCAACTTTCTAAGTAGTAAAGTTGCCTCTTCGACAAAGCTCATCTTCTGAGTGTCATTTTGTAAATTATATTTATTTTTAAGTATATCTATTTTGAATTTAATATAATAGTCAGATTCATCTATTGCCTTTTTATAACCCTCAAAGCCGTATTTTTTTATGAAATCATCGGGATCCTTGCAATCTTTTAAATTTAATATTTTTACTTTAATATCAGCCTGAAGTAAAATATCAATGGCTCTTAAAGTAGCATTTTGTCCTGCTTGATCTGAATCATAGGATATAATAACATTTTTTGCAAATTTTCTAATTAACTTTGCTTGACCTATAGTCAAAGCGGTTCCCAAAGTAGCCACTACATTCTCTATATTATTTTGGTAAAGTGAAATTAAATCCATATATCCCTCTACTAAAATTAAAGTATCGTCTTTTATACTTTTTTTAGAAATATTGAGTCCATATAAATTCAATCTCTTATTAAAAATTAAAGTTTCTGGTGAATTTAAGTACTTAGGAAGTGAATCATCTAGCACTCTTCCTCCAAAACCAATAACCTTTCCATTGTAGTTAAATATAGGGAACATAACTCTATTTCTAAATCTATCATAGTACTTATTAGTCTCGCTTTTATGGGTAACTAAACCACATTTTACTAAATCTGCTTTGTCATAGCCTTTAGCAAGTAAATGATTCATCAAGCTATTCCAAGAATTTAATGAATATCCCAAACCAAACCTTTTAATGATTTTATCGCTCAATCCTCTTTTTTTAAGGTATTCATATCCAGGATTTTTTCTGCTCAATAAATTAGCAAAATAAAACCTTGCTGCCTCTGTGTGAATTTCTCTAAATTTATTTATCTCTTGTATTTTTTGTCTTTCTTCTTCACTTATATTTCTATTTAAAGTTATTCCACATCTTTTAGCTAATATCTTTACAGCCTCCATAAAGTCTACATTTTCCCATCTCATTACAAAACTAATTACATCTCCACCTGCATTGCATCCAAAACATTTATATATTTGTTTAGATTTGCTGACCATAAAAGATCCTGTCTTCTCTGTATGGAATGGACACAATCCAGTATAATTAGAACCAGACTTTTCAATATGCATATAATCTGATATTACATCTACAATGTCACACCTGCTTTTTATTTCTTCTATAATGTCTTTTAAATCATTCAAGTTTATCACCTTCTGGTGTATTTTTTGTCAACATTCTTATTTTACCTTATAACACATATTTGTCAAATACTATTATACATAATTCGACTTTTTTTGTTTATTTCCTTCTAATAAAATTATTTTTTCTTACTTTATTTTTTATTTTTTTGATAAAAATATCCTAAAAAATTGCTTAAATATCATTTTTTAATAGAAATTTAAAAATTTTTAATATTTTTAAAATTATATTTTTAAGCATATGTTATTTATACCCAAAAACTTGATTATATAATATATTTTAGTATTTTTTGTAGCAAAAAAATCTTCCTATACATTATAAGAAAATCTTCCTATGCATTATAAAAGAGGCTATAAGCCCCTTTTTATCAATTTACATGTTACATTATAGTATTTATCCTTTTTACCTTTGCTCTGTCTTGTATTTATTAACTCATGTATTTTTTCTATATAATTATTATCCTCACTTAATCTGATTAAACTGACCAAATAATATTCATCTGTACTCTTAGGAATTCTTTTTTTGATAACCAAATCTATGGCTGTCTTTGCAGCTTCAAAATGTTTTAAATGAGTGTGTCCATCTTTAAAACATTTTTTTGTGTTATAAGCTATATAACCTCCCTTTACTTGAAAGATTATATATTCCTTTTTCTCATAAATTTTATTATACATTTAATCAAATCCTTCTCAAGATAATCTTAATATATAATATTATTTTTTTTGAATCTAATTACTATTTTTTTTATTTTTCTCCTCTAAAAGTTCAGAAACTGTAACAAATTTATAACCCTTTTCTGTCAACGAAGCTAATATTTTGTCCAATGCCTCTACGGTGCTATTTGTTCCATAATCGTGTAGTAATATTATATCTCCAGATTTTACATTATTTATTACTTTATCGGCAATTTGATCAGGAGGAGGATTTTTCCAATCCTTTACATCTACTCCACTCCATAAAACTACAGTGTACCCTAAATCTTTAGAAAGCTTACTTAGAGATTGTTCATCGTAATTGCCAAAAGGAGGTCTAAATATCTTTGGCTTTTGCCCAGTCTTCTCTATTATGATATCTTCACATAATTTAATCTCTTGCTTTATCTGTTCCTGTGATAGATTACTTATATCGGGATGAGTATAGGTGTGATTACCTATTTCATGTCCATCTTTGCTAGCTCTGACTACTGCATCTGTATACCATTTTACATGCTTTCCAACTACGAAAAACGTAGCTTTAGCATTGTATTTTTCCAAGATATCTAGCACTTTATCTGTCTCCTTTGGATGTGGTCCATCGTCGAAAGTAATAGCTATTTTCATCTGATCATTTGAATTATTTTTTATTATATTACTATTATTATCTGTATCAACTTGAGCCGTTACCGAAAATGTACTTACTAAAAAAAATAAAACTGTTAAAGCAATCGCTTTTTTTAAAAACTTTTCACAACTCATAATATCTTCCTTTCACAGTTTTAATATTTCATTAGTAATTATCATATCCTAAATATTTTTTATAATACATACGAAATTATATTTTTGTAATTTTTTTAAAATTTAACTGTAAAAATTTCCTCTAAGCTTCTTCCAAATATACAAGGCTTGTCGAATTTCCAAGTTCCTTCATAAACTAACTCTCCATTTAAATAAAACTTGCCAAATCCGTGTTTTTTTCCATTTCTAAATTCGCCTATATATTTTTTATTCTCACTCCAAATGTAAGTTCCCTTTCCGTGAATTTGATTTACCTTCCACTCACCTTCATATATTAAAACACCCGAAGAATTATAACAACTTCCTTCTCCATCCATTTTATTGTCTTTATATTCTCCATAGTATGTACATCCGTCATTCCACTTAAAAATTCCCTTACCATTTTTCTTACCTTGTTTAAAATTTCCTACGTATTCATCTCCATTTGCATATATTATTTGACCTATTCCTTCTCTTACATCATTTTGAAAACTTCCTATATACACATTTCCATTTTGAAAAGTATATTGTCCGCAGCCCTCCTTTAAATTATATTTAAATTCGCCTATATACTCTAGTTCATTTTCAGCCTCTGTAAAAAATATATAAACTCCTAAACCGTTCATCTTACCATTTTCTATTTTTCCTATATATTTATCTCCATTTGTAAAACAATAAATTTTAGCCTCATTACAAGTAAAATCTACCTTTTCATCTGTAAGAGCTCCCTTTTCAATTAATGCTACTTCTTCTTCAGTCGCTTTTATATCTTTTTTTAACGCTCTTCTTTTTATGTTTTGTGCATGTCTTACCTTTTTTTTAGCTTCATTTATAGATTTTAAATAATCATTATATATATTAATATTGTTTTTTACATCACTCATATAAAAGGCTCCCTTTCTTTAAAATAATAAATTTATACTATTATTATATATTCATAATACTTTTATAACAATAAAAAACAGACAGCATCAAAATTAAAATTGATACTGCCTAATATATTTTATTCATTATAAATATCTTTCTTTAAATCCTTTACCTTTTACTTCATTTACATCGTTTACTGATATAAATGCTCTATTGTCGTATTTAAGAGCTATTTCCTTTATTTTAGGAATTTCTTTTGATAAGGCTACACAGTATATGATTTTTTTCTTCTCATGTGTATATCCGCCTTCTGCATCTAAAAATGTAACACCTCTGTCTAGGTTTTTCATTATATCATCTGCAATCTCTTCAGATTTTTTAGTAAATACCATGACTGATTTTTCATCAAAGAATGCATCCTTGACTACAGACATTGTCTGTGCATTTAAAAACATACTTATAAGTGTATATAGAGCTAGATGCATTCCAAATAAGAAGCTTCCACATAAAACTATAGCTACATTTGCCGCTAAAGCTGTATTTTTTACTGGAACATTTCTCTTTATTTTTAATATTGCACCTATAATATCAGTACCACCTTGAGATGATTTAGCTCTAAAAGTAAGTCCTACACCTACTCCACATAGGATTCCTCCATATGCACTTTGAAGTAGAATATCATTTATATTTATATAAGCCCCTATATCTTGTGTTATACCTAATATAAAGGAAAATAATACCATATTGATTAAACTAGTAATACAAAAGTCCTTTTCTAAATATATAAATCCAAGTACAAATATCGGTATATTAATTAAAAATGTAAGTAAACCTACGTTTATATTTGTGATGTAATTAAGCATAGTTGCAAGTCCTGTAACACCTCCACTTAAAAGATGTGCTGGTCTTATAAATCCATTAATCCCTATACTAGATATGATCATTCCTGTTAAAATCACACTGTATCTAAAAAATATATCTTTCCCTATAACCTTGTTAACTTTACTCATAATATCCATTTGTCAAAATTAAACCCCTTCTTTTATTTTGACATTCTCCTTTCCTTTTAAATTATTTCTATCCATCTTTTTTTACTATCATTCCTTCATTTTCTTTTCTTACCTATTATTATAGTATCTTTTTTTTATCTGTAAAGTGCAATTTTCCAGTCATTTTCCCATAATTTGATATTATTTATGCAATTTTGTATTTCAAAATTTTTTTCTATCTTTATTATGATATTTCTATTTTTTTTATTTCATTTTTAAATTTAAAAATAAGTGTTTTACTCATAAAAAATCTGATTTAAGAAGGTTTTTGGTGTGTAACTTTCATGCGATGAAAGTAGTATTTCTTTAAATTCATTATTTATATTAAAAATTTTTTTTATATTTTTTTACTTGTGTAATTATTTTATAATTTATTTAATTTTCTAAAAATTAGATGAAATAGTTCATTTTACTATGTACTCCTTATCTTTTCAAAAAAAAATAGTTCTATGAAATCAATCCATAAAACTATTTTTCTCTTTTATAACACATAGGAAATCTACATTATGTATTTTTAGAATAAAGATTTTCTTATTTACTTAAAATATTTTTTACCTCATTGCTACTATTATAAGGACTTGAAGGATCCTCTGCCCTTAAAGTATAAAATGCATCCTTTGCATCCTGTAATCTACCATCCTTATAATATAAAACTCCAAGATGATAGAAAGCATCGTCGTAGTATTCTTCTGAAGCTGAATAAGTATTTACAAATCTCTTGTAGTATTCTTCTGCCTTTTCATCATCGCCTAGCTTTTGATATGAAAGACCTAAATTATATATTGCATCAGCTCTAAACTGATTTGTATCTGTAGCTTTTAAAGTATATTTATAATATTTTATAGCCTCTTCATAGTCTCCTGCCATTTTATAATTATTTGCTGTGAAGTACAGACTTTCAGCTCCCTTTTTTATTATTTGTTCTTCTTGTTTTGCTTCTTCTTTTGCCTTTTCTTCTTCCTCTTTAGCTTTCTTTTCCTCTTCTTCTTTTTGTGTTAATTCTTCTTCCTTTTCAGAAAGCTCTTTATCCTTTTGGTCTATTTCTTCATCTTTAGAACTTATTTGATTGTTTAAATCCTCGATTTTTCTTTGGTTATTCAAATAAAAAGCTCCCATAACAACTATTAATAGAGCTATTACAGCGTATAAAACAAAATGCTTTTTGTCTTTTTTATTGTTTTTATTTGATTTTGTTTTAGATATTTCTGTATTTTCTTTTTTATCTTCTTTTTTTACATCTTGTTTTTCTTGAGCAGTATTTGTGTATACTTCTCCATTCTCATCGAATTTTTCAA